>NZ_LKBY01000094.1:0-99581 GCF_002699915.1 Pseudomonas sp. ICMP 8385 | reverse complement strand
CCTGTCTTTGAAATACAAAACGCCCGATGCGGTGCATCGGGCGTTAGGGTGAAACAGGTGTAAACCTATTTCAGGACTAGACACTGTGATTTGCAAAACCTTCATTCAAAATGCCAGTCTCGCGCCTACCTACATCAACACTCCTGCCTCCCGATAGGCGAACGCTGATGCAATAGAAGCAGGGTAGAAGGCATGCAACCGTCTGCTAGGCTTCATTCTCCTGGGAGAAAGGCTGGTCCTTTTACCTGCATTGAATGATTACTTGGGGAAAAGCTATGTCGGTCTACTCCATTACCATTCCCTGCTTCGCGCAAATGCTGCGCGCGTTAGCGTCTCTTTTGTCCAAGGGTCAAGACTCTGCCCTGGAGCGCGGGTATGACCCGGAAATTTTGTTGGGGGCTCGACTGGCGCCTGATATGCATGATCTGGCCCGTCAGATTCAGTACGCGTGCACGCAAGCGCAGGAGGCGGTTCAGCGACTGACACGGCAGCCGGTGCTATTGCTCACGCCTCCCGAAAGCCTGGCAGCAGCGCAGGTATTGATCGAGCATACGTTGGCCATTCTTGATGCAGCGGACCGCGCTCAAATAGAGGAAGGGGCAGGGCGCGAAATCGCTATTGAGTTACCCAATGGCATGGCCTTCGATATGACCGGCAGTGAGTACGCTGTGAACTGGGCTATTCCACAGTTCTACTTTCACTTGGTTACGGCCTACAACATCTTGCGTCATAACGGTGTGCCCCTTGGTAAAGCCGATTACGTACAACATATGTTCGCCTACTTGCGGCCGTAGTTTCTGCGCTTGAAGGCTGGTGGGCGGCCTTGCCCCATCTTTCATTGCCGGGCTACCCAGTGACGCAGCGCAGGGGTCAGGATCTTTGCTTCAAATGTAAAGTATTCGCATTTATACTGCGCGCAATTGCCCTCTCTCCAGGGCATCCGCTTCTCTCATTGCGCAGGTCATCGTGCAGGTCGACCCTCCCAAACCCACACTGCTGGCAGCATTGGTTCGGCACTACGACGAGTTGGTGGATCATGTCCGCCGGCGTTTTGGTGAGCGGATATTTGCCCGCGAAGTGATACACGACTTGTGCCTACAGTTGCTTGAGCAGGATGAGAAACCAGGTGTACGCACGCCAGTGGCCTTGTTGCGCAAGATCGCCAGCGATATGGCGATCAGCCGTTATCGAAGCGAGCGTCGGCGTCAGGGCTGGGTTGTCGGCGTTTCGGTATTGCCGCAAGTGGCCTGCGGTGCGCCGAGCCAGGAGCGCCATCTGGCTGGGGAGCGGGCCTTGGAGTTGCTCACCGAGGCGATTGCCAGCCTGCCACCGCGCTGCCAAATGGTGTTTGTCATGCACAAGGTGCATGAATTGCCCCAGGCCGAAGTGGCCGCGCGCCTGGGGATTTCCCTGAAAACCGTCGAGAAGCACCTGCGCCTGGGCATGGGGATCTGCCGTACGCATCTAGGGACAGAGGTCTTGCCATGAATCGCGACCCACACAAGAGCAAGGACTTCAGCCAGGAGGAGGAGGCCATTGCGCGGGTTCGCGAGGACCTCAAGCAACGTTTTCCGCTGCCCCCGTCGACGCCCGCGAAAAACAAACGCCCCACAGGGAAAACCCTCGGGCTGTTGCTGCTGGCGATGGTTGCGGGGGTGGCCTGGGTCGATCCGGCCTACCGCAGCGAACACTTTGCCAGCCAGGTAGGGCAACGCCAGGCGCTGCAGCTGGCGGATGGCTCTCGGGTGCTGCTCGACAGCAGCACGCAGATGACGGTCAGCTGGCATCTGCGCAGCCGCCAGGTCGAATTGAAGGCGGGGCAGGCGTTGTTTGAGGTGTCGCCGAGGGTCTACCGGCCTTTCCTGGTCGATGCCGGGTTGGTTGGGGTGCGAGTCGTGGGCACGCGTTTTAACGTCAGCCGTCAGGAACAGGATGTGCAGGTCAGCGTGGCTGAAGGCAAGGTCACTGTGCGGGCGGCCGCTACCGGTTTAGTCACAGCGCTGGAGCCCGGGCAGCAATTGCGTTTGCAGAAGGGGCAAGAGGCTCAGGTGAAACGGGTTGACGTGGATGACGTCACCGCCTGGCAACAAAGCCGGCTGGTTTTTGAAAGCACTCCGCTTGAGGAAGTCATCGGCATACTGCAGCGCTATCACCGTCAGCCTATAAGGCTCATGGACCCCAGGCTTGCGCGCCTGCCGGTTTCCGGTGTGTTTGACAGTGGCCACGTTGACCGCTTGCTGGCGCTGTTGCCCGGGATCCTGGCGTTGAGCGTTTCCACTGCGGCCGATGGCTCGGTCCTGATCGATTCCCCTGGCAAGAAAAATAATCTTCAACCGAGGTAGGGTTGCGCCGCAGTGCTGACGGCTATCTCCCTGTAACCCAACTTCGTGGAGAATAAAAACGTGAGTCAGTCCTTCCTGCGCGCGCCGGTGCGCATGTCCTTGCTGGCCGGCAGCTTGCTCTTGAGCCAATGGTCGCTGGCAGAATCGGCCCCGGTTGATTTCGATATCCCGGCCGCATCGCTGGAGAAATCCCTGAATGCCGTAGCCCGGCAATCCTCGGCACAGATCCTGTTCGCCAGTGAAATCACGGCCGGCAAGAGCGCGCCGGCCTTGCGCGGGCGCTACACGTTGCAGGAAGCGCTTGAGCGGTTGCTCGGCAAAAGCGGGCTGACGGTGCAGGCGCGTGACGAACAAACATTCCTGGTGGTCCAGGGGGGCACCGCCAATGTCTCCCCAGCGTCGGACCCCGCGCCGGGCACAATGGAGCTGGCCAGCCTGACCATCAGTGCCTCGCGGCTCGACAGCGACCTGGTGCCCCAGGCCCGCCAGGTCAATGTCATCGAACACAAGCAGCTGGAGCAACTGCGCCAGGGCTCGGACAGCCTCGCCACGTTGCTGGCCAAGAGCATCCCGGGCATGGCCGACTCAAGCCGGACCATTACCGACTACGGGCAGACCTTGCGTGGACGGACGATGCTGGTGCTGGTCGACGGTGTTCCGCTCAATACCAACCGCGATTCTTCGCGCAACCTGGCGAACATCGACCCGGCGCTGATCGAGCGTATCGAAGTGATCCGTGGCAGCAGTGCGATCTACGGCGCAGGCGCGACCGGGGGCATCATCTCGATCACCACGCGGCCGGCCGGTGGCGAGCCGCGGGCGAGCACCAGCCTGAGCGCCGTCTCGCCCTTGAGCAAGCTGGGCAGCGATGGCCTGGGCGGCCAATTGCAGCATCATGTTGCAGGGTCCCAGGGCCGGGTGGATTACGCCCTGGACTTCGGCGCCCGCCACATTGGCGCCTCCTACGACGCCAACGGGCACCGCCTGGCGCCAGAGCCCAGCCAGGGCGATCTGTTCGATGCCAATACCTTCAACGTTGGCGGCAAACTGGGCTTGCGCCTTGATGATGTGCAGCGCATTCAACTGTCTGCCAGCCATTACAATGCCGAGCAAAATAGCGACTACACCTCCGACCCGTCGGTGGCCAAGCTTCCTGCGGGCTCGGTGCCTGCGCGCCCGTTGTCCGGTTTGTCGTTGGCCGAGCAGAACCAGATCAAGAACACCTTGCTCAACCTGGAGTACGCCCATACCGACGTACTGGGCGGCACGCTTAATGCGCAACTCTACTATCGGGACTACTTCACCCGGTTCACACCGTTCGATGCCCGCGCAGTGGCGACCCGTGGACGCAATGTCGACCAGGTCATGCAGAACAGTGAAGTGTTCGGCAGCCGGGTCACCCTACGCACGCCGCTGGGGAGCCTGGGCAATACGGAGTTGTTATGGGGCGCTGACTTCAACCAGGAGCGCAGCGACATGCCCATCGACATCTTCGACCCGCGAGCCTATGACGCCAGTGGCGGCAGGGTGTTTGACAAGATCGGCAAGCTCACCTACATGCCCGACCTGACAACCCGTAGCCTCGGCGGCTTTGCGCAGTTGCAACATAAGCTCAACGAACAATGGTCGGTGGAGGGCGGCGTGCGCTATGAATACGCCACCGCCCAATACGATGACTTTATCCCGCTCTCGGAGTCGGCAGCGACCCAGCCGGCGACTGTCCGCGGGGGCAAGGTGCATTACGATTCAGTGCTGTCCAATATCAGCCTGACTTACTCGCCGGTAGCGGGCCAGGAGATCTACGCGGCGTTCAGCCAGGGCTTCCAGTTGCCCGATATCGGGGTGCAGCTGCGCAATGCCCGGCGAGGGTTCGATCTTGGTTCCTCCAACCTGGAACCGGTGAAAACCAACAACTACGAGCTGGGCTGGCGTGGTGGGTTGGGCGAGCAGACATTGGCCTCGCTGGCCGTGTTCTACACCACCTCCAAGCTTGGGGATGTGCAGAGTTTCAACAATGGCCTGATCCTGACCCGCACCCAAGAGCGAATTTACGGCGTAGAAGGCAGTGCCGACTGGTTGACCGACGATGAGCGCTGGGGCGCCGGCGGCACCTTTACTTGGATGAAGGGCCGGGAGCAGCCCGAAGGCCGTGACTGGCAGGACATGACCGGGTACCGCATCCCGCCGCTCAAACTGACCGCCTACCTGGAGTTCAAGCCGACCGAAACCTGGAGCAACCGCCTGCAGGCCAACTATTTCGACGGCGCCGACTATCGCCTGGATGGCGTTGCCAGCTTTGGACGGCGCAAGGTCGACAGTTACACCACCGTTGATCTGATCAGCCAATACCAACTCAGCGAAAATGACCAGCTCGGCATGGGGATCCAGAACCTGTTCAATCGCAGCTACTACCCGCTCTACAGCCAACTGATGCGTAGCAGCAACAACACCAGCCACTTGCCAGCGCCGGGTACGGTGTTGACCGCAAGTTACACCCATCAATGGTGACCACCCTGACTGCCCGGTGCCCCTGATGGGGCGCCGCAGCACTAGCAATCCTGCGTTGGCGGCGTGTCGCGGTTTTGCGTGCGCTAAACCCTTGCGCGAAGATCGGTGCTCATCCCCTCACAAACTTTATTGATTTGCAGCAACAATTTTTCTTGTTGGACACCCTCCGTCCCAAGCAGCAAAGATGCCCGCCAGTGACCCTCGACCTACCCGGTCAATAATAAAAATCCGCGTCGGGCTGCCCGTTATCGCTTATCGGCGATGCAGGCGTCGCAGCACGCAATCAAGGACTCAACGCCATGCAAACTGTTGTGAACCTTTGGCCGCTGATTGGCGTGCTCGTCATCGTGGTCGGCTTTGTGTTGCGCTTCAATCCATTACTGGTGGTGACAGCGGCGGCGATTGCCACCGGGTTTGCCGCCCACTTCCCCCTGGAAAAAATCCTCGCCACCATGGGCGATGGCTTCCTGCAGACCCGTGCCTTGCAACTGATCCTGCTGTTGCCCCTGGCCGTTATCGGCCTGCTGGAGCGCCATGGCCTGCGTCTGCATGCGCAGAACTGGATTGCACGCTTCGAGCGGGCCACCGTCGGGCGCCTGTTGATCATTTATCTGTTTGTTCGCGAATCCACGGCCGCCATGGGCCTGACCAGCCTGGGCGGGCACCCGCAAATGGTGCGCCCGTTGCTGGCGCCCATGGCGGAAGGGGCTGCCGAGAAGCGCTTCGGCAAGTTGCCGGACAAGGTGCGCCACAAAGTCCTGGCAATGTGTGCCGCCACAGACAACGTGGGGCTGTTTTTTGGTGAAGATATCTTCGTGGCCTTTGGTGCGATTGCCCTGATGCATACCTTCCTGCTGGGCTCCGGCATTGATGTCGAGCCGCTGCACATCGCAGTGTGGGGCATCCCTACGGCGATTTGTGCGTTCATTGTGCACGCCATACGTTTGCACCGCTTTGACCGAAGGCTGACGCGTGAACTGACGGCCACTGCGCCCGTCAACGCTCAGTCGGAGGCCGCGCAATGATCATTTCCATCCAATACCTGTACTGGCTCGCCGGCGTTTTGTTGCTGATTACGGCGGGCATGATCCTGGCTGACCGCACCCACCCCAAGCGTTGGTCAACCGCGTTGTTCTGGTTGCTGTTCGCCATTCCGTTCCTGGTGGGCGAGCACCTGCCGTCGGTGGTGGTGGGCATTGGCGTGGTGCTGATGGCGCTTATCGCCGGGCTCGGCGGGGTAGGGCGTGGTTCACATGCCGAGTTGCATGACAAGGAGTCCCGCGCCAGTGCTGGCCGGCTGGGGCATAAACTGTTTATTCCGGCACTGGCCATTCCGTTGACCACGGTGATCGGCTCGGTGCTGCTCAAGCACACCGAGATTGGCGGCGTACCGCTGCTGGATCCGAAGAACACCACGTTCGTGTCCCTCGGCCTCGGCTGTCTGATTGCCCTGGGGTTGGCCTGCTGGCTGACCCGTGATACCCCGGTGCAGGCCTTGCGCGAATCGCGACGCCTGACCGAAGCCCTGGGCTGGGCTATGGTGCTGCCACAGATGCTGGCAATGCTCGGCCTGCTGTTTAACGAAGCCGGGGTTGGCACGGCCGTGGCTCACGTCACCACCACCTATATCAACCTGGATTACAAACTGGTGGCGGTGATGGTCTATGTGTTGGGCATGGCGCTGTTCACTGTGATCATGGGTAACGGCTTTGCCGCCTTCCCGGTCATGACCGGGGGGGTGGGCGTGCCGGTGCTGGTGGGGATTTATGGCGGCAACCCGGCGGTGATGGCGGCCATCGGCATGTTCTCCGGCTACTGCGGTACGCTGATGACCCCGATGGCGGCGAACTTCAATATTGTGCCCGCGGCGCTGTTGGAGTTGCCGGACAAAAACGCGGTGATCAAGGCGCAGATACCCACGGCGCTGATGATGTTGCTGGTCAATATCGTCCTTCTTTATCTGTTGATGTGAGGTGGTGATGGGGACTGTACTGCTGACGGGGTTCGAGCCATTCGATCAAGACCCGATCAACCCATCCTGGGAGGCCGTGCGCCTGCTGGACGGGGTGCAATTGCAAGAAGGGGTGACGATCGTCGCCCGCCAGTTGCCCTGTGCCTTTGCCACCGCCGGCGTCTGTTTGGACCAGTTGCTGGCCGAGCATCAGCCGCAACTGGTGATCGCCACGGGGCTGGGGCCCGGGCGTAGTGACATTTCCATCGAGCGGGTTGCAATCAATCTCATCGATGCGCGGATCCCCGACAACCTCGGTGTGCAGCCCATCGATACGGCGGTGATCCCTGAAGGTCCGGCGGCCTACTTCAGCACCTTGCCGGTCAAGGCCATGGTCAAGTCGGTGCGCGAGGCAGGGGTCGCGGCTTCGGTGTCGCAAACGGCGGGCACCTTTGTGTGCAACCAGGTGTTCTACCACTTGCAGCATGCCCTGGCTGGGTCGGGCGTGCGCAGTGGGTTTATCCATGTGCCTTTCCTGCCAGGGCAAGGGGGGGCGCATCAGCCGTCGATGGCGTTGGCGACGACAGTTGCAGGCTTGAGGGTTGCGCTCCTGGCTGCCTGGAATACGCCGTGTGATATCTCAGAAAGCGGCGGTCAGGTGTGCTAAGGCCTTGAACAAGGCCGGGGTCGATCCAGAGTGCCTTATCTTTTAAAGACAGGATCCAAATGCTGTTTCAAGAGGGGGTTTTCTGGCGAGCCTGCCTAAACGCACGGCGATTGAGCTTTCGCTGGATGGCCGCCTGAATGGGCTTGAGGCAGAAGCAGAACAGATAGCCATAGAGAAACAGCGCCAGGTCAGGCCACGATTCGGCGTCCTGCACGGTGGTACTGCCTTCCATGTAAAACCTGAGGCTATATCCGAGCGTCACGAAGGCCAGGGCAATCAGCAGGGCAATTATCCAGGACTTGAAGGTATAAGGCTCTTTGCGGGATCGCCTCATCAACGCGCTCCAAAGGCACTGTAAGGTTTTGATACTTTCTTGGAGAGATTTGTCTGCCAAATGTCCAGCAAGTTCCGTGGCTGAACCTGTGTGCTGACCACCGGCGGCCGGGCCTGGCGCGAATGCTGCGCTGATCACGGAATACCGTAGACAGGCCAAGGGGGCTTTCGCCAGCCGTTACAGGGGACGAGCAGGCTGGCTACTGAGGAGGCTTCAAGGTGTTTCGCGTTTGTCCGGTGCAGTCAGGCCAGCCTGGATGCGCTGGTAAATCTCTTCGCGATGCACGGCAACATCCTTGGGAGCATTGATGCCGATTCTTACTTGCT
This sequence comes from Pseudomonas sp. ICMP 8385, assembly GCF_002699915.1. Taxonomy (NCBI): domain Bacteria; kingdom Pseudomonadati; phylum Pseudomonadota; class Gammaproteobacteria; order Pseudomonadales; family Pseudomonadaceae; genus Pseudomonas; species Pseudomonas sp. ICMP 8385. The sequence goes on along the minus strand of NZ_LKBY01000094.1, from coordinate 91,453 downwards.
GGCCGCTAACGCCCAGAATGGTGATCGTAATGTCATCACCGATATTTATGCTTTCACCGACTTTGCGGGTGAGTATCAGCATGGACTTCTCCTTGATTGCTTTGAAGGACGCATGTTTCTAACAGGGCGGATGTCGGTTATGTGTAGCTTACTGTGAAGCGCTTCCCTGTGGCTGCCTCTTTTAGGACGCATGGAGGCGGCATTAATTCCCATGGCGCCATCATACAGGTCTGGGAAACATCCTTCGCAATGTTTAAGCCAACGTTTATGACGGCCAGAATAGACAGTGAATGATAAAGTTGCCTCTTTGATCGTTAAAGGGGCAGGGCAGTGCGTAAAGTAGCGATGGCAATTGTGGTATTGGCGTTGGCCGGATGCGGTGACGGGCCCAACCTCGACACCCCCCGAGACAAGGCTGAGGCTGCCAAGGCCCAGGCGCCTGCGGTTGCCGCTGTGCAGTGGGATATCCTGGTGCGCTCGCCCGACAACAAATTGCAGGCACTGACCGACCTGACCGCCTGGTTGCTGGAAAACGGCTTCCCGTTCTACCTGGCCAAGGAAGACGGCAAGGACCTGGTGCTGTTGGGGCCATTCGCCAGCAAGGCCGAGGCAGAGGCAAAACAGACCCAATTGCAGGAACGGCTGGTGAAAAAGAAGAAGACCGACGCCGAGTCGCTGGTGATCGAGCACAAGGCCCGTCCGTAATACGGTGGCTGGCGGGGTCGGCGGACCCCGCTCGCGTTTATCCGCAGGCCTTCAGGTTCACCGGGCCGACGAACTCATTGCCACGCCCCATCACGCAGGCCACGGTCTGGTTGCGCTGGCGTTCCCAAGGCTGCACGGGATAGGTGCGGTTCCAGGCTTCATACAGTTGGCGGTCCTGTTTCGACAGGCGCAGGCCGTATTGTTTACTCATATAAAAGTATGTCCGGGCAATCATGCCGCGGATGGATGGCCTGGGCATGACCTTCTTGGCCTTGAAGTCCACCTGGGTCAGGCATGAACCATATTGCCCGCTCTGCACCGGCAACCAGCCAAAACTGAAGTTGTTGCGATCGCCATTGACCTCGCCGATGCTCGGCACCAGGTTGTGCAGGTCGGCTTCGGCGCGCTTGAAGACGGTGTCGGTGCGCGTGCAGTTCTTGCGGCCGCCGTCTTGCCAGCATTGGCGCTGATGGCCGATCTGCCACGCCGGGACAATGTGTTCCCACTCGATGCGCGCCGCCCGGTTGGCATTCTTGCGCGGGATGTAGCCGCAGGCTTTCAGGTCTACCCGGTTCCCCGTGTATTTGCAGCCGCAATAGAACTCTGTGGATTGCGGGGCGTAAAGTTTCCAGGCGATTTTCTTGGCTTCGCTAAAGGTGCGTGGGGCTTGGGCGTGGGCGGCGGTGGCAAAAAAGACACAGAGCAGGGCAATAAAACGGACACTCATTGACTCAATCTTCCTTCGGTACGACCCAGAAAATCTGCACGCCACCATCATCGCGATAGGCTAGGGTGACGTTGTCGTTTTCTGCGATTTCCTCCAGTAGTCGTGCCCACTCGTCCTCCGGTTCCTCCGGCAGGCGAAAAATCAACGCAGCCTTGGCTTTTTGGGCGTTGGTGGAATTGATGATTTTTTGCACCCGGATTGCCAGGCGTTGGTAGGCGTCGGGAGGTGTCGGTGCTGCGGAGGAGGGCTTGGCCACGGAGGAATCCTTAATTAGCTGTACGAACATACAGTATTTAACTGTGAGGAAATTCGCAACTGCTTAAAATTCAAGAGGTCCGTGTGACAACGGTTTGTGCGGATTGGTGTATGGCGAGGTTATTTTGTAGGCACTGATTTGCCGGCGATGGCATCCCTGGGACCACCATCGCCGGCAAGGGTTATATCAGTGACTCAGTATTCCCAGAACATGCGTTGCAGTTCCTTGCTGTCCTGGGTCTTGGTCAGAGCGACCATGGCCAGGATGCGGGCTTTTTGCGGGTTCAGGTCATGAGCCACGACCCAGTCGTATTTGTCGTCAGGCTGTTCGGCATTGCGCAGAACGAAACCGCCGGCATTGACGTGGGAAGAACGAATGATCTGTACGCCTTCCTTACGCAGTTCCTGCAGGGCAGGCACTACCTTGGCCGGTACCGAGCCATTGCCGGTGCCGGCATGGATGATGGCTTTGGCGCCAGCCTGGGCCAGGGCTTTGTAGGCGGTGTCGCTGACGTTGCCATAGCCGTAGGCAATTTCAACGTCCGGCAGGCTCTTGATGTTCTTGATATCGAACTCCGAGTTCATGGTGTGACGCTTGGCCGGCTGGCGGAACCAGTAGGATTTGCCTTCTACGACCATGCCCAGTGGGCCCCAGGCGCTTTTGAACGCTTCGGTCTTGATGTTGATCATCTTGCTGACGTCGCGACCCGATTGGATCTCGTCGTTCATGGTCACCAGTACGCCTTTGCCGCGTGCGTCTTTGCTACCGGCAACGGCCACGGCGTTGTACAGGTTGAGCATGCCGTCGGCCGACATGGCCGTGCCTGGGCGCATGGAGCCCACGACCACGATTGGCTTGTCGGTCTTTTCCACCAGGTTGAGGAAGTAGGCGGTTTCTTCGAGGGTGTCGGTGCCGTGGGTGATCACGATGCCATCCACGTCCTTGCTGTCGGCCAGTTCCGCGACACGGCGGCCCAGTTGCAGCAGGTTCTCGTTGGTGATGCTCTCGGAAGCAATTTGCATCACTTGCTCGCCACGCACGTTGGCGATCTGGCTGAGTTCGGGAATGCCGGCGATCAGTTGTTCGATACCGACCTTGGCCGCCTGGTAGGTGGCGCTGTTGGCCGCACTGGCGCCAGCGCCGGCAATGGTGCCGCCAGTGGCCAGCACGACTACGTTGGACAGCTTGGTCTTGGATTCAACTTCCTTGGCCTGGGCGGCAACCGGGAAGAGCAGCAGCAGGGCTAAAGCGCCCGGAACAAAGTTCTTGAGTGCAGATTTCATTATTTTTCTCTCTAGTTTTGATGAGTGCGTGTGCAGGTTCATCCAGAACACCCCGGGCTGCGCTGAGCGCCACAAGGTGCGGATTAGCAGCAGGATTTGTACCAGCCGTATTTTGTTTGGGGATTGATTTTAACTTATTGATTTAAATCATTTTTTTATAGTTGGCTGATTTGTTGCCTTCCACGCGTGTCCGAATTTCCGAACGCTGGAGGGCTCCGGCGTTCGGTTGTCCGAAAATCACCCTGGAAAAATCCGGGTGACTCTCCTGAAATGTTCCAGCGGGCCTGTCGTTTTAGAGAACGATCCCCCGGCCCGGATGTTTAGCCACGAAGGCGCGCGAGTTGTAAGGCAGGAGGTAGAGCCCGCGAGGAAAAAGCACTTTTCTTTCGTTGACAAATTTCGGCAGTCTTCGCATAGTTTGTTCAACGCAAACGTTTGCGAGATGTTTCACGAGCACTCCGTGAGTGAGGTGAAGGTGCAGGCGTTGCTCACAATAATCATAAGATCGGAGTGAACCCATGAAGCTGCCATTTGCTGGACGTCTGCTGTCTGTCGCTGTACTGGCTGCCGCATCCGCTGCCCTGCCTCTGTCCTCTGCATTCGCTGATGACGCCACCGCCAAACCCAAGGTCGGTCTGGTGATGAAATCCCTGGCCAATGAGTTTTTCGTCACCATGCAAGACGGGGCCAAGGACTATCAGAAAGCCCATGCCGCCGATTTCGACATGATCACCAACGGGATCAAGAACGAAACCGATACGTCGGCCCAGATCGATATCGTCAACCAGATGATCCTCGCCAAAGTCAACGCGATCGTCATCGCGCCCGCTGACTCCAAAGCCCTGGTCAACGTCCTGAGGAAAGCCTCCAAGGAAGGGATCAAGGTGGTCAACATCGATAACCGCCTCGACCCTGAAGTGCTGAAAAGCAAAAATCTCGACGTTCCCTTTGTCGGCCCGGATAACCGCAAGGGCGCGCGCCTGGTCGGCGAGTACCTGGCCAAGCAACTGGCGAGCGGCGACAAGGTTGGGATTATCGAAGGCGTGCCGACCACCACCAACGCCCAGCAACGCACCGCCGGGTTCAAGGATGCGATGGATGCGGCCGGTATGAAGATTGTTTCCGTGCAGTCCGGTAATTGGGAAATCGACCAGGGCAACAAAGTGGCGGCGGCCATGTTGAGCGAATACCCGGACCTCAAGGCGCTGCTGGCCGGTAACGACAATATGGCCCTGGGCGCCGTTTCTGCGGTGCGCGCCGCGGGCAAGGCCGGCAAGGTCCAGGTGGTGGGCTACGACAACATCGCCGCGATCAAGCCGATGCTCAAGGACGGTCGCATCCTGGCCACGGCCGACCAGGCCGCTGCACAGCAGGCGGTGTTTGGCATCCAGAATGCGCTGAAGCTGGTCAAGGGTGAAAAGGTCGAGTCCGTGGGCGGCGTGATCGAAACGCCGGTAGAGCTCATCCTCAAGCAATAATCCCTGGTTGCGCATTACAGCGCCCGCTCCCGTCGAGCGGGCGCCTGGAGATTTTCCTATGTCATCTTCCGCACCGGCCACTGTCCTCTCGGTCCGTGGTATCGGTAAGACTTATGCCCAGCCAGTGCTGTCCGACATCACCCTGACGCTTAATCGCGGTGAAGTGTTGGCGCTGACCGGTGAGAATGGCGCGGGCAAAAGCACCCTGTCGAAGATCATCGGCGGCCTGGTCACGCCCAGCACCGGGCAGATGCAGTTCAATGGCCAGGATTACACCCCGGCCAGCCGGACCCAGGCGGAAAAGCAGGGCGTGCGCATGGTCATGCAGGAGCTCAACCTGCTGCCGACCCTGACCGTGGCCGAAAACCTGTTCCTCGACAACCTGCCCAGTCGCGGTGGCTGGATCAGCCGCAAGCAATTGCGCAAGGCCGCGATCGAGGCCATGGCGCAAGTGGGCCTGGATGCGATCGACCCGGATACGTTGGTCGGCAGCCTGGGCATTGGCCATCAACAGATGGTCGAGATTGCCCGCAACCTGATCGGTGACTGCCATGTGCTGATCCTCGACGAGCCGACGGCGATGCTCACCGCCCGTGAAGTCGAGATGCTGTTTGCGCAAATCACTCGCCTGCAGGCCCGGGGCGTGGCCATTATTTATATTTCCCATCGCCTGGAAGAGCTGGCGCGGGTGGCCCAGCGCATTGCCGTGCTGCGTGATGGCCAGTTGGTGTGTGTCGAGCCGATGGCCAATTACAACAGTGAGCAACTGGTCACGCTGATGGTCGGCCGCGAGTTGGGCGAGCACATCGACCTTGGCCCGCGCACCATCGGCGCACCGGCCTTGACGGTCAAGGGCCTGACCCGTGGGGACAAGGTCCGCGATGTGTCCTTTGAAGTGCGTGCTGGTGAAATCTATGGCATTTCGGGATTGATCGGCGCCGGCCGCACCGAATTGCTGCGCCTGATCTTTGGCGCCGACCTGGCCGACAGTGGCACGGTCGCCCTCGGTTCGCCGGCGCGGGTGGTGAGTATTCGCTCGCCGGTGGATGCAGTAGGCCATGGCATTGCCCTGATCACCGAGGATCGCAAGGGCGAGGGCCTGTTGCTCAGCCAGTCCATCAGCGCCAACACGGCCCTGGGCAATATGGCCAAGGTGTCCAGCGCCGGCCTGGTCAATGGGCGCGACGAAACGGCCCTGGCCAAGCGGCAGATCGACGCCATGCGTATTCGCAGCTCCAGCCCGGCGCAATTGGTGTCCGAGCTGTCGGGCGGCAATCAGCAAAAAGTGGTGATCGGCCGCTGGCTGGAGCGCGATTGCGCGGTGATGCTGTTTGATGAACCCACCCGTGGCATCGATGTGGGCGCCAAGTTTGATATCTATGCGCTGCTTGGCGACTTGACCCGCCAGGGCAAGGCGCTGGTGGTGGTGTCCAGCGACCTGCGCGAGCTGATGCTGATCTGCGACCGCATCGGTGTGCTGTCTGCCGGGCGCTTGATCGAGACCTTCGAGCGTGCCGATTGGACCCAGGACGAATTGCTTGCCGCCGCATTTGCCGGCTATCAGAAACGTGACGCGTTGCTCAATGAAGCCGCGCCCAGGACAACCCCATGAAATCAGCAACTTCTACTACAAAAGCCGGCGGCAATTTCTACGGCCTGGGCACTTACCTGGGCCTGGCCGGCGCCTTGATGGCCATGATTGCGCTGTTCTCGGCCCTGAGCAGTCACTTTTGGTCCTATGACACCTTCAGCACCATCGCCAACCAGATTCCCGACCTGATGGTGCTGGCGGTGGGCATGACGTTCATCCTGATCATCGGCGGCATTGACCTGTCGGTGGGCTCGGTCTTGGCCTTGGCCGCGTCTGCGGTCAGCGTGGCGATCCTGGGCTGGGGCTGGAGCGTGATCCCGGCGGCATTGCTGGGCATGGGCTGCGCGGCACTGGCCGGGACCATTACCGGCTCGATTACCGTGGCCTGGCGGATTCCATCGTTCATTGTGTCCCTGGGTGTGCTGGAAATGGCCCGTGGCGCGGCCTACCAGATGACGGGGTCGCGTACCGCCTATATCGGCGACTCCTTCGCCTGGCTGTCCAACCCGGTGGCCTTTGGGATCTCGCCTTCGTTCATCATTGCGCTGCTGGTGATTATCGTGGCCCAGGCGGTGCTGACGCGTACCGTATTTGGCCGCTACCTGATCGGCATCGGCACCAATGAAGAGGCTGTGCGCCTGGCAGGCATCAATCCAAAACCCTACAAGATCCTGGTATTCAGCCTGATGGGGTTGTTGGCCGGGGTGGCGGCGCTGTTCCAGATTTCCCGCCTGGAAGCGGCCGACCCGAATGCCGGTTCCGGCCTGGAGTTACAGGTGATTGCCGCCGTGGTGATTGGTGGCACCAGCCTGATGGGCGGGCGTGGCTCGGTGATCAGCACGTTCTTCGGGGTGCTGATCATTTCCGTACTGGCGGCCGGCCTGGCGCAGATCGGCGCGACCGAGCCGACCAAACGCATCATTACCGGCGCCGTTATCGTGATTGCCGTGGTGCTCGACACCTACCGCAGTCAACGCGCCAGCCGGCGGGGCTAAGCCATGGCAACCATCAAGGATGTGGCGGCGCTTGCGGGCATTTCCTACACCACGGTCTCCCATGTGGTGAACAGGACGCGCCCGGTCAGCGAGCCGGTGCGGCTCAAGGTCGAAGCCGCGATCAAGCAGTTGGACTATGTACCCAGCGCAGTCGCCCGCTCGCTGAAAGCCAAGACCACGGCGACCATCGGCCTGTTGGTGCCCAACAGCCTCAACCCGTATTTCGCGGAGCTGGCCAGGGGCATCGAGGACTACTGCGAGCGCAATGGTTATTGCGTGATCCTGTGCAATTCCGACGATAACGCCGAGAAACAGCGCAACTATTTGCGAGTATTGCTGGAAAAACGCATCGACGGCTTGATCGTCACCTCGGTCGGTGGCGATGACAGCGGCCTGGCCACGGGCCTCAAGGCGGTGCGCACGCCCATGGTCATTGTCGACCGTGGCCTGGAGGGCATTGACGTGGACCTGGTGCGCATCGATCACGAGCAGGGCGCGTACCTGGCGACCCGGCATTTGCTGGCGCTGGGGCACCGGGATATCGCCTGTATCGGCGGGCCCGCACATACGCGTGTGGCACAGATGCGCTTGGCCGGCTACCAGCGGGCGCTGCTTGAGGCCGGGATTTCGGTGCCCGCCAGCCGTGTGCTGGAAAGTGATTTCACCAGCACCGGTGGTTATGGGGCGGCGGTGCAGTTGCTGGCGGACAACCCGCCCAGTGCGATCTTCGCCGGCAACGACATGATTGGTTTCGGTGTGTTGCGGGCGGCGGCCGAGCGCAACCTGCGGGTGCCGGCCGAGCTGTCGGTGATTGGTTTTGATGACATTCAAATGAGCCGCTATGTGTACCCGGCGTTGACCACCGTGGGCCAGTCGATCCTGCAATTGGGGGAGATGGCGGCGGAGTTGTTATTACGACGGATTGCGACCCCGCAATTGCCGGTTGACCAGCGCATTGTCACGCCGAGCATTGTCTTGCGTGAGTCTACGGCGCCATTGGCTGCTGTGTTTGCCTCCAACCGTTGAACGAATTGATGAGTATTGATGTATGCCAGCAACAGTAGTGGTAGTAGGCAGCCTGAATATGGACCTGGTGACCCGGGCCAGCCGGCTGCCCCGTGCCGGTGAGACCCTGGTCGGTCAGTCGTTTGCCACTGTCCCGGGCGGCAAGGGCGCCAACCAGGCGGTCGCGGCGGCGCGTCTCGGTGCTGAGGTGGCAATGATCGGCTGCGTGGGCAGCGATGCCTATGGCGCGCAGTTGCGCGATGCGTTGGTGGTTGAAGGTATTGACTGCCAGGCCGTCAGTGAGGTGCAGGGCTCCAGTGGCGTCGCGCTGATTGTGGTCGATGACAGCAGCCAGAATGCGATCGTGATTGTGGCTGGCAGTAATAGCCAACTGACACCTGCCTCGCTGCTGGCGTTCGATGCGGTGCTGCAGGCGGCCAGGGTGATTGTCTGCCAGTTAGAAGTGCCCATGGACACCGTGGGCTATGCCCTCAAGCGCGGTCGCGAATTGGGCAAGACGGTGATCCTCAACCCGGCGCCGGCCAGCGGCCCATTGCCGGCAGACTGGTACGCCGCCATCGATTACCTGATCCCCAACGAAAGCGAAGTGTCGGCCTTGAGCGGCGTACCGGTGGATTCCCTGGACGCGGCGAGGGTCGCGGCCACTCATCTGCTAAAAGCCGGGGCGGGCAAGGTGATCGTGACTCTTGGCTCGCAGGGCGCGCTGCTCGCCGATGGCCGGGGTTTCGAGCATCTGCTGGCGCCCAAGGTCCAGGCCGTGGATACCACGGCGGCGGGCGACACTTTTGTCGGCGGCTTTGCGGCAGCGCTGGCCAACGGCCAGAGCGAGGCTGAGGCCATCCGTTTTGGCCAGGTTGCGGCGGCCCTGTCGGTCACCCGTGCCGGGGCGCAACCCTCTATTCCTACGTTGCACGACGTTCAAGGCTTTGTTCACCCATGAAAAAGACGCCCCTGCTCAATATTGCCCTGTCGCGACTGATCGCCTCCCTGGGGCATGGCGACATCCTGGTGATCGGCGATGCCGGCCTGCCGGTGCCGCCGGGTGTGGAATTGATCGATCTGGCGCTGACCCAGGGCATCCCCGATTTCATCAGCACCCTGCGCGTGGTGCTCAGCGAGATGCAGGTTGAAAGCCACGTATTGGCCGAGGAAATCCTGCTCCGGCAGCCGCCGGCCCTGGCTGGTCTCAACGCGCTGGATGGCGAGTTGGGTGAGCGCCATCTGCTCAGTCATGAAGCGTTCAAATCGCTCAGCCACAAGGCGCGCGCGGTGGTGCGTACTGGCGAGTGCCAGCCCTACTGCAATATCGCGCTGGTGTCTGGCGTGACTTTCTAGTTTTTCCCACAGTGACAAGGAGTGCGTCATGCAACGTAGAACCCCAACCTTGCGACATCTGTTTCGGAGTGTGCTGCTTTTGTCCGTGCTAACTGCTGCAAGCGCCCAGGCGGCGGAAAAAATCGACCTGATCATTGATACCGATCCGGGCGCTGATGACGTAGTGGCGTTGCTGTTTGCGATGGCGTCGCCGCAGGAGCTGGACATTCGGGCATTGACCACCGTGGCCGGCAACGTGCGGCTGGACAAGACCTCGCGTAATGCGCGCCTGGCCCGTGAGTGGGCAGGGCGCGAAGAGATCCCCGTGTATGCCGGCGCGCCGCAGCCGTTGCTGCGCACGCCGATCTATGCCGAGAACATCCATGGCAAGGAAGGCATTTCCGGTGTCACCGTGCACGAGCCGAAAAAAGGCCTGGCCGAAGGCAATGCGGTCGACTACCTGATCAAGACCTTGAGCACCGCCAAGCCCCATAGCATCACCATTGCCATGCTCGGCCCACAGACCAACCTGGCGCTGGCGCTGACCCAGGCGCCACATATCACCCAGGGCATCAAGGAAGTGGTGGTCATGGGCGGCGCGCACTTCAATGGCGGCAATATTACGCCGGTGGCCGAGTTCAACCTGTTTGCCGATCCGGTGGCGGCTGAAATCGTGCTTAAAAGTGGTGTCAAGCTGACCTACCTGCCGCTGGATGTGACCCACAAGATCCTCACCAGCGAAGCGCGCCTGCAGAAAATCGCTGACCTGAAGAACAATGCCAGCAAAGTGGTCGGCGATATTCTCAACGAATACGTCAAGGGCGATATGGAGCACTACGGTATGTCGGGTGGCCCGGTGCACGATGCCACTGTGATCGCTTATCTGCTCAAGCCTGAGCTGTTTACCGGGCGCCAGGCCAATATGGTGGTTGATAGCCGTGAAGGCCCGACCTTCGGCCAGACCATCGTCGATTGGTACGATGGCCTCAAGCACGACAAGAATGTGTATTGGGTGGAAAACGGCAATGCCCAGGGCTTTTTCGACCTGCTCACCGAGCGCCTCGCGCGCCTGAAGTAAGCGGCTTGTCGGTCGGCGCTCGCTGGCCGGCGTCTATTCGCGCAGGGGGTCTTCGACCCCCATGTGCTCGGCCGGGTATTTCTCGAATACCTGGCCGATAAAGGCTTGCGCGGCTTGGGTGCCCAGCTCCTTGACCAGCAGGTCTATGCCGATGATTGCCAACTCTTCCGGGCTGCCAGGGCTGTAGGAACTTTGCCCTTGGGGCCACTTGGCCTTGATATCGGCATTGATGGTAACGATGGTCATCGGGTTCTCGCGGCTCGCATAGGCTGGACTGGCCTACAGAGTTAACCATTTTGCGCTGCGTTTGGCACGGCTACTTAGGCATGAGGAGGGCGCTGTGCGACACTGGTGCTCTGTTTAACTGCCAGGACAAGCCGCGTGCACATCGATTTGACCAACCCCAAGAACCTCACATTGGCAGCTGTTCGCCAAATGATTGCCAGTGCCAGTGACGATCAGCACACCCAGCTACGGGTTACCAAGGCCGGTATCGCCTATATTTCTTCCTGCGTGGTAGGAGGCATGCAGGTTGATGGGTTGCTGTTTCGCCTGGAGACCTGGGCGGCAGGGTCGGGCTATGTGGGCAAGGTGGCGGCCAGTGATGAGGTATGGGTGATGCAGATTTTCAATGCGCTGAAGCAGAACTGGCCGAAGCCGTCGTTTGACTACATCGATATCTACTGACACTTATTCATATCTGGTGACGATTGATTCATCGGGCCATGGTGTTGAGTCAGGCAGACTTGCCTACGGCCAATTGTGACAATTCTGAAACCAATTGGCCAAATCACGGTCGCACGATCTCTGTCCATTTTTTATCAAAGGAGGCTTCATGCCTTGGAAGCTCGCATCATTCGGTACTTTGTTGGCAGCAGCTGTCCTGGCGGGTTGCAGCACTTCGGGTACCTCTGAGCCAGCCAAAGACACGGCCGTGGCTGAGCCTGTTCATACGCGCTGCGAAGCGAAGGCTGCGCAGTTTGCAATCGGCCAGAAGGCCTCGCCACAACTGCTGGAACAGGCCCGTACCCGCGCAGGCGCGCAGAATGCACGTATTCTCAAGCCCAACGATATGGTCACCCTCGAATACCGCTCTGATCGCTTGAACCTCAACACCGATGACAACCTGGTGATTACCCGCATCAATTGCGGTTGATAGCGCAACGCTTTTGCCTGAGCCATAAAAAACCCCGTCACATGGACGGGGTTTTTTAGATCGGCGCAGAAATTACTCTGGGCGAACCTGTGCAGCTTGCATACCCTTTTGGCCTTTCTCAGCCACGAAGGAAACGGTTTGGCCTTCTTTCAGGCTTTTGAAACCGTCGCTTTCGATAGCTTTGAAGTGTACGAACAGGTCGTCACCGCCACCTTGAGGAGTGATGAAGCCGAAGCCTTTTTCATCGTTGAACCATTTAACGGTGCCGGTTTGGCGATTAGACATGGTGTATCTCCAAGAAACATATATTTTCAGTAGTGCTGTGCTGCTCAGGCCAACTGGGCACACCGGGGTATCATAGTCGAAATGTTCGACTTGGGAGCCCCCCCAAGGCACTGTTTGCTAACCAATCGCGTTGCCTGCAGTGCCGTGGTTGGCTGTAAGCCCCGGTTTACGGGGCTTTAGCGTGAAATGTCGACTGGTAAAAAAAGCCGTAAAAGCAATGTAAATTGTGAGAAATGGCGATTTTCAGGCCGTTTTCAGGGCCAATTGGCCGTCTGATTGGCTGCCTGGCTTACTTTTTCTTCACGACTTTGCAGGACGAAATAGCCGCCACTGCTTTGTTTTTAAGCTCCGGGCTGGCGTTCTTGTTGGTCATCAGTTCTTTGATTTCCGCAGTGCTCAATTCCGCGTTGATCTTGTCCGCGCCGCATTCGCAATGGGCTTTGGCGGTTTTGACATCAACGTTCTGGCTGGCGGCGGCGCTGCAGTCCTGGACGAAGCCATCCCGGGCACCGGCAGGCCAGTTGGAGGGGGCGGCGGCTTGTGCGCCAATCGAGAACAGGGCCAGGGAAGCGGCAAGGGCGAAGATCGAGGTGCTGCGCATGGTTAGATGCTCCTTGAGTCGAGATGACGGACGGCGATTTTCAGTGTGTTTGAGGCCTGGCGTACAGCCCAAGTTCACTTTTGCCTGTAAAAGCCTGGAGTTTGCCTTTGCGCGGCCGTGGGGCGGCACCCTGACCGTTCATCTGTGCTAGCATCAGCGACCTGGCTTTTTTCTGGCCAGGCTCTTTTGTTTAACTCCAGTCACTCTGGTTCGATTATCGGTTGGCCGAAAGGCTCCTGCCGCTGTAAGGCAGGCGTTCAGCAATGAGCGGCCTGGTGTTGGATCTTGTACTGGCTCATCCCAACCCACGTGACCTTTGGTAGGGGTCACCACTAGGAGAGGAGGCGCCATGCCAACTATTACTCTTCCCGACGGCAGTCAACGTTCATTCGATCATCCGGTTTCCGTAGCCGAGGTCGCCGCATCCATTGGTGCAGGCCTGGCCAAGGCCACCGTGGCCGGCAAGGTCGACGGCAAGCTGGTTGACGCCAGCGACCTGATCACCAGCGACGCCACCTTGCAAATCATCACGCCCAAGGATCAAGAGGGGCTGGAGATCATTCGCCACTCTTGCGCACACCTGATTGGCCATGCGGTCAAGCAGCTGTACCCCACCGCGAAGATGGTGATCGGCCCGGTCATCGACGAAGGCTTCTATTACGATATCGCCTACGAGCGTCCTTTTACGCCGGACGACATGGCGGCCATCGAAGCGCGCATGCATGCGCTGATCGAGAAAGACTACGACGTCATCAAGAAAGTCACGCCGCGCGCCGAAGTGATCGACGTGTTCACCGCCCGTGGCGAGGACTACAAACTGCGTCTGGTGGAAGACATGCCGGACGAACAGGCCATGGGCCTGTATTACCACGAAGAATATGTCGACATGTGCCGTGGCCCGCACGTGCCGAACACGCGCTTCCTCAAGTCGTTCAAGCTGACCAAGCTGTCCGGCGCCTACTGGCGCGGCGATGCGAAAAACGAGCAACTGCAACGGGTCTACGGTACCGCCTGGGCTGACAAGAAGCAGCTGGCGGCCTACATCCAGCGTATCGAAGAAGCCGAGAAGCGCGACCACCGCAAGATCGGCAAGCGCCTGAACCTGTTCCACCTCCAGGAAGAAGCGCCGGGCATGGTGTTCTGGCACCCGAACGGCTGGACCCTGTACCAGGTGCTTGAGCAGTACATGCGCAAGGTGCAACGTGAAAACGGCTACCTGGAGATCAAGACGCCGCAGGTGGTTGACCGCAGCCTGTGGGAGAAATCCGGGCACTGGGCCAACTACGCCGACAATATGTTCACCACCGAGTCGGAAAGCCGCGACTACGCTATCAAGCCGATGAACTGCCCGTGCCACGTGCAAGTGTTCAATCAGGGCTTGAAAAGCTACCGCGAGCTGCCGATGCGCCTGGCCGAGTTCGGTGCCTGCCACCGTAACGAGCCATCGGGTGCGCTGCACGGCATTATGCGTGTGCGCGGCTTCACCCAGGACGACGCCCACATCTTCTGCACCGAAGAGCAGATGCAGGCCGAATCCGCTGCGTTCATCAAGCTGACCATGGACGTCTATCGCGATTTCGGCTTTACCGAGGTCGAGATGAAGCTGTCCACTCGTCCGGAAAAACGCGTTGGCTCCGACGAGCTGTGGGATCGCGCCGAAGCTGCATTGGCCGCAGCGCTAGATAGCGCGGGCCTTGCGTACGATCTGCAACCGGGTGAGGGGGCCTTCTACGGTCCTAAAATCGAATTTTCGCTGAAAGATTGCCTTGGCCGTGTCTGGCAATGTGGTACCTTGCAGCTCGATTTTAACCTGCCGATCCGTCTGGGAGCCGAATACGTCTCCGAAGACAACAGCCGTAAACACCCGGTTATGTTGCACCGGGCGATCCTCGGCTCGTTCGAGCGGTTCGTCGGGATCCTGATCGAGCACTACGAGGGCGCGTTCCCTGCGTGGCTGGCTCCGACCCAGGCAGTGATCATGAATATCACTGATAAACAGGCCGATTTTGCCGCTGAAGTTGAAAAAACACTCAACGAAAGCGGATTTCGTGCCAAGTCCGACTTGAGAAATGAAAAGATCGGCTTTAAAATCCGCGAGCATACTTTGCTCAAGGTTCCCTATCTTTTGGTTATCGGAGATCGGGAAGTCGAGATGCAGACTGTCGCTGTGCGTACTCGCGAAGGTGCTGACCTGGGCTCGATGCCCGTCGCCCAGTTCGCTGAGTTCCTCGCGCAAGCGGTTTCCCGGCGTGGTCGCCCAGATTCGGAGTAATTATTATTAAGCGTGAAATGAGACAAGATAAACGAGCTGCACCGAAAGCCCCGATCAACGAGAATATCTCGGCACGCGAGGTTCGGTTAATTGGGGCTGAGGGTGAGCAGCTTGGGATTGTGTCAATTGAAGACGCGCTTCTTAAGGCTGAAGAAGCCAAGCTCGATTTGGTGGAAATTTCCGCCGATGCTGTACCGCCTGTCTGCAAGCTGATGGATTACGGCAAATCGATCTTCGAGAAGAAGAAGCAGATTGCCGCAGCCAAGAAAAACCAGAAGCAGATCCAGGTTAAAGAAATCAAGTTTCGTCCAGGGACGGAGGAAGGGGATTACCAGGTAAAACTGCGCAACCTGGTACGTTTCCTGAGTGATGGGGACAGGGCCAAGGTATCCTTGCGATTCCGCGGCCGTGAGATGGCCCACCAGGAGCTGGGTATGGAACTCCTCAAGCGGGTTGAAGCTGACCTGCTGGAGTACGGTTCCGTCGAACAGCATCCTAAGATGGAAGGACGCCAGCTGATCATGGTCATCGCCCCGAAAAAGAAGAAGTAATCAATAGGGCACGGCAGGCCTTCTGATTATGTTTATCAACTGAATGCGGAGTATCCGAACATGCCAAAGATGAAGACTAAAAGTGGTGCTGCTAAGCGGTTTCTGAAAACTGCTAACGGTATCAAGCACAAGCACGCTTTCAAGAGCCACATCCTGACCAAAATGTCGACCAAGCGTAAGCGTCAACTGCGCGGTAGCAGCTTGCTGCATCCGTCTGACGTGGCAAAAGTCGAGCGCATGCTGCGCCTTCGTTAATTTTGGATCAAGAATAGAGGAAGTAACTCATGGCTCGTGTAAAGCGTGGCGTCATTGCCCGTAAGCGTCACAAAAAAATTCTGAAACTCGCTAAAGGCTACTACGGCGCGCGTTCACGCGTATTCCGTGTTGCCAAGCAAGCGGTAATCAAGGCAGGCCAATACGCCTACCGTGACCGTCGTCAGAAAAAACGTCAGTTCCGCGCTCTGTGGATCGCTCGTATCAATGCTGGTGCACGTGTTAACGGTCTGTCCTACAGCCGTTTCATCGCTGGCCTGAAAAAAGCGTCCATCGAAATCGACCGTAAGGTTCTGGCTGAACTGGCCGTGAACGAAAAAGCGGTGTTTGCTGCGATTGTCGAGAAAGCTAAAGCCACCTTGGCTTAAGTACCCCCGACAGTCACCCTGGGTTACTCCTGTAGCCCAAGGTGGTAAACGTCATAAATAGGGGAAGAGCCTTCAAGCTCTTCCCCTATTTTGTATCTGGAGTCTGTACATGGAAAACCTGGACGCGCTGGTCGCTCAAGCTCTTGAGGCTGTGCAAAGCGCTGAAGATATCAATGCCCTGGAGCAAATCCGGGTTCACTACCTTGGCAAGAAAGGTGAATTGACTCAGGTGATGAAGACCCTGGGCAATCTGCCAGCAGAAGAGCGCCCGCAAGTCGGCGCGCTGATCAACGTTGCCAAGGAGCGTGTCACAGAGGTTCTCAATGCGCGCAAGGCGTTGTTCGAGGAGGCCGATCTTGCGGCCAAGCTCGCCGCCGAGTCCATTGACGTGACCCTGCCTGGCCGCGGCCAGACCTCAGGCGGCCTGCATCCGGTTACCCGGACTCTGGAACGTATCGAGCAGTTCTTCACCCATATCGGCTACGGCATTGCCGAAGGCCCTGAGGTCGAAGACGACTATCACAATTTCGAGGCGCTCAACATCCCAGGCCATCACCCGGCCCGGTCGATGCACGACACCTTCTATTTCAATGCGAACATGCTGTTGCGCACCCATACCTCGCCGGTACAGGTCCGCACCATGGAATCGCAGCAGCCGCCGATCCGCATCGTCTGCCCAGGCCGTGTGTACCGTAGCGACTCCGATATCACCCACTCGCCGATGTTCCACCAGGTCGAAGGCCTGCTGGTGGATCGCGACATCAATTTCGCCGACCTCAAAGGCACCATCGAAGAATTCCTGCGGGTGTTCTTTGAAAAAGAGCTGGCGGTACGTTTCCGTCCGTCCTACTTCCCGTTCACCGAGCCATCCGCCGAAGTCGATATGGAATGCGTGATGTGCAGCGGTAAAGGCTGCCGTGTCTGCAAACAGACCGGCTGGCTGGAAGTCATGGGTTGCGGCATGGTTCATCCCAACGTGCTGCGCATGTCCGGGATCGACCCGGAAGAGTTCTCGGGCTTTGCCTTCGGCATGGGCGTTGAGCGTCTGGCCATGCTGCGTTACGGCGTGAACGACTTGCGCCTGTTCTTCGACAACGACTTGCGGTTCCTCGCGCAATTTCGCTAGTCGTAACGAACCTTT
Source organism: Pseudomonas sp. ICMP 8385 (assembly GCF_002699915.1). NCBI lineage: Bacteria > Pseudomonadati > Pseudomonadota > Gammaproteobacteria > Pseudomonadales > Pseudomonadaceae > Pseudomonas > Pseudomonas sp. ICMP 8385. The sequence goes on along the minus strand of NZ_LKBY01000094.1, from coordinate 74,353 downwards.
AGGAGAGCAGGATGAAATTCAGTGAACAATGGCTGCGTGGCTGGGTAAGCCCGCAGGTAAATCGCGATGAGCTGGTTGCTCGTCTGTCGATGGCCGGTCTTGAGGTCGATAGCGTTACGCCGGCCGCCGGTGTTTTCAGTGGCGTGGTAGTGGGCGAGGTGCTGAGCACCGAGCAGCACCCCGACGCCGACAAACTGCGTGTATGCCAAGTCAGCAATGGCGCGCAAACCTTCCAGGTCGTGTGCGGAGCGCCAAACGTGCGCCCGGGCCTGAAGATCCCGTTCGCCATGATCGGTGCCGAGCTGCCCGGTGATTTCAAGATCAAGAAAGCCAAGCTGCGTGGCGTTGAGTCCAACGGCATGCTGTGCTCCCAGGCGGAGTTGCAGGTTGGCGAAGGTAATGATGGTTTGATGGAGCTGCCGGCTGACGCGCCCGTGGGCCAGGACATCCGTGTCTACCTGGACCTGGAAGACGCCAGCATCGAAGTCGACTTGACCCCGAACCGTGGCGACTGCCTGTCCCTGGCCGGCCTGGCCCGTGAAGTCGGCGCACTGTACGACGTGCCTGTCACGCGTCCGGTGGTTGCGGCCGTTGCGGCAGTCCACGACGAAGTGCGTTCCATCGAAGTGCTGGCGCCAAACGCGTGCCCGCGCTACCTGGGCCGTGTCATCCGCAATGTCGACCTGTCCCGGCCAACCCCGCTGTGGATGGTCGAGCGCCTGCGGCGTGCCGATGTGCGCAGCATCGATGCCGCCGTCGACATCACCAACTACGTGATGCTGGAGCTGGGTCAACCGCTGCACGCTTTCGATCTGGCCGAGATCAACGGCGGGATCCGCGTGCGCATGGCCGAGGAAGGCGAAAAACTGGTCTTGCTCGATGGCCAGGAAGTGACCCTGCGCAGCGATACCCTGGTGATCGCTGACCACTCCCGGGCCCTGGCCATTGCCGGTGTGATGGGCGGTGAGCACAGTGGTGTCTCGGCGACCACTCGCGACCTATTCCTTGAAAGTGCGTTCTTCGACCAGATCGCTGTGGCGGGTAAGGCTCGTTCCTACGGCCTGCACACCGATGCCTCGCACCGCTACGAGCGTGGCGTGGACTGGCAACTGGCCCGTGAAGCCATGGAGCGCGCCACTGGCCTGCTGCTGGAAATCACCGGCGGTGAAGCCGGTCCGATCACCGAGACCGTCAGCGAGCAGCACCTGCCGTCGATTGCGCCGGTGACACTGCGCGCCCAGCGCGTCGAGCAAATGCTCGGCCTGGTGATTGAAGAAGCGCAAATCGTCCGCCTGCTGACTGGCCTTGGCCTGGGCATCAGTGCTGATGGGGCAGGGCAGTGGCGCGTAGCAGTGCCAAGCCATCGCTTCGATATCAGCCTTGAAGTCGACCTGATCGAAGAACTGGCCCGCCTGTACGGCTACAACCGCCTGCCGGTTCGTTACCCGCAAGCGCGCCTGGCCCCGCAACCCAAGGCCGAAGCCCGTGCGCACCTGCCAGAGCTGCGTCGCCTGCTGGTCGCACGCGGTTACCAGGAAGCGGTGACCTACAGTTTCATCGATCCCAAGCAGTTTGAACTGTTCAGCCCGGGTGTCGAGCCGCTGTTGCTGGCCAACCCAATCTCCAACGACATGGCGGCCATGCGTTCGTCCCTGTGGCCAGGCCTGGTGAAAGCACTTTCCCACAACCTGAACCGTCAGCAGGACCGCGTGCGCATGTTTGAAAGCGGCCTGCGCTTTGTCGGCCAACTGGACGGCCTGAAGCAAGAGCCGATGCTGGCCGGCGTCGTCTGCGGCAGCCGCCTGCCGGAAGGCTGGGCACAGGGTCGCGATCCCGTGGACTTCTTCGACGTCAAGGCTGACGTGGAAGCGGTGCTGGGCTTTGCTGGCGCGCTGGATGCTTTCGCGTTTGTTCCTGGCAGTCACCCGGCATTGCATCCAGGCCAGACTGCGCGCATCGAGCGTGAAGGTCGGCTGGTCGGTTTCGTCGGTGCCATCCACCCGGAATTGTCGAAAACTCTCGGTCTTGACCGTCCGGTCTTCGTCTTCGAGCTGGTATTGGCTGAAGTTGCCGCGGGCAAGATGCCTAAGTTCAGCGAACTGTCGCGTTTCCCGGAAGTGCGTCGTGACCTGGCCCTGGTGGCCGATCGTGATGTGGCGGCCAGCGCCGTGCTGGAAGTAATCCGAGAAAATGCAGGCGAATGGCTGACGGACCTCAGGCTATTTGACGTCTATCAGGGTAAAGGCATTGATCCGCATAGAAAAAGCCTTGCAGTTGGCTTGACCTGGCAGCATCCATCGCGCACTCTTAATGACGATGAGGTGAATACCACGACGCAAAATATCCTCACCTCGCTCGAACAAAGGTTGAACGCCACGTTAAGGAAGTGACGTATGGGGGCTTTGACGAAAGCTGAGATGGCGGAACGTCTGTACGAAGAGTTGGGTCTGAACAAGCGTGAGGCCAAGGAATTGGTCGAGCTTTTTTTTGAAGAAATCAGGCACGCTCTGGAAGACAACGAACAGGTCAAATTGTCCGGTTTCGGCAATTTTGACCTGCGGGACAAACGCCAGCGGCCTGGCCGCAATCCAAAAACGGGAGAAGAAATCCCGATCACGGCTCGCCGTGTGGTCACCTTTCGTCCAGGGCAGAAGTTGAAGGCCCGAGTTGAGGCTTATGCTGGAACCAAGTCATAACGACGAGCTACCCGTCATCCCAGGCAAACGCTACTTCACCATTGGTGAAGTCAGCGAGCTGTGTGCGGTAAAACCGCACGTACTGCGCTATTGGGAGCAGGAGTTTCCTCAACTCAACCCCGTCAAACGCACCGGGAACCGTCGGTATTATCAGCGCCAGGATGTGCTGATGATCCGACAGATCCGTGCGTTGCTGTACGACCAGGGGTTCACCATCAGCGGCGCACGCCAGCGTATGTCCGGTGATGAGGCCAAAGACGACACCACCCAATACAAACAACTGATCCGCCAGATGATCTCGGAACTGGAAGATGTACTGGTGGTTTTGAAAAAGTGAAACAAGCCTTTAAAATACTTCCACATTTCAAATGCTTGCGGTATATTCTTGATCGCTTCGTTACGAAGCGAACCCAGTTTCACGCCTAGTCGGGGCGTAGCGCAGTCCGGTAGCGCACTAGCATGGGGTGCTAGGGGTCGAGTGTTCGAATCACTCCGTCCCGACCATATAATTCAATGACTTAGGCCAATGTTCACAGCATTGGCCTTTTTCATGTGCGTGACATTTGCGTGACTTGTCGTTTTCTCACGCCTGCTTCCTCTTCAAAATTGTCAGGACCGGTCCGCGAGAATCGGTTGCTGATACCATGTTCGCAGCTTCAATCAGATGCCCGAGCTCAGCGCCCGAGTAGTGACTGGTGATGCTGCCGTTCTTGTGCCCCAAAAGGGCCTTGCGGTCTTCCTCGGTTACGCCTGCTGCGCGCAGCCGCCGGCCAAACGTATGTTTAAGGTCATGGATCCTTATGGATGCATATCCAGGGTGAGCGGGGCGAAGGTTTTCCTCCTGCCAGAGTTTCGCCGCTCTCACCCGAGCCTTCTTCCAGGCCGAGTCGTTCATGCGGTGCATCGCGGTGCCGTTGTATGGGAATACCCATTCCTTGCTGATACCGCGCTGCTTATCGATGATCGACCTGGCCACGCTGTTCAGCACCACCAGCCGCTCGTCGCCGTTCTTCACGCCAGAGCGCTCATGCCGCCCACCAAAGTCGGCAGGTATCAGAAATACGCTGGTGCCGAGTTCCGGCACCGAAATCTCCCAATCCCACCTCAGTTTGCAGACCTCTTGCTCCCGCGTGCCGGTGTTCACCTTGAACAGCGCCATCGTTTGCAGGTGCGCCGGCAACTCCCCAAAAAGAATCGACTGCTCCGGCCATGACATCGGGTACGGCTTGCGGCTCGACTTCTTCTCTTCCAGCTTCGTGAGCATCGGCACGCTATCCAGCCACGGTCTTCGCTCATCGTCTCGCCACTTCCTGGCACACAACGATAAAACCCGAACCACACGCTCGATCGAGATGTTTACCGTTCTATTGCTGACACCCTTCTTTACCTTCCCGTCTTCCAGCTTCTTCGTAGCCAACCTATCCTTGATGAATGGCGCCAGGGCCTGGTCATCAATGTGGGTAAGCGGCATGTCGCCAATGAATGGGTCGAGCTGCGAAAGGTGATGCGCCGAAAGCTTGATAGACGGCTGGTCTTTGAACTCCAGCAGGAAGCGAGTCGCCGCCTCCCGCCAGATCCTGACCTTCTTCACGCCGTAGACCTTCTGCTGCCGGATCTGCTCCAGCCGGTAGATCAGGTAGCGCTCCGCTTCTTCCCGGTCACCAGTTCCAGTGCTTTCGTAAAGTCGTTCTCCGTTGATTTTCTTGTCGATATGCCAGATACCTTTCCTTTGGGAAAGGCCTGTGATCGATTTTCGCGCCATGATTTATCTCCTTTCTGGCGCTCGCTGCGGGGCGATTGTTGCTCCGTTGCGCCTTTTTTATCAATCGCCTTTGCCTCGACATATGCCGTGGCCCAGTCGTCCAGTTCCTGGCGGTCAAACCCGACGCCGCGCCCGCCGATGGGGAACTCGCTGACGAATGGCCTGACGGTCTCGTCGAAAATTGCCCGGCACATGCCCAGGTATCCAGGTGCTTCCTTTGCCCTGATGAATCTAGGGATCAGCTGTTGAGCGCCCATAGCTATCTCCCGCAGCCCATTACGGGCCGAGCTGAATTTTTCGTCATTGGGTGTCCTTGCCGCGCTGGGCGGCAGAAGGTGGGGGAGAGTTATGCGATCGGCACGTAAGCTTCGCCGCGGCGTTCAGCCGAAGCCTTCCGGTAAGTCTCGTTGGTGTATGGAGCATCAGGCTCGCGACGGATAAAGGTCATCTGGTAGTGGGAGCCTTTGGCGCGATGCGTTCCGGCGCAGTACTTCTCAATCAGGTACTGGGCGTCGTGCTTGTCGCCTTTCTCCGCGCGGCTGCCGGTACCGATGGTCCCGCCTTTCCACGACCCCTTTTCTGGGCCTGTCTCGCCATCAAAGGCGATATCCAGCTCAACGAAAGTTCGCGTAGGGCGCAGCGCACCGAAGTACTTTTTCACCCAGCCGGTACCGATGCGGTACACGCGCTTCTCCATATGGCAATAGGCTCGTATTTCCTGGCCGTCATAGTCCTTAAGCAAAAACACATAGCGGGGCATTTTGTCTTTGATGGCCTGAGCTTCCTTGTAGCCAAGGCGAACACCTTTGCTCTTCTCGATATGCTCAACGCCGTTTGCGTCACACAGCGCATTCAGGACCAGATCGAATTCGCGCCAAGGGAATGAGAAGTACCGAGACTTTTCGGATTGCGAGTCCATTGTGCTAGGCCCGAAATTCGTGTGGATTCCTCGTGTTTGCAGGCGGAACCCGTACTTGCGAGCGTGATACTCGAAGTAGTCGAGATGCCCGAACTGTTCAAGTCGTCGCGCTGTAGCTTCCGGGCTCAATGTAGTGAATGTTTGCTTCTGCGCCCAAGGCTTGATGATGTTGGGAATTTTGATCCAGGCTGAATACTTCCAGACATGGATGATCAGCTTGTTTCCTGGGTAGTCGCCGTTGTCGCCGGAGTCGATGGCGATTCCGAATATGCTGTCACGCTGGCCCTTGTAGTAGAGGTCGATGAAATTGAGGATCACGAACTTGTCTTGCCATGGATTGGCCCTGAAAACATTGCGGGAAAACCAGGCTTTGATTATTTCGAACATGCAGGAATACCTCGCCCGCCGCTCACCGGCAGGCATGTAGGGGGATTGGGGTTAGGAGTTCTTGCGTTCTGGCGGGGAGGGTGGGAATCCAAAGTAGTGCCGCCGCTTTCCGGTGTAGCCGCATTCGCTGCAACCCGTGGACGGGCCACAACTGCAGCCACCCTCGCAACCGCAACTGCACCCGGAACAATCCAAGGTGCACCAGCTTTCCTGCTCTACCTCGCCTTGCTGGCTGATCGAGTAGTTGACTCGACGGTCCAGGCGAAAGCCGGTGATCTTTTCAGCATCCTCATAGGTCGCCGGTACCGCGCGGAACCCATACTGGGCGCTAGGATCATCCACGAAACGGCGAACAGTTCTCATGGCCTTGGCCCCTTGTAGATGAAGACGTAGGCGAACCAGAGGGTGGCGATCATGGCGTCACCCCTTGCTTTCCGTCTTCCGCCCGCATGAATGCCGCCATGTCGCCCATCTGCTCGACAATGGCGCGCTCTTCGGTCGAGGCCGTATCAATGATTTTTTCTTTGAGGGACTGGCAACGGCGGCAATCCACTCGCTCCCACATTCCAGAAAGCCCCGATCCCTCGCCTAGCCAGGTTCCGCAAGGTGCCCGCTCGATGTCGCCCGACCCAGGCCCTGCAAAGAAGTGCGTCTTCATGGCGTCACCCCATCAGGTTTGTATTTGGTGAGCCGCCACTTAGTGTTGTTGCTCTGGCTGTGGTCCGAATCAACCAGGCCTTCGCGCTTCATCAGCTCCAGTTCCCGACGAACCTGCTTGGTAGTGAACGGCTCGATGTGGAAGCGGAACCACCAAGTGCAGAACCAGTTGTCGCGGGAGCCGCCGGCGCCGCTCATGTAGGTGGTGATCTGCTGGCGTAGGGTCATGGCGTCACCCGCTGTTGTTCCAGGCGGAGTGCCTGTTGCACTGCATGAATGATTCGTTCGAGATAATCCCAGTCCGGATTTGGCTCTGTCGCATCCGCGCTTAGATGCCACCACTCATCACCAAGAACCTGCTGCATCAGCTGATAGTGTGAGCCGCCAAGGGAGTCCATGGAGTTCACGTATCGGATGTCCTCCGCCTCGTCATACAGATCTCGGGCATCGGATTCGTCGAGATCACGAGACCTTCGCATCTGCAGGATTTCTCGACGAACTTTGTCGGCCAGCGCCTCAGCGCTGAACTGCCGAGAGCTCATCGCCTGATCGAAGTAGCCGATGATGTAGCCGGTGTTCAACTCGCAGAAAAACTGCCCGATGCTCAGGCCATCCCACATGCCACCCCAGTAGGCGGTCCAGCTCTTTCCCCAGCAGCTAACGGTGATCTTGCCCTTGCACGGTGCCAGGTCTTCAAGGAAGACGGTGATCGGGTCGAGACTCGGTGCGCCGGTGATCACCAGCTTCGTTACTGTCGACCGCTCCACCTGTAGAGGCGTAGCGACTTGGCTTTCTTCAGGCATGCCGGGTTCCTTGCCGCTATAGCGGCTGACTTTGAAGGGGGAGGGGTTACAGGTTTTGCGGGTGGAGTACGGATGTACTCCTATCGGGATTTGGCGGCCAGCCGGATTGCTTCGTCGATCTTGTCCCAAAGCTCAATGCCGCCGTGCAGCAGACCTTTCTCGTAGTCGGTCATGCGCTCATATTCTTCCTCGTCGGCACGCGGTCGAGCAGGCAGCACCACCGCTACCGGCGCGGGCTGCTCGGCGTTAACTGGCTGTTGAAACATCTGATGGATTCGCCGCTTGCACTCTTCGTACCCCTTGGTCCAGTCATCGCCGATCTGGTCTTCAGGAACGCTATTGGATACGTATTCGCGGATAGTTGTTTTGCCATTCAATGTCACCGGATCGCCCTGTAGCTGGGAGGCTGGCTTTAACTCCCGGTTATCGCCGCAAATGCTTGCAGACCCCGTTGCCTGCTCGGTATGACAGGCGTCTACCTGCCAACCATTCGGGCCGAGTACCGGTTCCCCGCCAATGTTGGGGAAGCCCCCAAGAAGTGAAAACTGGCTATGACGAATAGGTTCTGGCTTTACGCGCAATTCTGGCGCGCAGCTCCAGCCCATCACCAATTTCAGATCTCCATTCCACTCCCATTTCAAACCAACAAAATTTAGGTTTTCCCCGAAGTGGCAGAAGTCATAACTAGAGCATTTGAATCCACCACCCTTGATCCAGACGATTCGCTCTTTTTCAGTATCCTCTATACGAAACATGCCTTCTACGGGTATGTGATCATCAGCCACCGGCTCGCCATTGGCCTGGGCGGCTGGCTTGCTCGCCTCTGGCGAATACAGCTCTACGTGGGCTTTAACGCATAAAGGATTATTGGAGACTGCCGCCCATCCGGCTGGGGATCTAGGGTCTGGCATCGGCACCATTGCCTCGTAAAACTCCGAGAGGCTTATGCCTGAGCGCTCGCAGTAGCCTTTAACGAACTGTTCAGCCGTGAGCGGAATCGCCAGCTTGTCGCCGTCAATCGTTTGGTTGGTGGTCATGGCTTGATCCTCAGCGCAGTCAGCAGCACTTCAATAGCAGCGTCACCCACGTCGGTAATCTCGTAGCGGGAAAAGCCTGTCGGGCGGATCAGGCCCAGGCGTGCAAGCGACTTCATGCGGTCCTTCGGCACGTCGTAACCCTGGCCGTCTTCGCAGGTGTCTCGAAAGCGCAAAATGTCGCGCTCTTGCTGTGCCGTGATCGTCATCGGCACAGCGAAAACTCGTTCAGTATTCATAAATACCTCAGCAAATCAGTTGTGCCAGTGCCAGCAGGCACCAGCAGTAGGCGGGGAGTTGGGTTAGGGCTTATATCCAGGTCGAAATCCTGTGCCATTAACGTCTTCGCAAAGCTGGGCGTCGCACTCTGGGCAGTCTGTAAAGCCGCAGCTTTCGGCTTCTTCGCACTGCTTGCACCCCGGTGTCGGTCCGTACTCGACAGCAGGCGCTGTACTGGCAAACGATCGATTGGCACCGATACGCTTCGCGATTGCATCAATCTCGCGCTGCATGAGCACTACCTCTTCCTCATCGTTGATTTCTTCGAACTGCCAAATGAGCTCAAGGTTTTCGATAACGCCCTGCGCGTACCGGCGAGCCATGTCTTTTAGGATTGCTCGGCGCTCACGCTTCATCGCCACCACCCTCTGCTGGCTTGAGTGCTGCGTCGATCTCCAGCCACACATCCACGTCGTGCGCCACGTCATTGGTGAAGGGGTGGGCCTTGCGCAACAACCCCTCCAGCACATCCGCACGCTCATCCGCTGCGGTCAGTAGGGCTTGCAGGGCGTCACGCTCGGCGGTTACCCGGTCGAAGTGTGTAGCCTCAACCATATAAGCCATCCTCAATGGCCCATGAAGCAATACTTCTACTCGCTTCACTTCACTCATGACCCACCTCCAAATAATCAGAAATCACAACCGACGACCTCTGTAGGCAACCGGCATAAACACAAAATTGCCTCGGGAATCTTGAATGACCGTCCACTCAGCATTGGTCAGTCGAGCCATTAGCTCGCTGAATCGGTATTGGCGGATCATGGGGATACCTCTATGTTTCGAGGTAGGCGGCTATGAATTGCGTAGCCGCTTCAAAATTGATGGCGTTTCCGTAGGCGCGCAGGCGTCCCACTCGGCCGGATATCCCATGAGCCAGCGGGGATGTTCCGGGCTCAACTGGCCGCCACTTTCCATCTCGGCAGAAGAGCCAGTCAGAATCTGCCCATCTACCGTTAACCGGGCCGGGCCCGTGATCGCCGCTATATCCTGAAGCCTCTTCTGAACCTTGTGGCCGCTCGGCCGGTGAGACCTCAACGCTTCCGCAGCACTCGCTCCCCGGTTGCAGTCCGCCATTGGCGTTGGCCAGCCCGACAAACAAACTACTGCCGCCAGATCCGGTCCGTGGTTGCGCATTGCCTCCCGAATCCCTACCTCCGATGATCTGACTCCCTTGCTGGCAAGGCTTGCCGTGGGTGTTGGCCATCCGCACAGGTAAGCCTGTCTTGGTAGTTGGTCGTTTCGATCGGCCCCGTCCCTCTGGGCCACCATTCCCGGGGTGTCCTTGTGATCCCTCGTGGTCGGTGTGACCCAACCAGTACACACGGTCTCTGATGTGCGGCGCGCCGACGCCCGCAGACGGAAACGCGATGGCCCCAAAGGCGTAACCCATGGCTTCCATGTCAGCGTGTACAAGGTCGACCCAAGGCTCGACAATCTTGCTCGCAACCTGCTCTCCAGCGACGACTGGAGGCTTGCGCTCTTTGATGAGCCAATAGAAGGACGGCCACAGATGCCTTGGGTCCTTAAACCCAGCTCCAGCGCCTGTCGCGCTGAAAGGTTGGCAAGGACAGGAACCGGTCCAAATAGGTCGTTCATCTGGCCATCCTGCACGCCGAAGCGCAATTGACCAGCCGCCGAGTCCTGCAAAGAAGTGGCACTGCGTGAATCCGAGTAGGTCGCTTGGGTGGACATCTTCGATACTCCTTTCATCCACGATGCCTGGCGCGATGTGGCCGGCCTCTATCAGGTTTCTCAGCCACTGGGCGGCGTAGGGGTCGAACTCGTTGTAATAAGCGGCCATACGCGGCTCTCAGGTAGGCGCCGCCCTCCGCGTTACCGGATGCAGCGAGTAGGGTGGGGTTGTGTCACGTCGATATGTCACGCAATGCGAATGTGATCTGCCAGTTGCTCGTCGGTCATGCGGTCGGCGCCGCGAATGAAGCGCGATATCAGATCCTGCTCTTCGTCGATTCCGGTCCTGGCCATGACCCGCTTTAGCGCCGCGTCATCGTTGTGATAAAGCTTCGTGACAATCTGGCGTGACAGCAGGGCGGCTTCTTTTTCCGCCTGGGTCAACTTGTCCCGTTCGCGCTGGTCTCGCTTGCGTTCGGCTGGATTCTTGGCCATGGCCTACCTCTTCTATTCCGCTGGCCGGCAGTGCGAGCCAGGTTTGACGTTTGCGTTGCTGGATGCGGGCTATGCGGCGCATGAAGCGACCTTGACCTGGTGCCAGGCACCGACCGCTTCAAAGATCCGCGCGGCGTGCGCCTCGTCCAATGACATCGCCTCGGGAATGGCGATCCAGCCCGAAGCCACCATCTGGCTTTGGTTGGCCTCGTCGCGCAGCTTCTTGTAGCAATGCTCGATCACGTCTTCCAGGTGGTCGGAGAGGTAAACGCCATCGGGCGCTAGTTCCACCGACTTGCTGTAGCGGTCGCCGCGGGCGTCAATGCACATGGCGCTCATGTAGATCGTCCAGCGGTGGGGAATACTGCACACGGCCTGGCCGATCTTCCCCGGCGCGATGTTCTTGAGAGACTTGTAATTGATCATTCCCTGGCGGCCACTGGGGTCGATGTTGACCACTGCGACGTGGTTTGAGGCCAGCAGGGATCGGCACGACCTGGCAATTCGCGCCTGCAGGTTGTGAGCCTTGCGCTTGCTCATAGTGAGTCCGCCATAAGTCTGAGGGCCTTACGATCCGCAAAGGTGAGCGCCTTTGGTTTGCGCTTGAGGACCGTTTCAGGGTCTATTTTTTTGGATCGTGGTGGAGGCAGAGGGTTTCGCGGCGGGCTTGGCAGGTGCGCCACGGTCCCGCCGGCGGCCAGGAATTGCGCGGTGCGCTCCGATATCGAATAGGCATCCTGACTGTGCTGCTCGACCAGGCTTAGGTGGTTGCTGACGTAGGTCATGCTGCTTCACTCCGAAGTGTCGCCTCGTAGTCATCCACCAGCAGCTTGAACTGCCAGAGGTCTTCTTCGAGCTTTTCGATGTAGTTGTCATCGCGTTTGAACTCTTTCCACCAGAGCTGGCGACCGACGACCTCCAGGGCCGGGCAGTACATCCCGACGTGCCAGAACTTGCGGCCAGTGATCCACATGCAGCCCTGAACCTGATCCATGATGCCGCTGGCGTCGTTGTCGATGTGGAAGGCGCGGAGCTTGTCGGGCGCGATGAAGCACTTGTACTCACTGCCGCAGTCGTCGCCGATCAGTCCGTCAGCGCTGGCTCCGAAGGCACCGTCATCCGTGGTTACGAATCCGGCACGCTCGACCATCAGACCGGTTTTCAGTTCGTGCTCCATCCTGGCCATCGGCTCCAGTTCGTGTCCGCGCTTCATCTGCCAGGTTTCGAAGCCTTGATCTAGTGGTACACCGCTGATCCGCTCGACGGCCAGGTTGAAGGCGTAATTCATTGCCGCTTCGGATGGCTGGCCAACAGGTTTGCCGGCCAGCGCCAAGCGTACAGACTCAGCCTTGGGCGCCGCCTTGTAACCGGCCTCGGCCATCGCTTCCTTCTCGGTCATACCGGCCTGCACAGCGGCTACATACATCATCTGCTTGTTGTCCAGGCCGCCAACCTTGGTGCGCGCCACGCTGAACATACTTGCGGTAATGCAGCCCGCCCTGGCCTGATGCCACTCAGGGCTGCCCTGCTCACAACTGATAAGGATCATGCTGCTTCCCCTTCTTCTTGCGCCTTGAGAAGTGCGGCCTTCCGATCAAAGCATGCAGCCTTGAACTGCTCATATGCGGCCATATCCTTAGCTGCGTTGATTGCAGCCAGTCCAGAAACCCAGACTGACTGCAATTCATCGAGCGTGCTGGAGGCGGCTGCCTTCGATGTCCAGTACTGAGAAAGCACAGGGTCAGACACTGGCGCGGCAGATACAGGGGCCAGCTTTAGGCCCTCATCTGTCTCGGTGTTCAGGTAATGGATGGCTTTTTCCAGGCGGTCGGTCTTCGGCCAGTACTTGTAGGCTTGCTTGACGCAAGTCTTCTTGGTCATTTCGCCTAGATCTGTCACCCACGGGCAGAGCTTCGACTTGTCCTTCACGTAGGCTTTCCATGCCTCGGAGCGGTCGCGGATCGCCATGACTTCGGCGATGCTCATTGGGTGGGTCAAGTAGTCGCCGTCGGCGGTCTTCACGACCACGTAGACACCGACGACATTGCCGCGATCAGTAGCGAATGGCTTGGATGTGTGCGTGGGAGGCTGGTCAACGCCGTTCAGCTCAAAAACATCGCTCTCGTAGACCAGCTTCGCCTGGCCCCACCGGACCGAACCGGTGGACATCGCTAGGTCCATCAGCCCCATGTAGGAGATATCGAGGCAGATCTTGCCCTTGCGCGGGACGAAGTAGGCCTGTTTCTTGGCCGGGTTCAGGCTCAGGCCAATCGAAGCGATGTTCGTCACGGCGTCGATTACCGATTGTCGGTTCTGCAAGGCCACCTTGAGCGCGTAGCTGTTCCCTTCCAATATCTGGATGGCGAAGTTGGCCTCACGGTCGAAGTTCAGCGTGGGCTCGGCCAGTACGGCCTGAAAGGCTTCACGACAGGCGTAAATGTCGTTCGTGACCACTGCCAAGTCATTGGACATGATTGTTCTCCGCGCCACCGGAGAGGGGCGCTGTGAAGGGGGTTATTGGGCTGGCGGAGTTGGAAGTGGCAGCCAATGCGTTGGTGTGATGTCGCAGCGGTCGCCGTCGATATAGCGCCAAGGCCGATGCTCGTTACCGCAGGTCATGGCGAAGAAGGGTCCGTCGTTGGTCTTCTTGCCAAGTCGGTACACCAGAACCTTCTGTTTAATCGGAGGTAGCCTGTCGCTGCACTTGATCCATTCGGTCATGACGTTTACCTATTGAGTGATTAGCCCGCCGATAGCGGGGCCCAGGAACAGGACGGCGTAGAAGATCAGGCCGGTGATGAAGAAGGCCCAGCGGATGGCGCGGCGCCTGTGCCGCTGGTGGGTGGTCATGCTAGAACTCCAAATCAACGAGGAATTCATGCTTGCAAAGAGGGCATGCTGCTTCGTACCCGCGAGCGCGATCCAACGGGTTTATTCCGCTCTCTCTGAAATCATCAGACTCTACGAGGTCAAAGTTTGTTTTGCAGTTTGGGCACTCAACGTCGAGGCTGATTGACCAGAAGACCACGTTAACCTGATCGGTCATGGCGCCACCTTGCAAGTCCAGCGGCCCGCACACTTGCAAGGCTGCTCGATCCATTTCACTTCGGCCAAAAGCAAGAAGCCTCGATTTCTCAAGGCTTCCACGATTCCTGTAAATGATCCGGCGATGATGGTCATGACACCTCCTTGCGCCGGGCAACAATCTTGTTGAGGCGCCCGCAGTAGTGGTTGAATTCGGCGATGGTGATGCGATCGTCTAGCATCATTTCGTTCAGCGTTTTCTGGATCATCACCGACCAGCTGACCGGTGTTTGGCTATCTTCAAGGGTCTCAAGCTCTTCGCCGATCAGTACGTGAGGGCTCATAGATCACCATCCACATCGTCTTCACGCTCTTCCCGTTCCGCCGCAACCGCGTCGGCGGCGTATGGCTTCAGAAGCTCCATGGCGATGCGCTCGGCGGCTTCTATGGGACGCTGCTGGCCGATCAGGTCGGCAGCGTGACCGCGCGAGTCGGCCTGACTGCCCAGGATCGAAGACAGGAACAGTCGGGCGAACGAATCGCGCTGGTCCAGGTCGTCGATCTGGCGCTGATTTAGGACGCCCTGCAGGTAGGTGCAGAACCGATCGAACGTCACCACCTGCGGCTGGCCGTAGCGGCGCTTCCACTTGATGTCCATTCCGCACACCAACTGCTCGGCCGAGTGTTCCAGCCACTCCTGCTCCGCGCTCGCCTCGCCGACCTCTGGAGGCAACTGAGCGTCGTAACGCTCCTGGCATATCTTCAATGCTGCGTTCATGGTCGCCTCCAAATGGCGGGATTAATCGAAGTAGTCCTGATCGGCCAGGTACTCGGAATGCTCATTCACAAGCCACTCTTCCATCGAGGCGATCTCAGATTCAGTCATGAAGCTGGTGTCGTCTTTCGATTCCCACTCGATTTCGCAGTGCCCGTGATACTCATCGGGATCAGCGGCTTGCGAACTGAAATTTCCTTTCCGGGCCGAGAAAGAGACAACGGTCAGGTTGACGGCAATATCCTCACCATCCTTGACCGTCCAATATTCGTAAGTGCGGGCCATGGCGACCTCCAGTGTTTGGGGTTAGGCGGAACTGGCGGCTGTATGCGCCGGCCGGTTTGGAATCCTGCAAATAAGGCCGAACTCTTCGCCGATTTCGATTACTTCGCGAAACGGAAGCCCGTCATCAGCGAGCAAGCCTTCGTGCTCCACGTCGAACTGCCAGATCAAATCCATGAGGCTGTCACAGCCCATGCAGGTCTTGACTGCGTAGAAATCGCCATCCCACTTCCCGGCAATGTTGATGTAGCGTTCGCCGGGGTTAATGGTCCGACGGCAGCACTCGCAGTTGTGCGGGCTTCGCGCCTTGACGATGTTTTTGCTTTGGAATGAATCGCTCATGACTCTCTCCGGTTTGTTCACCTGTATTCGTTCAACACTCATGCCTCCCGCTGGTTGCCGATGGGCGCGGGGTGAGTGCTGACGCAATAAAGGCGCATAAAAAAGCCCAGTCGAAACCGGGCTTTTCCCTCTTTCCGTAACAAGCCTGCCGGGCGCATGTGGCGTCGGGCAGATATTGGCTAGTCCATGATGAAACCCTCCGTTGTTCGCTCACTGGGAAGGCAGTGGCCACCTATTGAATGGTAGGGCGCAGGTGCCGAGCGCTTCCTCGGGAGCTTCTGGTCTGGACACGGACACCCCGTAGCCCCCAGGAATCGCCTGCATTAAAAGCAATAAATGAATTAGCGAATGAATCTGCGGACGGGGCGGACACGGAGCTCGTAGTCCTTGACGGTGCTGCCCTGACCGCCATCATCGAAGTACATGAGGAATGCGGTGTCGGCTGAGCGCTGCGAGCTCGACCACACCCATCCGCTCAACTTGCCATTGAGGTTAAGCCAGATTTCGTACAACTCGGCAGCGGCCGGCAGATAGAAGTCGGCATGACCGTCAGCTTCATGCTTGTGAGCAGCGATTGCTGCCGGGTATTCACCCCCTGATTCGATCAGCGCCAGGGTATTGGCCCGGCCATCGGTCAGGCTGGTTGCCGGCGACTCTTCGCCATACTGGCCCCACTCGAAGCTGCCCATCTCATCACCCAGGATCAAGTGGTAGCCATCAGCGCCGTTGCGAGCCGGGATGAAACCGGCGTATATGCCGCCCTGACCAGACCATACAGCACCGATTTCAGGGATGGTGATTTGTTCTTGCTCTGCTGCTTGCATGGTTGATTCCTCGTCGGGGATGTTCGGTTGTTTTCCAAATGCACACCGCTCTGGATGGGCATCAGTGAAAAGGTCAGTACGGCTTTTCAGCCTTGCCTTGGTCTTGCAAGCTTTTGATGTGAAACAGGCCGTCCAGCATGGTGTCCATCTGTTTGGCCAGTTGGATGCGAAGGCCGTCTTTCAGGGCGCCCGATACGTTGCGCACGCTCTGGGTCATTTCCTTTGTGAAGTCTTCGGCGCAGACCTGAGTCATGATGTATTCGGCTCGGGTGACCGTGTTGTAGTCGCTCGTTGCCGCTTTGCCGGTGCGCGGTTCAACCTTGGCTGACCAGTAAGCGTTCACGGTCTTTTCCAACTCTTTGCGGATGGTGGTGGCCGGGCCTTCTGGCTCGCCCCAGGTGTTAACTCGGCGATATTCGCGTTCGAACGAACCGTTGATGGTTTCGTTGATTGCGGCTTCAATTTGCGCTGTTACGCGCTCGTTGAAGATCTTGTCGATGCGTTTTTTCAGTTCCGCAGCGACCATGCCGGAAAGGTCATCGCCGGCGCGCAGAAGCTCATCAGATACCTTGGCTACGATTGCGGTTTTCAGATCGTCTTCGTTGATGTTGAGCATTTTGTGACTCCCGTTGATTTCCAATGCCGCCTCATAGAAGCGGCATCAGAAATATGCGGTCATGCTGGTTTGAAGTTACGCAGGAAGTCGGCCTGCTTGCTGCTACCGAAGATCGCTCGACCCTCGATCTGGTACTCAAGGATTCCGAAGGGCTTTCGCTCAAGCACCACGACCACACGCCCCTTGCTGCCAACCCAGCGACTGTTTATTGCCACTGCTGCTTGCTTAGCTATCAGTTATCTCCGTTGATTTCCCAGATGACCCTGTCGCCAAGGTCATCGAGGAAATCCGATCGATTTCCATGACCGCCTCACTGAAGCGAATCAAGAAATCAACCGTGCGCCGTGACCCGCTACTGGCGTCGGTCACAGGCTTGAATCAAATGTCACTCCAGCCGCGGGCCTTTCGGCTTGTTCTCCCGCTGGATAACTGTTTTTGGCGCTTTACGCTGCACGCCCGGGTCAGTTGCCAACCCTCTGAACCGTTTAGGCCGGTTCATCGCTGCCTTTGAATCTGGGCCGGTGGTGATCCGGCAAGGGGTGAAACCAAAGAGCGGTGGGCCCTGAGGCCCTGGCGAGTCCCTGTTGGGTGACTCGATGGAGCTAATATCTCCTATGGAAATATTTGTGTCAACTCCAATGGAGATAATTTTTATCGAAGGCACAAAAAAGCCCGCTCAGTGGCGGGCCGGAATTACTTAATATCCATGAGCTTTACGGAAGGGTGCAGTCCCGTCCGCGGACATTGATGAATAATCCCTCAATACGACACCTGACTACAATCGCCTGTCCTTTCCTGAGGCTTGCAAGGCGATTCGCAAGGTCAGGAGAAAAATATGCCTGAACAGATCGGTATCGCGATGCACCGGCACCGTCCAACGTTATGTACAGGTCATCGCTTAGGTCCTTCTTTATGCTTGCTATGTATCCGCTTACGTCGACAATGCTTCCGCGATACGAGCGATCAGCGGAAACTTCGTTCTGCTCATATGCGGAAATTATATCGCGCGCAGTTACGCTCGCTATTGGCTGCCTAGAAAAGTAAGACTCCAGGACCATATCGCTGGTGGTGCGAACAGAATTTCCACCCAGGTAATACCAGCCCGTGATCGCCATGCCCAGCAGCAATAGAACGAAAGAGCCGAGTCCGGACGACCTTTTTCTTTTTGCGACATAGCTTCCACCAATGGGAGCATCTGCACGAAAAGGAGCGCTTGCCATTGGCCTTCCGCAGCTAGGGCATATGGGGGCAGCATCAGATATTTCTTTGTTGCAGTCCGGGCAAGATATGAGAGGCATGCGGAATCCTTATTCCTTGGAGTCGTTCATAGGTTGAATTCTATCGCATGCAATATAGGAAAAGGGCTATGTCGATTTCGCCCTGGTGATGCGCTGATCCCTGACCTCATCCGCATAGCCCGCCAGCTTGTCCTCGGCATCCGGAAAGCTGCCAATGATCGTGAGCAGCTCCCTGGCATCACTCTCGAACCCCGCATCAGACAGCCTTATGGCCATCTTCATCAGGTCGACGCCTGACCACTTGATCAGGGCCGCCGCCTCTTTCAGGTCGCGGCGCAGTTGCTGGTTGGGTTTGGTAAGGGACATGATTCCTCCTATAGCATCCCGCCACGCCAGACGACGCGCCCTATAATGCGAACCTCGTTTATCTCCCCGTCACGCAGTGTCTCGTCGCGGTAGAGCGGGTTGTCGCTCCGAATGATCCAGCCGTCGAAGTCCGACTTCACCAGACGTTTCACGATCGTGCCCTTTGATTCGCTCTGCATGGCGAATATCTGGCCGTCCTTCGGTTCCACTCTCGACTCATCCACCAGCAGCACGTCGCCGTCATTGATTGTCGGCTCCATGCTGTGTCCGTTCGCATAGATCACGTCCAGGTGTTTCTGGTTGAGGTTGTTTGCGCGCAGCCAGGCCGACTTGAACGCCATCACGCCGCGGATCTCGACGTGCGGGTTGTCTTCGCCGTCACCGGTTGATCCTCGCGCAGTCAGTTGCAGTACGCCGGTGTACCCGGGTTCATCGTTCAGATCGAAGCTGCGCGGGGGAGTGCGGCCGTCCGCATCTGGGGCGGCCAGCGCCTGACTCAAGCCTGCAGCCGAAGCCATGCGGCCTATGTCGTCCTCGATGCGCTTACTGAAAGAACCAATCGGCACGCCCAGCATTTCGGCCATAGAAACAGCAAGCTTCTGTGTGAGCGGGCGATGGCCATTCAGATGGCTACCAAGCGTTCCCTGGCTCATACCGACAGCGTGCGCGATCTCGTCCTGGGTCAGGCGTTTGTCCTTCGGGCGTGAGGCATTGAAGTCCGCAATGGCCTTTTTCAAGGCCGCGCACTCCTCCCGCTCCCAATCAAGCAATTGGCGTCTTTCTTTATTCATTTCGCAAGAATATTCCCACAGGAAATAGTTAACCATCTCCATTGGAGTTGCAAAGTATCTCCACGGGAGATAATCTGCCGGCATGAATGCCAATGGAGGTATGGCCATGAGCCGAATCACTCTCAATCAGTTCGCTATCAGCAAGGGCCAAACCAAGGCCGCTCAGTTGCTCGGTATGTCCCAGGGTGCGCTGAACAAAGCACTCAGGGTTGGCCGGGACATTTTCGTGACCGAGGCATCGGACGGCACCTTTCATGCCGAAGAGGTTCGTCCGTTCCCAAGCCAAAACCAGCTTAAAAAATCAGCCGCTTAAACCAATTCATCAGCCACTGGAGACAAACGATGCACTTTGACCCAAGCCACATGCACGACAAGCCCACAAAGGTCCGCCTGGATGAGGTGGCCGACGACCTGCTGACCGCCATGGCCAGGTTCCAGCGGACCCAGAAAGCAGTACTCGCCCGGGAAATCCTCGAGCGCGGCCTGAACCAGATGATGGAAGAGCTTAACGCGAAAACAGACGTGGCCTGAAGTGGCTAGGGAGGGACTGTGCCTGAAAGAAAACCGCTGGAAATCCAGCTCGATTGGCAGGGAGTCGCTGATCTGGAGTTGTTGGCCAGACGCAACGGAGTAACCCCCGAAGAGCTGGCCGCAACAATCATGAACCGGGCGCTGGATCGAATGACCCGGCCACCAAAGAGCCGGAGCAACGTCGCTTCTATAGGACGCAAGGGCTGATAAGTCCCCCAGGGACTATTGAGGATCTGCCAGTGAAACAACCAAGCAGTAAATCGGACGCACAAAAAAGCCACCGGGCAATGGTGGCTTTTCGTGCAGCACATTCAAAAACGTTCTGGAGCGAATAATGCCTATTCCCCAATCAATCGTCAACACCAACGAATCCGCGCCACGTTTTCTGCAATCGCAAAACGTGGCGCGGAATGATTTTCACCTTTCCGCAGCAATGAGTGCCGCGAAGCAAATCCGCTCCCAGTACTCCAAGCCATCCAAGACCAAGCTCGTGCGCGAATGCCTTGATCAGCTCCGGGAATTCCTGGCGTCGTCGAAAGGCGCCCGCCCATGAACAACGTCATTCCTCTCAAAATCACCGGGGGTTTCACCCGGATGGAAAACAAGCTCATCGAGGCCTTGATGGTTATCGATTTGCCTGGGCGCGAGCTGAAGGTTGCGCTGTACGTTGCCAGAGCCACCATAGGCTATCAGGTGGCCGAAGCGCGCATCCAGGCTACCGAGATATCCAAGGCTACAAATATTCACCCTGACGTGGCTTCCAAGGCCATCAGCCACCTATTGAAGCGCCGTGTCCTGTATCGGGTTGGCGGTGCGCGTGGCGATATCGGTATCAGCGATCCTTCCGAATGGGTCTTCTACGACAACAAAAAAGAATGTCCGAATAAGACCATATCGTCCGACTCGGATCATTCAGGCCGAGTCGTCAGCATTGCGAGACAGACCAAATCCGACGACTCCCTTCTTTATACAAAGAAAAAACCCCTAGTAACTGTTCCTACGGAACAGATTACTGCCCCCCAGGGGGCTCAACCCACTCAGCCTGAAATCAAAATCGAAAAACCGGAAGCGCTGGTTTCGTTCGATGGCGAAGATTTCGAAGTCGATGCCATCCTGATCACCAAATGGGCAGAAGCCTACTCGCCGATTGACGTTGAGGCCGAGATCAAACGTGCCGCCGCCTGGGCCAGCGGGAGCAAACCGAAAAAGGACTGGCGCCGCTTCCTGGTCAACTGGCTTGGGCGCGAATTCAAGAAAAACCCATGGGGCGCGTCCGAGGCAGGTGTTCCGGTGGACAAGATCATCGACCTGTATCACAAGGTCTGCCCGAACCTGCCAGCCGTTACCGTGACGAGCGACAGAGTGCTACGCAGCATGATCGCCGAGCGTTGGAATGAATCACCGTCGCACCAAAGCGGCCAGGGCTTCTGGCTCCCGTTCTTCCAGAAGGCCAACAACCGCAGCCAGGTGTTTTTCCGTGGTGCCAACGTGGCTCCGCGCCTTGAATCCCTGGTAAATCGTGCCGTCTTCCGTGAAATCTCGGAGGCGACCCAATGATGGAACTTCACAGTATCGAGGCTGAGCACGGCGTTATCGGCGCCATGCTTTGCCAGCCTCATCTGATCGACGTGCTCAGCGACCAGTTATCGGCCGACGCCTTCTCGTGGGAAGACAACGCCGAGCTATACCGCCTGATCCTTGAAATGCACGCCGACGGGCAGCCGGTCGATATCGTGACCCTGCATGACCGCCGCGCCGAACTTGCCAGTGGCGTTCGTGTTGCCGCGTATGCCGCAGAGATCCAGTCGAATACGGCCAGCGTTGCCAACGCAATGGTTTACGCGAAGATCATCCGGGAGCGCGCCGTGTGCCGCCTGATGTCGGCCGCCGCCGCCAGAATCAACGAGGTAGCCCACGAAGAGGCGAGCATCGAGGACAAGATTTCCCTCGCTCAATCCATTGTGTTGGGCCTGGACAGCAGCGGCAGTGATGGCGAGTGCCAGATGATCGGCGACATCCTCATCGATCACGTTGAGGTGCTTCAGGTCCGGCTGGATAAGTTCGCGGCAGGCGTGACCATCGACGGTCTCGGCACTGGCATCCCTGATCTGGACGGTTACACCCAGGGGCTCAAGCCCGGCCAGATGATCGTGGTTGCCGGCCGGCCCGCAATGGGCAAGACAACCCTGGCCATGAACATCGCCGCCGACGTGGCGATCAACCAGAAAAAGCCTGTGCTGGTCATCAGCCTGGAGATGAGCAAGACCCAGCTCATGGATCGGCTGCTGGCGGCAGTAGGCGGTATACCGCTTCCTTCGCTGAAAACAGGCGAGTGCAGCAACGACTACTCGACAGAGTTGAACGCAGCGGTGCTGAGGCTTCGTGACGCGCCCATAGCGGTGTCTGACGTGCCAGTTATGACCATGCCTCGCATCCGTTCCATTGCGCGCCGCCAGTCGCACCGTATGGGCTCTCTCGGTCTTGTGGTCATCGACTATCTCGGTCTCGTGGAAGGCGAGGGCAAAGGGCGTACCGAAGACGTTACCGCCATGTCCCGTCAGATCAAGCTGCTGGCTCGTGAGCTGGATTGCCCGGTGGTCATCCTGTCCCAGCTCAATCGCGGTTGCGAAGGACGCCCAGATAAGCGCCCGGTCCTCAGCGATCTGCGCGAATCCGGCGCCATCGAGCAAGACGCTGACATCGTGATGTTCGTGTACCGCGACGAGGTTTATCACCCGAACACCCAGGACAAGGGCATTGGCGAAATTCTCATCCGAAAAAACCGGGATGGAGAGATCGGCATGGTCCCGACGGCCTTCCAGGGTGCCAAGTCCCGTTTCCTACCGCTGGCTAACCACGCCCGCCAAGACAACGTAGTGAAGGCGAATTTCTGATGAGAGACAAACAAACGATTTTCCGCTACGGCGGCTACGAAATGCGCTCCCACTCAGAAACTCGCTGGGCGGCGATGATGGATGCGATGAGCGTGGCTTGGGTGTACGAGTCGCGCACCGTGGTTACTCGTCACGGCGGCTACATGCCTGACTTCTTCCTGCCGGCCGTCGGTGCATTCGTCGAGGTCAAGGGGCCGACCCCGAGCCAAATCGAACGCGAAAAGGCATGGGACACCCAGCAGATCACCGGCTTTCCAGTGGTGTTCGCTTACGGCCGAGCCGAGATGATTGGCGGCGAGCTATTCCACGGAATGCTGAGCTATTTCAGCGAGCGAGGCGAGGTCAGCTACTCCACCGCGGAAGTTGGCGCAGCGGTGCGGCGCTGGTTTGGGATTCACACTTACGCCGCCTACCTGGCCGCCGGCGAGCATCAGCGCCGACCTGACTTTGTGTGTATTGGCGACATCGTCGAAGAGGTCATCACGGGATGGATGGATCGTCAGGCGCGCGAGACGTACCTGAAGGGCCTCCACGGGCCAATCAACCAGCGGAAGCTGGCCCAGCATCGCCAAGCTAGTCGTGCCGAATGGGCGCTGTCCCAATTCTCTCAAAAAATCATCCAGTGCTGGAACGCACAGGAGGCCGCGTGATGAAACGAGCAAACCCAGCCCAGCTACGCCAAGCCATTGAGCTGGCAAACAAGATGGTCAAGCTCGGAATCCTTTTTGTGTGTGTCCCGGTTGTTGATGAGGCGGACCACCTGAACTTGGCCACGCAAGCCACCGAGCGCCTGGAGCGCATGGCAGTGATCGCAGAAGCAGGGGAGAAGCGGGCATGAGCGAATTCGTAGAAGAGAAGACGCAGGACCTGTCGGGCGCGGCGCTGCTGGTTCTGAACGCTCACGCAAACTCCTTGGATGTTCCATTCCCTCACTGGATTGGTGGTGCTGACGCTGACCAGGGTCCGTCCTACTGCCGGTCATGCGCGGAAGCAGAGGTCGCAGCAGGGCGTGCTGAATACGTCGATGGCGGATGGCAGCAAGAAAATGACGGCTGCTGTCACTGCGAAACCTGCGGGCGCCTGCTCGATTACACGCTGACCGAATACGGCGCCAGCGAAGAGATTGATCACTACATGGGCACCGAACTTGCGGGGCCGATCTCCCCGGAGGATGCATTCCACATCGCGAAGATGCTTGAGCAGGATGAAAAAAATCCTCAGGCACTCTCGATTGGTATTCAGGCTGCGGAACTGATCAAGGCTCAACAATCGGCCATCGAAGCCGCAGGCCTGAAGGTGAAGCCATGACCGACAACACCGAACTGAAGCGGCTGGCCGAGGCTGCACCGAAAGTGCGGGACCCATTGAAAACCAGAGCCCACGGCAAAGTCCGGGATGCGATTTTGTCAGGAAATCTTGTGCGGCCATCAATTTGCGAAAAGTGCGGAGACGAGCCAGGAGCGGGCGTAGATGGGCGATCCCTGATCCAGGGTCACCACCACAAAGGGTATGACAGGCCTTTGGATGTGGAATGGCTATGCGCTCGTTGCCACCGGATGGAAACCCCTTTCAATCCTCGACGCGGTGACGCTGTGAAGGTCGGGAAGCTGACGCTGGATGCCGTCCTGGATATCAGAACAAAGCGCATGTCTCAGCGCCAATTTGCAGCGCTGTATGGCGTTGTGCAGACCGCAGTTCAGCAGGTACAGACCAGAAGGACTTGGGATCATGTGTGAAGAATGCAAGAAACAAATCGCGGCCCTGATCGCCGAGAACGAGCGTCTTGCGGAAGACGAGCAGGAGGCGGCAGACCTTTGTGATCGTCTGTCTGATCTGCTCCGCAACACCGCAATCGAAGTGCGCGGCCCGGAAGAACCGTTGAAGCGCCATGGATTCCACGACCTACCATCCCGTGTAAAGACGGTAGTTGCGGAGCGCGACCAGCTCAAGGCCGAGAACGAGCGTCTTTCCACGGAAAATAGCGAGATTGAGTCGGCGGCCATCACTTACATCGAGGACATGCAGGAAGCGCAGCGCGAAAACGCGCGCCTCACTGAGCTTTTCACGGTTGGGATGACGCTGGATGGGAATCTGCGTGTTTATGGCGATTGGCAGAGCGTTAGGAAAGCACAGGAGATTCTCGCTGAGCGCGACCAGCTACGCGCCGAAATCGCCGGCCTCAAGACCGGCTACGAAGCCTACGAGCGGGTGAATGCTGAGCTGAAGGCTGAGGTTGAGGGGCTGCGAGGTGCTGGTGCTGGCGCTCTCCGGTTTGTAGCTTTTGCTTTTGATGAGGGGGTCGAGGGTGCCGAGCTGGCAGGTCGAGCAATCGAGGATGCAATTGGGGCTAAATCATGAGCGGAACGGAAAGACATGAATGCCCGGTCTGCAAACAAGGATGCTCACGTGATTCGGCGGACGTGGGAGTCGGCGTCATCTATGGCCCATGGGGATGCCCGTGTGGCTGGTCTGAGGACCCACGCTACAACCTTCTTTCAGGCTCAAAGTACACAGAGTTGGGAAGTCGGATTGACCAATATGGCGGAATCACGCCACAAGAAGGGTCTGGTTTTATCTTGGGCGCCGCCCTGGGCCAGGGAGGCGAAAGCAATGAGTGCTCGTAAAACCCTGATTTTCGGAGTCGGCATCAATGATGCTGATTATGTCACCCGCTCTACCAAGGTGGTCGACGGCCATCAGAAAACAAACTGGCGCTGCCCATTTTATCAGGCGTGGTCAAATATGCTTGAGCGCAGCTACTGCCCAAAATACAAGGTAAGAAAGCCAACATATGCCAAGTGTGAAGTGGCCGAGGAGTGGCTGACATTTTCAAACTTCAGGGCCTGGATGGTCCTTCAGGACTGGCAGGGTAAGCATCTAGATAAAGATGTTTTACTGCCTGGAAACAAGATTTACGGGCCTGACTTTTGCGTTTTCATCTCAGCGAAACTGAATTCATTTTTGGTCGGCCTCGAAACCTCAAGATCAAAGCTTCTGCCTGGAACTCACTTTCAGAAGAGCAGTGGAATGTTTAATCCCCAGTGCCGTAATCCATTCACTGGGAAGCAAGAGCATCTTGGATACTTCGTCAATGAGCAGGAATCCCACGATGCATGGAGGCGGAGGAAGCAAGAACTAGCTGAAATGTATTCAGCGCTTCAGTCCGATCAGCGCATTGCGGCGGCACTCCGGGCGCGATTTGCAAGTTGCACGGAGGTCGCGCAATGACCAAGCCAGCCAAGCCCCGCCCAATGCCCGTGTACCTCGTGCTGCGCCGCCTCGTCGATCCAGCCACTGGCAGGGAGGTTGCCGCATTCGTACCGTCCTCCGACGCCGACCGGTCGATCCTCCGCGAGCGCGAATTCAAGATGAACGCGAAGATTCGGGCGGACCTCAAGCAGCCACGCAATCCACGGTTTAACGGTTTGGTCCACGGCCTTGGCCGCGTACTGAGCCAGAACATCGATCGTTTCTCTGGCAAGCAGTCCCACGACGCTATCAAGGCCCTGCAACTGGAGTCTGGCGTGTACTGCGACGAGGAGCTGTTCGACATCCCTGGCCTGGGACAGCTCACCCGCAAGACGCCGCGCAGCCTTTCCTACGACTCAATGGGCGAAGAGGTCTTCCAAGACTTCTGGCGCCAGTGCTGCGCGTACCTGGTGCTGCATGACTGGCCGACTCTAACGGAAGAGCGCCTGACCGAAATGGCCGAGTTCGAAGCATTCAAGGAGGTTGCATGACTATCGAGCGGAAAAAGCCCAAGCCGAAAAAATGCCGCAACCCAGCATGCAGGGCCTCATTCGTCCCGCAGCGCCTGGGACAGGCGGTGTGCAGTCCGAAGTGTGCGCTGGCCATCGTAGAGGTGCAGAAGGCCAAGGAGAAGAAGTCGCTGGCCCAGGCCGGGCGCCGGGACATCAAAGTGCGCAAGGAGGCGCTCAAGACCCGCGGCGACCACATGCGCGAAGCCCAGCAGGCGTTCAACGAGTACATCCGCACCCGGGACCAGGCCGCCGGCCACCTATGCATATCCAGCGGCAAGCCATTGGACTGGACCGGCAACGCGGTAGATGCAGGCCATTACCGCAGCGTCGGCTCTGCGCCGCACCTGCGCTTTGATGAGCGCAACTGCCATGCCCAGAGCAAGCAGGACAACCGGTTCCTGTCTGGCAACGCCGTGGACTACCGGATCGGCCTGATCGCGCGCATTGGCCAGGAGGCGGTCGACTCCCTGGAATCCGACCAGAGCGTTCGCAAGTACACCGTGGATGAGATCAAGGCCATCAAGGCCGACTACCGGGCAAAGACCAGAGAACTCAAGAGGGCTGCAGCATGATCTATCGAGACGTTATTTCCGCAGTGATCCGTGCGTTGGCGTCCGAGACGATCAACAGCGCCGGCGGTTGCGACTACACGCCAAAGGTCCAGGCCAACAAGCTGAAGGGTGAGATCGTGGGCAAGGAGGCGGCCTTCCTCACTGATTGCTGGGTTTTTGGTCGGCTTCACTCTTGCCTCGCGCCGAAACACTGGATGGCCTTGAACGCCTGCTACTCGACGCACATGGCCTCAAAGGTGGGAGCCATTGGCCGGATCGTTTCGCATGTGTCGTCACCGGCGCCGCGCCTGTTCCTGACCAAGGCAGTCACGGCCTGGGCCTATCCGCAGTTGGGCGGCGCCGAGCGCGCGACCGCTGGGAAGGTATCGCTAGAGGTTGATGATGATGCTCCCGCCTGGAGGAAGGCAGCGGTAGCCAAGGCGCAGAAGGCGATCAACGCCAAGCTGAAGCAGCGCCAGGAGGCTCCGTGCGAAGGGGTGATCATCTTGCCGGCCCATAACTACGACATGAACACCTGGGATCTGGACGGCACGCCGGAGCGCACCCGGCGGGACTGGCGCCGGAAGATCTTCAAGGGCCTGGATAAGCTGGTCAACGAGGCACTTCTTGAAGCTGCCGAGATCCTTACCAAGGAAGGCGTATTCTTCGATGACCAGGATGCAGCTTAGAGGGCCTTGACAGGGCCTGCCGGTTCGCCGATTATGTGCCCATCCTGTCGTACTTGCGCATGTAGGTGATGCAGGAAGAAAGCCCGGCCACTGTGTCGGGCTTTTTGCTTTATGCAGATGAATGCGCAGGCTGATGCGCTGGGGCAAGAATTGGACTGTTGTCAACCTGTCTAATGCCGGAAATATATCAGCACCGGCCATCTGCACCCATTTAGAGCCTCGCCACTGTGCGGGGCTTTTTATTGCCTAAGTTTCCACAAGCCCTCAGAGCCCCTGACTTGTCACGCTGATGAGGGACCTATTCAGGGCCTCGACATGATCGTGGCCTTTTCGTTTTCGGCTCCACCACGCCCATTGCTCCGAGCTGGGAGTGCTGTGTGAGCCGATTCAATTCCGCAGGTCATGGCCTGTCGTATCCCTAACTCCCTGACGGGGAGGAACCGAGATGTCCAACATGCCAGACAAACCAGACACCTGGGCGATAGCGCTTGCGTGGTTGAGCCAGCATTCGCCAATCCTCTATGCGGCTGCGTTGTCCTGTGCGATGGCTGTTCTGCGAATCACCTACGGTGGGGGTACCCGGCGCCAGATGATCGTGGAGGGCGCTATCTGTGGTGGCCTGGCCCTGACAATTATCAGTGGGCTTGAGTTCTTCTCCCTCCCGCAGAGCATGGCCACCTTCGTCGGCGGGTGGGTCGGATTCCTGGGCGTGGAGAAGATCCGGTCTATTGCTGACCGTGTGACTGACTTCAAGCTGCCAGGCCGCAAGGTCGATTAATCCGCGCCACGTTTTCACAACCGCCGTTTCGTGGCGCGAGATAGATCAATTTATGACCACATCAAAACCGCGAATTCAGATTCAGGCCGGCAAGGTCGTGTCAACTGATAGTTTGTCGAACATGGTTGCCAACATCGGCACCAATCGCGACAAGCGCACCCACAACGTATTCGGCTTTGAGTTCGTCAACCAGATTGAGCTTGAGGCGGCGTACCAGTCGAACTGGATTGCCCGTCGTATCGTGGACAAGCCGAACGAAGATGCGCTGCGTGAGTGGCGCACGTTCAATGGCAAGCAAGCCAAGGACATCGCAAACGAAGAACGCCGCCTTGGCGTGCAACAGGCCTACCTTGATACGTGCTGCTGGGCTGACCTGTACGGTGGTGCCGCGCTACTGATGGTGACCGGCCAGGACCTGAGTGAGCCCCTCGACCTGAAGAAGATCAAGAAGGGTGACCTGAAGAACCTTGTCGTCCTCGACCGCTGGGACATCCAGCCAACAGAATTCAACCTGACCGACCCGCTCAAGCCAAACTGGATGCTCCCCGAGTACTACATGATGGTGAACGGGCAGCAGCGCATTCACTACAGCCACATCATCCGCCGCACTGGGGCTCGCCTGCCTCGCCGCATGCGCATGTTCGAGCAAGGCTGGGGTGACAGTCGCCTACGTCGCTGCATGTCTGACC
The DNA here is from genome assembly GCF_002699915.1 of Pseudomonas sp. ICMP 8385. Taxonomy (NCBI): domain Bacteria; kingdom Pseudomonadati; phylum Pseudomonadota; class Gammaproteobacteria; order Pseudomonadales; family Pseudomonadaceae; genus Pseudomonas; species Pseudomonas sp. ICMP 8385. The sequence goes on along the minus strand of NZ_LKBY01000094.1, from coordinate 45,538 downwards.
TGCGCGATGTGGTAGCTACCAAGGGTGGGATTGCCTCCCTGGTGCTTGAAGCCAACGTCGACACGGTTAGTGTCAAAGGTCTCCAAGGCGCTCTAGCAAGCGCCCAGTGTGATCAGGTTACCGAGCGTTACCGCCTGTTCGGCATGATGAAGTCGCTGGTTAACCTCGGACTGCTTGATCAGGATAACGAGAAGTACGAGCGCAACAGCATCTCGTTCTCCGGCCTGAGCCAGATCATGGAACAGTTCATGGTGTGGACGGCGGGCGCTGCTGAGATGCCTGTCACTGAGTTGTGGGGGCAGTCAGCTTCGGGCTTGAGCGCTACCGGCGAAGGTGACCGCAAGACCTACGAGGGCACGATCAAGGGTAAGCAGGACGGCCAAATGCGTCTGGACCTTGAAGCGCTTGACCAGGTGCTTATCCGGTCGGCCTTGGGCGACTACCCCGAAGATCTTGAATTTGAATGGAAGCCTTTATCACTCCCTACAGGGACTGAGCAGGCCCAGGAAGATCTTGCTGATGCCCAAGCTGACGCGATGAGCATTGAGGCTGGCGTCATTCGCCCAAGTCACGCCATGCGCCGCGTGCAATCGAAAGGCACGTACGCCATCACCGACGAGCAGATCGCCGCCCAAGAGAAGATCGAGAAGGATCAGGACAATGGAATTGGCGACGACGGCGAAGGAATGCCGGGTTTTGATCTTGGCGGTAAGCCAGGCGACAAGCCAAAACCGTCGCAGCGATCCGAGACTACCGACTCAGCTCCTATTGGCTATGTGAAGGTAGAGCCTGACAACCACTCAGCACTAGCAGTTGCCGGTCACCTGAGGTCGATCGGCATCACTGGTGCCGTTAAAATGTATGACTTGCACGTCACGCTGTTCTATGCGCGAAACGGCATACCGTCTGGATCGGCATCAAGCGCCACGTACTTCGCTGACCTGACAGCTGAATACGAGATCATCGGTCAAGCCCCATGGCGTGCTCTAGTGGTCAAGCTGGACTCGCCTCAGCTACAGGCTCGCTTCGACGAGATCCGCGCAACAGGCGCTGAGCACAGCTATCCGAGCTACTTGCCTCATCTGAGCCTCAAGTACGACCCGACAGAGGAAGACCTGGCGGCGATTCGCGCCAACCCACTACCCCTGACATCAATCGTTCTTGGCGGTGAAGAATGGAAGCCAGTAAAAAGCTGAAGCCTGTACAAGTCTTGGCGGCAGCCAACAAGGCGCTGCTGGATAGCCGGAAGAAGACGCCAAAGGCTCCAAAGCCTGTTCTGCCAAGCCAAGAGGCTGAGCGCTACTACAGCGGCCAGCTTCGAGGCATGGTTAGGCTGATGGCTGGTGAGTTGGTCAAGGCGCTTGAGCCTGAACTGAAACGCCTCAAGCGCGACTACACCGCCGACGCTAAGCCGACAATGGATGGCTGGACTGATGACATCCTTGCAGCAATACGCGGGGTTTCGCGACGGTTCAGTTCGTCCCTGTTTGAATCCCAGATACAGAGAGTAGCGGCCAGCACTGTCAGTCGCGCCGAGGCCGATAACGCCGATGACTTCCGCAAGTCTGTCAATCAGGCAGTCGGCGTGGACTTCCAGCTAATCACCCGACCCAGGGGTATGCAGGACTATCTGGAAGCCTCCACCGCTGAAAACGTAAACCTGATCAAGTCGATACCTGACGAGTACTTCAAAAACGTCGAGACGATCGTACTGGGCGGCATGAAGGACGGCCTAGCGCCAACCGCCATCGCCAAGCAGATTCAGGAACAGACCGGCGTTAGCGCAAGGAGGGCCAAGCTGATCGCTCGGGATCAAGTGTCGCAGCTTAATGCTGACCTGACCGAGAAGCGCCAGGCCGCTGCAGGTATCGAGTTCTACAAGTCTGAGGATGCCGGCGATCAGCGTGTCTCCGGTGCGCCAGGTGGGAAATACCCAAACGCCAAGATCAGCTGCTACGGCATTGCTCGCAAAGACATCGGCTACGGCCCTGGCATCTACAAGGTCGGCGTCGGCGCGTCATGGGGTGGCAAGACCGGATTGAAGCCGGGCAAACACCACCCGCTCTGCCGCTGCATCGCCATCGCCATGATCCCGGGCGTGAACTACTTCCCCAAAGACGGGTAACCCAATGCAAAGAATGACCATCGATGAGGCCTTCAAGCCTACGTCGCGAACACTCACGCCTGAAGGATTCCTTTGCGTGAAGGGCGTAGCGGCCCGCACAGGGGTTTATCAGTACCTGTCGAGCGAGCTGGATCTGGACGGCCCCGAGCGAATCGTGAACGTCTACCGGTCGCCGGAAGAAGTGTTCAAGCCTGAGTCGATGGCTACCTACCTCGACAAGGACGTGACCAACGACCACCCGGACGACTTGGTCGACTCGACCACCTTCAAGGAAGTGTCGGTAGGTCATGTGCGCGGTGTTGAGCGTGACGGCGACAACCTGGTGGTGGACATGATCATCAAGGATCAATCGGCCATCGACGACATCCAGTCCGGTAAGGCCGAACTATCCCCAGGCTACCTCGCTGAATACGTGGAAGCCCCTGGCATCGCCCCCGACGGCAGCGCCTACGAATACGAGCAGCGTGACATCCAAATCAATCACAACGCCGTTGTAGCAGCAGCGCGGGCCGGAAAGGTCGCCCGCATTTTTGATCACAAACCGAAAGGTATTACCCATATGGCGACCCGGAAAGTCTTTCTGGACTCCAAGAAAAGCCGCTCGATCATCCTGGACGAAGAGGCAGCAACGGTAGTCGAAGACGCCGTGGCAGCCTTGCAAAAGTTCGCGGATGAAGAAGCGGAACGCGCAGATAAAGCTGAAGCCACCAAGGACGAAGCCGAAGAGAAGCTGGAAGAGGCCAAGAAGGAAACTTCCGACGCCGCTATCGGCCTGCGAGTGAAAGCAACTCTCGACACTATCGCACTGGCATCCAAGGTCGTGAAGTCCTTCGACGCCAAAGGCCTGGTCTCCCCCCTGGAGATCAAGCGTGCCGCGATGGCCCAACTCAAGCCGACTCGCGATTGGGCCTCGAAGTCCGAAGCGTACGTGACCGCCGCATTCGATGCCGCCGCTGATGAAGCGGACGAGAAGGATGACGACGATGACGAAAAATCGAAAGTCAACGACAGCCTGAAGCAGTTCGCCAAGGACGCAGCCTCGCGCGGCCTGAAGCCAACCACTGACGGCACTGACGCTTACAACACGTTCCTGCGAGGTGGCAAGTAATGGCTACTGCAATTGATACCTTCGGCCAGTACGCCGGTAAGGCCTACGAAGGCCAGATCAATGACCTGAGCATGGCGGATGTAACCACCGCTGTGGCCTCGGTTGCCATTCCATTTGCGCGCGCTGTGATGTCCGCCGCTGTCGACAAGCAAGGCGCGTTGCCTGCTGCTGGTGCTGGTTTCTTCCTGGGCATCTCCGTGCGTAAGCCTGTGGGAGTGAGCGGCAGCTACATGACCGGCCAAGTCTCCGACAGCGGTAACGCAGTTGGCGGCTATCGCCTGAACGAAGAAGTCAGCTTGCTCAGCACTGGCCGTATCTGGGTCAAGACCCTGGCCGGTGCAACCAAGGGTGCCCAGGTCTACGCCGTGCCTTTGACTGGCGAGCTGACCAACGCTTCCACCGCAGGCAATCATTTGCTGCCGGGTTGCGTATTCAAGACCACCGCGGCGGCGGGTGAGTTGGCGCTGGTACAGGTCAAGTCCGACGTCACCACCACCATCGCCGCTTAAGGATCAGATCGAATGAAGACTTTCGACGCTTCCCCCCAGGCGCAACTGGGCTTCCTGATTGGTCAACTGACCTACGTTGAACAGGAAGTCCTGCGCCAGCCTTACCCAGAAATCAAATACCCTTCGATCCTGACCGTGGACACCTCGGCGCCTGACTACGTTGAGTCGATCGCGTTCAAGGTGCTCGACTACAAGGGTGAGCCGGCTCCAATCGGTGATACCTCGCACGACTTCCCTCTGGCCGAGATCGCGGCCAAGGTCGGCGGTGTAGATGTGGTCCAGGCTGGTCTGGGCTACGCATACAGCCAGATCGAAGTCGGCAAGGCCCAGGAAATGGCGAACACCGTCGGTTTCGGCGGCGCCATCAACTACCTGGCCGAGAAGCCAATCGCCACTCGCACCCTGACCGAGCAATGGCTGGACCGCGTTGCGATGACCGGTGACGCTCGCTGGCCTTCCCTGGCCACCGGTGGCTTGCTGAAGTACCCGGGCGTTCCAGTCGTGGCCACTGGCACCTTGCTGGGCGGCGCGAACAAAACCATCGCCCAGATTCTGGCGCCCGGCGGCGAGACTGCGGCAAACGAAATCCTGACCCTGCTTAACAACGCGATCCTGCGTGTGTATGGCACCCAGACCAATTCGGTTTTCCGCCCAACGCACATTCTGTTGCCACTGATCGAATACGGCCTGCTGAACACCTTCCGTATCCCGAACACTGCGGAAACGTTGATCAGCTACCTGGAGCGCGTGCTGAAGATCACCATCGAGCCAATCCTGCAGGCGGCCACCGCCGGCGTGGGCGGCGTCAATCGCATGATGGTCTACACCAAGAACGCCCAGTTCGCCAAGTTCCACCTGCCGATGCCGTTCACCCTGAACGCGCCGATCCCATCGCATGGCGGCCTGAAGTTCGAAGCGGCTGGCGTAGTGCGCACGGCTGGTACCGAGCTGCGTGTCCCGATGTCCCACCTGTACGTCGACGGCGTTTAAGGAGGCCATATGGCTCGCAAACAAGGCAAAACAGGCGAGGCCGCTTCGGCGGACCTCGTTGTCTGGACCAACGTCAGCAAGAACCCGGTGATCCTGGGCGATGGCAGCACTGTGGGGGTTGGTGAGCGCACCACCCCAGAGCAGGCTGAGTTCGCCGAGGGATCCTTGTGGGAAGACCACGGCATTCTGGTCTCCGGCGCGCCGTTGCTCATGGATGATGGTGCCGACCAGATCGCGGCGCTGACGGCTGAAGTCGAAACCCTCCGTGGTCAGCTGGCTACCGCTGGCAGTGATAAAGAGGCGCTGCTGGCTGAAGTCGAAGTGCTGAAAAAACAGATCCCTGTCAAAGAGTGATCTGAGCAAAGCCTAATAGCCCCGCCCAGTGCGGGGCTGTTTCATTCTGGAGTCTGACCCGTGGCTGAACTGACAATTGAAGTGACGCCGGCGATCATTGCGGACTTCCGAGCGTTTTACCCTGAATTTTCTGATGTCACCGCCTGGCCTGATGCTTCCATCACCCGGGCGCTGTACATCGCACGCGGCGAGTTTGGCGGCTGTGGCTGTGCTGGTTGGGGGGATTACAAGCCCTACTCATTCCTCCAGCGAGGCTGGTTCGCCCTCGCAGCGCATTACCTGACCTGGAACAAACTGGCGACTGATGCCACCTCGGCAGACGGCAGCGCCTCAACGCCCTACGCCCAGTCCAGCAAGAGCGTCCGTGATGAGTCGGTGTCCTACGCCATTCCAGGCGCGAACGACTCGCTGACGACATGGGAAGCGGCCCTGGCCCTGACTCCATACGGTGTCGAGTACCTGCACCTGCGCTCTCGAGCCGGCATGGGAGCCATCTGCGTATGATCGAGCCAACCATAAGCATGGTCGGGACGCAGCAGGTTGAACAAGCACTGAAGCAGCTCGCCAAGCGACTTGAAGGCCAGACCCGCGTATTGGTCGGGGTGCCAGAAGGCGCCGGCTCATACGAAGACGGTCTGACCATCGCTACCATCGCCGCAGTGAACAACTTCGGATCGGCTGACGGTCATATACCGGCTCGACCTTTCCTTGAGCCTGCAATCACAAAGGGCGCGCCGCAGTACCAGCGACTCGCCGAGATAATGATTCCCAAGGTGCTTTCCGGGTCTATGGCCATGACGACCCTGCTTGAACAGATGGGTAACTTGGCCGAAGGGCATGTAAAGCAAGAAATCACCGACTTGGATACGCCGCCAAACGCTCAGTCCACCATCGACAGAAAGGGCTCAAGCAGCCCGCTGATTGATACGGGGGCTCTTCGCCAATCCATCCGCTACGTCATCGACGAGAGCACGGAACCACTCGAAGAGGGTTTGTAATGGGCCTCAACATGCGCGGTCACGTCAGCGGGCCATTCATCACCCACAAGGGCGTGGTGCTCAACCGGTATTCCAGCGCAATTGTGGACTTTGAACCGGTACTGGCTATCACCTACACGGACACTTTTGACGCCAACGTTCAGCCTGTCGGAGATGTAGAGATCCAGTTTTTACAGATCGGTGCCGAGCGGATAGATGACTTCCGCGTGATCCATCGTAACGATGGTCTTGGTATAGAGCTCTCAACCGAAGGGAAGCTGTCCGACATCCTGATCTTTGCCGAGACGCCCGATAAGCCTGTTACCTGGTGGAAGGCGGTCAACCGAGACTTTAGGCCTTGGCACAACTTCTGCCGGGCCGTGGTGGCCAAGCTTGACCCTGCCGAGATAGCCAGTCTGGAGGCGCACACAGATGCTTGACTCCAAAGCGCTATCCAAGGCGGTTTGCCGGATTGTCGTGGCTGTTACTGGCCTGCCGGCCGACAAGGTGATCCTCGCGGACAACAACACCGCTGCGCCATCGGGCAGTTATTGCGCCGTACGACTGCAAAACCCTGAGCAATTCGGCCAAGCGCTCAACTCGCAAACCAACGTGCCGGCCCAGGATGACCCTCAGTACAAGGACATCATCGCGAAGGTGGCTACCCAGTTCACGCTGGGGTTCAGCATCAACTTTTACCGGGCCGGCGCCTTGATGTATGCCGCGTCCCTGTGCGAGGCAAACAAGCGGGAGCCGGTGAAGACCATCCTGCGCGCTGCAAAGCTTGGCTGGTCCCGCGTGTCACCAATCAACAACCTGACCGGCCTATATCAGGCCGCCATGGAAGAGCGATCCCAGCTCACCCTCTACCTGTATGGCGAATCCATCGCCGAAGACCGCGTGCAGCGGATCTATCGCGCGGGCTTCTCCGTGCAAACCGAACAATCTGGCGCTGTCGCGCAAGGGGAAGTAAATGGCTTATCCGGCTGAAGACATCATCAACATCAACGTCCTGATCAACTCGGCCGGGCTTGGGACTTCCAACTTCGGCGCTGGCATGGTGTTTGCGGACTTCGATTCATCGAGCGATGCGACATTTGTGACCGGCACCTACCGTGACTACGGCACGCCGGCCCAGGTAGCGGAAGACTTCAATATTGCTTCTGATCCGTACGCGGCCGCACTGGCATGGTTCTCGGCTATTCCAAAACCGAAAACTCTGCGCATCTACCTGCGCATCGAGGAAGACACCCCTGTCGAGTCGCTGAATGACGCGATCAGCAAGGGCATCTGGTTCTACTGGTACGAGTTCGAAACCTCTATCCGTGCCGTGGATGCAGATGTTTTGGCCCTGGCGTCTGCTGGCGATGCCGCAAGCAAGTTCTTTGCCTTCACCACCAACCAGGCAACCGTTCGAGACCCGTCTGTAACTACCGACATCGTCAGCAAGGCATTCGTGCAGGGCTCTCGCCGCATGCTCATCTTGAGCCACGCTACCGAGCCCTATGCTGGCTTCGAGCTGGCGGCCGTGTTCAGTCGAGTGAATTTCAATGCGGCCAACTCGACCATCACCGGTGAATTCAAAAAACTTCCGGGCATCGACGCCGAAAGCCTGACGCCTACCGCCTACAGCACCATGAAGTCGAAGGGCGCGATCTTCTACACGGTTGTCGAGACCGGTGGCGAGAAGGACATGGGGCGGATCATCAACTCCAAGACCACCTCCACCTTCGGCGAGTACATCGACGACGTGTTCAACCTTGACGCCTTCGTAAACTTCGAGCGTGTGGCGCTGTACAGCGCCCTCACTAAGGTGCCCACGAAGCTGCGTCAGACCCCGCCAGGCCAGCAGGTGCTTATCAACGCAGGCTCTCAGGTCGGCGAGGTATTCATCGACAACGGCTATCTGGGCGAACGGATCTTCACCGATGACGAAACCGGTGAAGAAAAAATCAGCCGCGGCTACGAGATGCTCACCAAAGCGGAGGAAATTCTTCGGATTTCTGATTCTGAGCGCGCCAATCGTGACTCCGCACCAATCCGCATGCGCATCTTCCGCGCTGGCGCTATCCATGCTGTCGACCTGACCGCCAACGTTGAATAAGGAGCTCTGACCCATGTCTGTAGCTGATCTTTCCGTAGAAAACACAATCATGGTCATCACTGGCGTCGGCGTGCTGGATGACTGGGGCCGCACTGATCCGCCATTCACCGTTGAGGTGATCGACGATCAGGCAAACCTGAGTCGAGGCCTGGGCGGGAACGCTGTGCGGTTCCATCGTAAAAACCCTGGCCTTCGCGTGACCGCCAACCTTATGCCAGGCAGCCCTCAGGCCCTGGCCATGCAGGCGCTTATCTTGGCTCGAACCGAGATGTCAGGCTCCTATGCCTCAATTGCAGGCCTGGAGGGAGCTGTGTTCTCCGAGGGCGTAATTACCCGCGGTAAGTCGATGGCACGCGGCGGCCCCGGCATGAATGACGCCACCTTCGTCATGGAGTTCAACAAAGGCGTGATTGTATGAGTCAGGCTGAATCCTATATCCGGACCATTGAGCATGACGGGGTGACCTACCGTTTCGGTATGCCCAGCGCCGAGAAGCAGCGTGCAGTTCTGTTCCGCCTGGGGAAATACGGCGTAGAGCCAATGATCAAGGGCCTGGCCCTGGCCGAACTGGGTAGCGCCTCTTCGTTCATCGTCGCCGGTGGAATCGTTGGTGCAATGCTTTCGCGCATGCCAGAGGACGATTTCAACTTCGTCTGCGACTCCATGCTGGGCAAGCTGTTCAAGGAAGGCAGCCAAACGCCGCTGACCATGGAGGACTTTTCCGGGCGCCTGAAGACCTACTTCACCATTGTGGTTCTGGCTCTCGGGAACGCCTTCGAGGATTTTTCCGGACTCCTGACCCCCTTCCAGAAATCTACCGCTTCAGCCGAGGCGCCGGATTCGAGTCAGGAGAGCGCCTAAACCCGGCTGTCGATTGGGAGCTATGGCGCCCGTGCGTTGGTATACCTGGGCTTTGCCCGCCGCTATGCACCTATAGCCAGCTCACAGACGGCACCCATTCGCTTGGATGGGTTAAGCGGGCCAACCTCGTCATGGACGAAATGATCTACGCCCGTCACCTGGCTGAATCCAATCGACCGAAATAGCCCTGCACTCGCGGGGCTTTTGTTTTTCAAGGAGCCAGCCCGTGAAGGTCTTGGAATCGTTTCTCATCGCGCTCGGCATGAAGGTCGACGAAAAATCATTCCAGAAAGCTGACGCAGCGTTTGGCGGTCTGACCAAATCAGCCCTACAGCTTGGCGCTGTGTTTGCCGGGAAGCTGGCAATCGACAAGGTAGTGGGCGATTTCAAGCAGGCCGGCACAGAGCTGAACAACTTCAACAAGCTGACCGGGCTGAGCACTCAAAACGTGCAATCCCTCGGCCAGGCATTGAAGGCCCAGGGCGGCAGCGCCTCTGATGCCTTTTCTGCAATGAAGAAGATTCAAGACCTGATGGCATCGCCGATCACCGGTGATACAGGGTGGTTTGGCGACGTGGCCAAGCTCGGGCTTAACCCTGACGTGATCATCGGCGCACAGAACACAGCGGACGCCCTGGCGGGTATTGCAGGCGAGTTCGAGCACATGAGCTCGCTCAACCAGCGACTGGCAGGCCAGGCCCTGGGGCTGGACGACTCTACCGTTCGCCTGCTGATGCGCGGCCGGGATGAGGTGGAGAAGCAGCTGGACTCGCGCGGCAAGCTTGCCCTTATGACGCAGAAGCAGATCGAGGACGCAGCCAGGCTCACACACGCCACCAGCGAGCTTGACCAGGTATTCACCGACATGGGCAACACCATCGCCGGCGAGCTTACCCCGGCTTTGGCGGAAATGGCCGAAGACTTCGTGGCCTTCTACCGAGACAACAAGGATTTGATCGATTCTGGCCTGAAGGAGTTCTTTGGGGGGCTGGCCGACAATATCGAACTGGTCTCTGCGGCGCTGATCCTCATGGGTGGCGCTGGAGCGCTGAAAGGTCTGGCCGCGCTGCGTGCCGTGGTTGGCCTGGGAGCAGCAGGTGCAGGTGCTGCGGGTGGCGCTGCGGCAGCCGGCGCGGGAGCATCTATGCTCGGCGTGGCAGCAGGCGGCGCTGCCGCTCTTATTTACTCCAGCAGCCTGAACAGTGGCGAAGACACGGAACTACTCAACAACCGCCTGAAGAAGGGCGGTGGAGAGGCGGTTGGCGCAGTCGTGGACTACTTCATGGCGAAAGGGTGGACTCAGGACCAGGCCGAGGGGATTGCCGCCAACATCGAGGCAGAAAGCGCCTTCAAGGCAAATGCCTCTGGCGATGGCGGTCAAGCCTATGGCCTGGCTCAGTGGCACCCAGACCGACAGGCTGAGTTCGCCAAGCAGTATGGCAAGGACATTCGCAATTCTACTGGCGCCGAGCAGCTTGAGTTCATTAATCACGAACTCACCCGCGGTAACGAGAAATCGGCCGGCAACAAGCTGCGCGCCGCAACCAGCGCCTACGATGCCGCCTCGATCGTTTCTCGAGAGTACGAGCGGCCTGCAGATGCTGCGGGCGAGGCGTCCAGGCGCGGTGCAAGCGCGGCGGGCTACACCGACAACCGCGTGTACCACATCAATGGCGCCGACACAGAGAAGGTCAAGCAGGTGCTCAACGAGCAGATGGGTCAGATGACCGAGCAGACCATGCAGGACTTCAAGAGCCCAGAACTATGAGCCTGATGAGTATTTTTAGTAAGTCATTGCCGGCAATCGGCGTGATTGAATTTGACGCCAAGCTCGAAGGGGTCACCAGTAAAGCCATTCAGATGACGCGTTATCCGGTCGAGTTCGGCGCCCCCATGAATGAGCACGCCATTATTTTGCCTGATCGATATTTGTTGACCGGGGCTATCTCAAACACCCCGCTCGGGCTTGGGCTGAATGACGTTGGCATGATGGGTGCGGGCGCCATTGCTACGGCAGTCGGCGGGGTTGGTGGGGCAGCGATCAGCGCCGTGTCGGCCTACCTGTTGTCTGGTAGTGATGAGACCCGAGCTGGTACAGCATGGAAGGCCTTGACGGCGATGCTGAAGAATCGCATGCCAGTCGAGCTTATTACGGAATTTGACCATTTCGAAGAGCTAATGGTGGTACGCCTTGATCAGAGGACAGTTCCGGAAAATGAAGACGGCCTGATATTCATTATCGAGTTTGAAGAGGCTCGTCGTGGCGCTGTGAGTCTCGGGCAGGGAGTGACATCCGCCGAGCAACTGCTGAAAAACGACCCGGTCGCAACTCAGGGCGCCCCGATGGTTCACACCGGTGACGCCGCCATTGAGGTTATCCAATGAGCCGATACAAGGTAACCATCCAGGCCCTGCCGGCGCAGACTCTTAGCGCTCGCCTGGGAAAGAACACTCTGACCATTGAGATGCAGTGGATGACCAGGAACGAGGTGTTCCGCGTGAACATCCTGAACTCCCTTGGCGCAACCCTAACCGCTGGCCGCTACCTTCTGCCGGATGTCGATCTGCTCGCCGGCTTGTACCCGCCGCCCGAAATTGACTATGGCTCCCTCACACTGGAGGGCGACCTACCGACCCCGGAAAACCTGGGAATCGACAACATTCTGGTGTGGTCCGATGAATGATGAAATCTTTCTGCGCCGCTACAGGCTAAAGGTTGGGCGCGATACTGGATCGCGCACGTACGAAATGCATCCGAACGCTGCCGATCCGGCTGGGGACGGCCTACGCATTACCTTTCAGGCGACCCACTTCGCGGGCGGCGCCTTTAGTGTTGCCGAGATCACCATCTTCAACGTGTCACCCTACGCTGAGCGGCAGATGATCGGCGGAGGGATCACCAAGCGCTATGAGTTCATTTCCTTGGAAGCGGGCTATGACAACCTATTTGGCGCGGTGTTTGTCGGACAGATCGTCAACGTGCAGCGTCATCTTGAGGACGACGGCGCGACCAAGGGTATCCGCTTCTTCTGTAAGTCTTCGGCAAAAGAGCGAGATCAAAACCTGATCAACATCACTCTTTCGCCGGAAACTGACCCTGTTCAGATAATTGAAGAATGTGCACTTGCGTTCGATGCGGAGATCCAATTTTATGGTGATTTCTCCACCCTAAAGCGCAGATCGCGAGGAACTGTTCTTCAGGGGAGTCCGACCGCTTGCATGAATGCCCTGGCTGAAACATTCCAGTTCGACTGGATGGTTGAGAACGGCGCCATCAAAATCATCAAGCGCGATTTCGCACTGCCGAATCAGGTCTATGTAATCAGCGCAGGCACTGGAATGATCGGCTCTCCGGTGGTCAGCGATACCGAAGTCGGCATCCGCTACACCCTGAATCCCAAGATAAAGCTGGGCGACACGATCAAGCTCGAATCCATGGCCCCGCGCTTCGAGTTTTCCGGCGCTTTCTTCTACGACGTGCCGCGCACCATTGGCGAGGGCTACTACAAGGTCAACTCTTTGGTGTTCGCGGGCGACTCCCACGGTGACCAGTGGGAAAGCCAGATCAGCTGCCTACGCCTCAGCGCAGCGGCCCAGGCAGGAATTTCAGAAAGGGCAACCCGATGAGCGACCCGCTTTCTTCAAGAACGCAAGCTGAGTACTCCAAGATGCTGCGCGGGGTATTCGGTGAGTATCTCAAAGACAACATGCGCACCAGCGTGCCCGGGCACGTCCTGAGCTTCGCTCCGGACACGCAGATGGCCGAGGTTCAAATCGGCCTGATGCTGGAAGACCGCCTTGGCTCGCAACAGCCCCGCCGGCCAATCATCCATGTGCCGGTTCAGTTCTGGGGTGCCGCCGGCGGTACGCTGGAATGCCGGGTGGACAACGGCACTGAGGGCGTTCTGTTCTTCTCGCAAGAGTGCATCGACTCATGGGTCGACCAGGGTGGTGTAGCGGTCAAGTCAGAGCCTCGGCGCTTCTCGATCAACGATGCCTACTTCATCCCGGGAGTTCGATCAATCCCCGGAGCGATCAGCGACTTCTCAAATGATGGCATACGCCTGCGCAGCAACGATGGATCAGCTTATTTCTGGATCCACGACAACAAGGCTCTGGAGATTGGCGGCGTTTCGCTCAACGTGAAGTGTCCAGCCAACTTTGAACAGGCCGTCACCACTGCGACCACGATCCATAACCAGGGTGTGAACATCGGCAGAACGCACACCCATAACGGTGTTCAGTCAGGAAGCGGGAACTCTGGAGTAGTGAACCCATGACGGTACGAAAACTGGACGCAGACGGTGACCTGGCCCTCGGCTCGCAGGAATTCCTGACCGGCTACACCGCCGAGGAAGTCGCGCAGAACGTGGTGACCCGCCTCAAGTTCTTCTTGGGCGAATGGTTCCTCGATACCACGGATGGCACCGACTGGTTTGGCAGCGTGCTGGGAAAAGGTTCCGCTCTGGCGTCTCGGGAGTCAGTAATTCGCCGGCGCATCCTATTAACACCCGGTTGTGCGGGAATGACGGCCTTCAGTCTCACCACGGACATTGCCACGCGCGAGCTAAACGTCACCGCGTCAATCGTTAGTACTTCAGGCGATAACGCAGAAATCAATTTTGTTCAGGCGATCGTCTAATGGCTCAAATAACAGATCAAGGAATCACCGGGCGCTCGCTGAATGAGTACCTGGGCGACCTTAAGGAAAAGACGCTTGCGATCGATCCCGAATGGAATATCGATGCGGATAGTCCGGACGGGCAGCGCATCGGGATCGAAGCCGAGATACTGGCAAACCTGGATGAGGCCGTAGTCGCCGCTTATCGCAGCAAAGATCCTGACAGCGCTACAGGGGAGGCATTGCGTGATATCGGCAAGATATCAGGGGTTCCCATTCGGGATGCAACGTACTCGATTGCGCCCATCACTCTTTCAGGACAATCAGGGTCGCCAATCCCTGCTGGATCTCAGATCAGGAGCCGTATCGATAACACACTATGGCTTACCACGGCATCTATCGTCATTGGCATTAGTCAGACAGGAACCGGTTTTGCTACCTGCTCTACCCCTGGCCGGATTTTGGCCTCGCCTGGCGAGCTGACCATCATTGGTACGCCTATCGGTGGTTGGTCATCCGTCACCAATGGAGAGGCGGCGCCTGGAGAGAACGCAGAGAGCGATGAAGACTTTCGAATCCGTCGAACCAATGCAGTTTCCAGGGCCGGCAGCAATATGCGGGACAACATGGAGGCCAACATCGCTAGCGTCACTGGCGTCACTGACGTAAAGGTCCTGGAGAACAGCAGCGACTCGCCTTTCGACATTGATGGGGTTCCCTATACCGGGATCGCTGTGATTGTGAACGGCGGCTCAGACGCTGATATTGGTTTGGCCATGTACCAGAAGCACAACCCAGGAACGCCAATGCTCCCGCGCTACAGTGCAAAGACCGACACCTGGATTGATGCCCCTGGAGCTAATGGAGTAAAGGTAGACGTTGTATCGCCAGTTACCGGCAATAAAGCAGTAATGACCTTTCAGCGAGTTACAGGGTTGCCGATCTTCGTGGCGTTGTCCGTTCAGAAGGAAGGCGACCTGCCAAGCGATATAGAAGACCAGATAAAGGCCGCAATTGTCGCAGACTCAACGCGAAGCCTTTTCAACGGCGAAACCACCACCGGCTTCAACAAGGGCGGTTACGACATAGGGGAGAAGGTAGTTCCTGGGCGCCTGTACACGCCAGTGAACAAGATTCTCGGAAAGTACGGCGATAGCTACGTCACCTCATTGACTATTGGCCTAAGCGCCGGCGCCCAGGGTCTTACGCCGATTCAGCCGACAATCGCGCAGATCGCCACTTTTGATGCCGACAATATCGCGGTTACGGTGATCCCATGAGAATGAATCATGTTGAAAAGGCCGAGTCGAGGATCATCAACGAGTATCGCGATAAGAGCCGAATGGTTCGGTGGCTGACAATCACTCCAGAGATCGCAAATCAACACCTCGAAGCACCATTGGATGTGATCTACGGCAGCTATGACGTGGATACGGTCTCGGGCGAAATGCTTGACGTGATAGGGAGAATTGTTGGGGTTGACCGTCCGATTCTGCGGGGGGCCGAGTTTGATGTTTTCGGGTATGCCGGCAACGACAGTTATACCAATTACAACATCGCCCCCTATATCGGAGATGGGGAAGCCTTTGATGCCCCGCTGAATAACGACCTCTACCGAAAGCTGATAAAGGCGAAGATTGCCAGAAACATAAGCGACGGAACCGCTGACAGCATTATCCAGCTGCTGGAAATCATCATCGATACAAAGGTAACTGCCCTGGTAGATAACGGCGATAAGTCGTTCGATATTGGCGTAGCAACCCAGCTGGATAACACCACGCTCTACCTCATCCAAAATTTCGATCTGGTCCCGAGGCCGCAGGGCACAAGAATCGGCCAGGTGTTCGTTCTTCCAGTAAACATCACCGAAATTGAGCATGCGTCAGGGCGCATCTACGAGTACGGAAACTTTACTCTTCCCGGAGATTTAGCCTAATGCCAAGACAGCCTTTCAATACGCGCTGGGCGCAAGGTGTTGAGTCAGAAGACAACCTGAACACCTTCAAAGACCCTGGGTCAGTACGCATCAGCACTGGCTGGGAGGGCGGACAAGACAAGGATGCCCCACCTGCAGGGCACGAAAACTATTGGCACAACCGCGTTGACTCTGCTTTGCAGGGCTTGGAGCGGATGGGCGTCATGCCGTTCCACCCTCAGGCGGTTTATTCCGCTGGTGCACCAACTTATGCATCAGATGGCAACTATTACGAAAGCATTGCCTCGGGGAATACCGGGAATGACCCTGTAAGCACTTCCGGGTTCTGGAGGTTTGTCGGCTCATCGTTCTTTTCAGGGGCGGACCCAGGCGACCTAAAAACGGTGGCTCACAACAATCCACCGTCAGCTGGGTGGCTGAAGTGCAACGGAGCCGTAGTACTTCGTGCTTCTTACCCGCGTCTTTTTGATCAAATCGGGACAACCTGGAACACCGGCGGTGAGAGCTCCCTACAGTTTCGACTTCCTGATTTTCGCGGGGAGTTTCTTCGCGTCTTTGACGATGGAAAAGGAGTTGACCCATCCAGGGTTTTTGGATCATTCCAGAGTTTCGAGGTTCAGGCTCACTCACATGGCAACGTGCCATTGAGAGTGAATGACATCGACAGGGGGATGGGCAATGCAAGCCTTTTCTCCATAGATGACATTGGCTTGACCGGAACCACTGGTGGATCTGAAACGCGCCCAAGAAACAAAACCGTGAACTGCTGGATTAGATACTGATGGCTACTCAACCAAGAGATTCACAAAAGATCGTCTACCAGACCGACTCCGACCAATTCTATGTCGGCGAAACAGTGGCAGACCCAGACCCTCAAAACCCGGGCCACTGGCTTCTGCCGGCCGGCTGCGTAGAAATGAAACCACCACCTTTTACCGGTAGCAATCGCCCTCAATGGGCCGGCTACAAGTGGAAGATAACCAGTATGTAGGTGAAGCATGGAACGTAAGCGCAAGCGCCACTTCAGCGACAAGATGGAAAAGTTCTGTCTTGCCTATGTCGAGACGGCCAACGCCGCTGAGTCCTATCGAATCGCCTACAACACCGAAAATATGGCAACCGCCACCATCGGCCGGGAAGGCTACAACACCCTGCAGAAGCCCCAGGTTCAAGCCAGGCTCGAAGAATTAAGGAAGAAGGTCATGGAGCGTCACGAAATAACCGTGGACACGCTCCTTGCTGAGCTGGAAGAGGCGCGCAAGGCAGCGCTCGACGCTGAAACACCGCAAACCTCTGCGGCGGTATCGGCCACCATGGGCAAGGCAAAGCTGTTGGGCCTGGACAAGAAGATCGTTGAAATCACCGGAAAGAATGGCGGCGACATCAAGACCACTTCCACGGTCACGGTGTCTGAAAAGGTCATGAACTCAATTATTGACCGCCTATGAGTGACCTGCTCGATTGGGATTCAATGAGCAGCGAAGAAAAGCAAGCAGCAAAGTTAGTAAGCGAACACTCGCCGCTTGCCTTCATGCGCGTCTGGTTTCAACTCAACCAAGGAATGAAGTTTCTCTGTAACTGGCACCACCGCTACATGGACCACACGGCCCGCCAGGTCTTGTCTGGTCAACTCAAGAACGTCGTTTTCAACATGCCCCCTGGCGGCACCAAGACTGAATACTGGTCTATCCACCTGCCGGCCTACGTGATGACCAAGTTCGAGCGTACGCGAAACCTCAGTGTTTCCTACTCGAAGTCACTGGTCGAAGAGAACTCAAACCGCATCAAGTCGATAATAACCAGCTCTGAATATCAGGATTTGTGGCCCTGCGACCTCGGCAAGGCCGATGTGGCCAACTGGATCATCACCGACCAGGACGGCCGCAACAAACACCAGATATTCAGCCGCTCCACTGGGGGCCAGATCACCGGTGTTCGTGGCGGTTACATATCCCAGGGCTTTACAGGGTTCGTCAACTTGGACGACCCAGAGAAGGCCGACAGTGCGTTCAGCGCGACTATGCGCGCCAAGGCCCAGCGCATTGTCACCAATACCCTGCGCAGTCGAAGGGCCTCACCAGATACCCCTGTCATCTGCACCCAGCAACGCCTGCACACGGACGATGTGTCTGGATTCCTGCTCAAGGGAGGCATGGGTCTGGACTTCGCGCACATCAAGGTTCCGGCACTGGTAACGCGGGATTACATCGCGAGCTTGCCTGCGGAGATCCGTGAACACGCCGAGCGTGACGTTTTCGGAGGTCCATCCATCGTCCGTGGCGGCGTTGAGTACTGGTCCTACTGGCCTGCCAAGGAGTCCGTTACTGACCTCATGGCGCTGTGGGATCGCGACCCATACACCATGGTCAGCCAGTACCAGCAGGAGCCCGTAGCTCTCACCGGCGGCATGATTGATGCCGACTGGTTCAAGACCTACGAGCAGTTGCCGTTTCTGGTTTGGCGAGGGGTGTACGTCGATACCGCACAGAAAACCGGTGAGCAGCACGACTTCTCTGTGTTCAGCCACTGCGGCCTGGGCGTTGACGGAAACCTCTACATCATTGATGTGCATCGCGGTAAATGGGACGCGGGTGACCTGGAAACGGAAGCCTTGCGCATCTGGCAGAAGTGGAAGGACTGGGACCAGTTCAGGCCTGCGGCGCTGCGATACATGAGGGTAGAGGATAAATCGTCCGGTACCGGGCTAATCCAAACCATCAGCAAGAAAGGCGCGATCCCCATTGAGCCACAGCCGCGTGGCCCCGCAGCAAATAAGGTGACTCGTTGCATGGATGCCGTGCCGTGGCTCAAATCTGGCCGGGTGTTCGTTCCAGCTATTTTCGATGATCAGGGTCGCAAAATTGATCACGTCAAGGATCACCGCGGCGAAACGATCGCCAGCACCGACTGGGTCGCACCGTTTCTCACGGAAGCATCAGCCTTCACGGCTGACGATAGTCACGACCACGACGACCAGGTGGACACCATCTTCGACGCTGTCGCGGACATGCTCATCAACAACAGCGGCGACTTTTTCTCCGGCAACTGGCTTTAACCCAACCCCCTAACACGCCCCGACTTTCGTTGGCCGAACCCGGCTGCGCTCATTAAACACGCCCCAAGGAAATGACATGACTGACCAGGCTCAGCGTCTTGAGATCGCCACAGTTCGCGCGGAGATCGGCAGCAACATCACCTACCGATTCAATAATGACGCAATTGATGCAGGCGGAATCCCAACCGAATCGGGTGATATCAAAAACCTGAAGCTGATTATCAAGGAGATCGAAGATAAGGCCAGCGTATCAACCTCTATCTATACGACTGTTGCGGCAGGCCTGGCTGCTACATCTGAGGGCGGCATGTTTCTTGTGCAGTCCGATGAAGACGATGAGGTCTACGTCGTATGGAGAAAGGTCGGTGGTGTCGCGGTGGACACCGGTAAGCGCGCTCTCTCGTCTCAGGCGGCAGAAGATGCTGTTAACGCGGCCCAGGACAGCGCAGACGCAGCAGAAGCATCTGCCCTGGCTGCCCATGAATCTGCGATCAATAGTGCGCGCGCAGTCGACAGCATTGCTGCTCTTAAGGCGCTGGACTCCTCAAACATCCAGCGAGCTACTGTGATTGGCTATTACGCCAAGGGCGATGGCGGCGGAGGTGTTTACTACGCGGACCTGACCGATACCACTACTGCTGACAACGGCGGCACAGTGATCGTGGCCACCGATGGAGCCCGCTGGAAGTTGGCGACAGTTGATGTGGTCGACATCCGTCAGTTTGGCGCCAGAAATGGATCGGCCACTTCTTCCAGTCCGCAAATCCAAAAGGCATTCGACGACGGCGGGACCAAGAGCGCCGCCGATGGCGTGTACCTGCTGGGGTCCACCGTCTCGTATGACCATTCAGCGGTGGACTTTCCGCACACTGGTGAGCCATCTAAGCGCCTGACATTCCTCGGAAACTCCCTTGGCAACACGATATTTGAGGTTGCGCCCGGAGTCCCTTTTGGGTTTCAACTCAAAGGCGGTATTTCTGCGGGAAGCCAGGGCGGATGGGGGTACAGCCGATTCGGGAACCTTTCGATTATCGGTAAGGCGCGGAGCATGGTGCCGGCTGAGCGCATCGGTGTAGGGATTGATCATAAGTCGCTTGGCTACGATCACCTGTCGAACATCTCCGTTCAGCACATGGATGTTGGTTTCAGCATTCGCGACTGCCTGAGTAACGAGTACACCAATCTCTACGCACGCGAGAACAACATAGGTCTTGTTGTAGCGCGATCAGTAGTGGGTGGCACGTTACCTAATGCGATGATCTTTTCTAAGGTCGTAGCTACTGGAAATAGTACTACTGGCGTTTACTTTGATCTTATGGGTGCCGGTAACTCTTGGACTGGTGGCAGCATTGAGGGCAACGGAACACCGGGTAGCCCTAGCTCGTTTGGCTTCAAGGCAAACCTACTGGGAGATAACGGTCTAGCCTGTCTAGATATGAGTTCGGGGTACTTTGAAAGTAACGCGGGTGTAGCCGATCTCGAATTGGACAACGTAGGAACGTCTCCTGTACTGGTCATAGTCCGTAACACCCAATTCCATCGACTTTCTAACGCTCATTTTACCACTTGCAACATTCGCCTTCGATCTTCGGGCGGTGGTTCGCTTACTCTTATCCTTCAGGGCTGTGGCTTTGTGAGTGGTGGTGATTATGTACCAAGCATAACTAGGCCTTTTATAGACGCCGGAGCTAACTGTAGGGTTATTGGATGGGACACTTGCACGACCAATGAGGTGGTATCTGTAGGGAACGGATTTAACTCAGCAGCAAGCGCAACAGTAAGTGGGTCAGCTACTGGTGATGGCGTAATCCTGAACGCACCATTCAATACTTTTGTAACGCGTATAAATCCTGGCGAGTACAAGATTTCCACGCCAGATGGATATGCAAGCACGACAGATGGTTACGTTCCCGACGTGGTTCCGATTGGTCTTGTTGCGGACGTTCGTCTTGCCTACATAACCAGAAACAGCGCCAATGAATTCCAGTTTGCGTTCCGTGGGCCGACGACTACCCCATATCAAGACAGTGACTTTATGTTCACGGTCGCTAAGTCAAGGTAATCCATAGTTAGTAGTTTCGGAGATTGGAAGTAGACGCGCCAGATTTTGGCGCGTTTTCGTTACGGCGTTCCGAAAATTGAAAACCCAATCATTGCGCAAATTAAAATCGCGAAGGTTGAAAGCATAATCACCTTTGTAAGGCGAATAAGCTTCCGGTCAGTTGATGGCGTCTCAGGAGTTACCATGTGGAACGATGATTGGCGTTTTCTAGTAGTCATGATTCTTTCTCTGTGATGGCCGGTGCTGGTCAGCAATCCTGCGATACCTTCCCTTTTTTTGCCCTACGCAGCCTCTTTTTAATTGAGTGCTGCAATGGAGAGGCAGCGAAGAAAAAAACGTAAGCCGATAGGAAAATAAACAATCCATCGGGCCATGCATTAGACCGAACCCCCAAATATTGTAGGAGCAAGTCAGTAAGAATTAAGAGCGCTGCGACGATTGTAGCCATTGCTACAACGATAAAAATACTTAAAAAACGCTCATTCACTTGCAGGATCACCTCTTGAAATCAATTTCATGTCGCTCCTTCTGCCATCATTCAGATGGCCCCAATGTCCAAAGTGACCATTGCGAAGCTGCTTCGTTCACCAGAGCAAGCTTCTAGGTTCAGGTCAAAGACCGGATTCTACAATCAAACGCCTGACGTTTCAGGGCTGATTATTGGATAAGCGCTTACTGAATAGCTTGATTACGAATGCCCGCCATTGAGCGGGTTTATTTTTGCCTGGAGAAAAGCATGCCGATCACCGAGCAGCAGTTGCTGCGCATCCTCCCTAACGCCGGCCGCCAAGCCGGCGTTTTTGCATCTGCGCTGAGCCTGGCCATGGACCGCTACCAGATCAACACCAAGCTGCGCATGGCGGCTTTCATTGCCCAGGTCGGGCATGAGTCTGGACAGTTCCGGTACGTGCGCGAGCTGGGCGGCGACCAGTACCTGAGCAAGTACGACACTGGCACCCTAGCTAAGCGCCTGGGCAATACGCCAGAGGCTGACGGTGACGGGCAGCTGTACCGCGGGCGCGGCCTGATCCAGATCACTGGGCGCGACAACTACCTGGCATGCAGCAAGGCGCTGTTTGGTGATGACCGGCTGCTTCGTACGCCTGAACTGCTAGAGCAGGCCGAGTGGGCGGCGAAGTCTGCAGCCTGGTTCTGGAACTCACGCGACCTGAACAAGCTGGCTGACTCGGGTTCGTTCGAGATGATCACGCGGCGAATTAATGGGGGAGTCAACGGCCTGGCCGAGCGCGTTTCCTTCTATAACGCTGCGCTGAAGGTGCTGGCATGACTCAGGCGAAGCTGATCAGTGTCGGCCTAGCATTGATCCTGTTGTTGCTCTTGGGCACCGCTGGCGGGGTGTGGTTGGCGTCACGGCATTACCGGCCATTGCTTGATGCCATGAACACAGATCTTGCCAACTCCAAGTCGGCCCGCGACAACCTGGAAGCGCTGGCAGGCGAGCAGGGAAGGAAGCTAGGCGAGTTGGTCCTGGCTAGAAAGGAGAGGGAGACGCTCGCGGCTCAAGCTCAGGCCGACGCCAGAGAGTTGGCCAAGCCTGACTATGCCGCAGCAAACCGGTTATTGCAGGAGCGAACCGGCGGCGATCCTGCCCAGGCAGCAGCATTGATCATCGATCAGGAGTTGGGCCTGTGAACTACAAAACTGACTGCAAAATATTCCAGAAACTATTCATGGCCTGTTTACTGCTGGTCCTGTCTGGGTGTGCGGCTCTCGAGCCAGAGGTGCGTACTGTGCGAGTTGAGGTTCCGGTGCTGGTTCCTTGCAAAATGCAGGAGGTGTCGGTGCCGCCCTGGGCAGCGGCAAGCTTGAAGAAGTCCGATAGCCTGGAGCTGAAGGTTCGCGCACTGCTGGCTGAGCGTCGGCAACGGATCGGGTACGAACGGCAATTGGAAACTGCGGTTGATGCGTGTCAGTAGGGGTTGTGTTCGGTCGGCAGGACGCCGGGGAAGGGTACGTGACATTTGCGTGACTCTCTCACGCACTTGCAAGCTCTTGTGGGCATTCGATTGCAGCGAGCGCCAATAAAAACAGCCATTTAACAATGCGTTACAGAAGTACTGCGTGCATGGGGTGCTAGGGGTCGAGTGTTCGAATCACTCCGTCCCGACCATATAATTCAAGGGGTTGCGAGATTTTATTTCGCGACCCCTTTTTATTTTCTATCGGTTTTACTCCCACAAATCGTCTGGCTTTCGGTGGAATCCTCATTGTTTCCGTGTAGAGCTGAAGCCAGCTTTGGCGCTCTCTAGCACGTTTTTTAGGACGACGTTGTCGCCCTTTCTTGGTGCTTTCAGTATCTAAGGTGCTCTTCTCTTACAAGCCATCGACAGGGTACCCATCGGTTTGTACTCGTCAGGCCGACGGAGCCTTCCCGCGTAGAGGTAGTCTTCTTGGAGATACCAGGATCGAATAGCCATTGGGAGCTGCGCAGGCCGCAGAGTGCCTCTGCTTTTCTTAGGAGTGCGCGTATAGGCGTCAAAGCTATCAACAAAGGGCGTGGGTATATCTGTGGATAATGACCCAGGCACTGCGGAATACAGGGCTTGCAATGTGCTGGTCATTAATTGAGCAGGTTTCGTGTGCAGCTGACGTCGGCGAGCAGGCTTAGGGGCGCGAAGTCGCTATCGTTCGGCTTGGATCTACAGTTTTACGTCACGCCTGCACTCGTCAGCCAACCATGCCTCAATACCTAATGCCGTAAGTGGATCAATACCAGCAGAGTAGATCCCACGCGGCCCTTCCATACTCACCTTGCGCCACCCGCTGCCCACGGCCAAGGCTTCGGCCTCAGTGTATTGCCTGTCCGGTGGCCGCCTGGTGTTGGTCGTGGAATTGGGGAACCGGGCCGTGGAGTTCCTGCAATCCCCTTACGGCGAAATGTTCGGTGTGAGATACCCAAGCCCGCCAGTCACCTGCCGACGCTGGTGACCGAGACAGCGGTCAGCCGATGGGGATTGCGCGTAATTCCGATGGCTGGATCACTTACCCACGCGGTCTTCAATTGCAGGCGGAAATGATCGCACGCTGGCAGGCAGCGGTAACAGCTTATGCACCGGGTGTGTTCAAGCCTTTCGTGCAGTCGCTTTACATCGAAATGGCCGAACATCCCGACCATTCACCGAGCCCAATTCACTTGATATTGCGCGCCGGGTGCAATGTGATCCTGCAGTTTCTCGAAGGACTCAGTGCGGCCGGTGTCAACCATGTGGTTTTGAATTTCAAGTACGGCGAACGCGATGCCGCTCAGGTGGTGGAAGAAGTTGGCCGAGAAATTTTGCCGCGACTTGAGGACAGCGAAGCCGGCCGAATGGGAGCAATCTGATACGGTTTCTTATGGTGGATCTGAGCCTTTTTTGTGGTTAGGTCGGTGCTTTATAAAGTGCGCGACCGGAGTGCGAGCGGATTGTGCCCGGCCGGCCACTTTTTCAGACTCTTTGAAGATCGATGGTCTCGGCAGTCCTCAGGAACCACCATGAATACCCGCCGCACGAGATTTCATTCATGGAATGGCCATTGGTCCACAGGAAGGAACCTGCGGCACCGCAGCGTTCCGTCGCGAGCTGGTGGTCACCGAAGACATCCCCCGGGACCCAAGCTGGGAGCGTTTTCGCGGCCTGGCGCTGGGGCATAACCTGCGTTCCTGCTGGTCGGTGCCTTTGCTCTCCCATCAAGGATGCGTGTTGGGTACATTTGCCCTGTACCAGAACCGCGCCCATGCGCCGGACGAGGCGCAGATTCAGCGACTGGCCTGCGCGGCCCAACTGGCAGCCATTGCGATCCGCCATGAACGTGACGGCCAACGTCTGGAGGAAAGCGAACAACGTTTTCGTTCTTTGTTCACCTATAACCCAAACCCGGTGTTCGCCCTCGATCTGGCCGGCAACATCCAGAGTGTGAATCCAGCGGGCCTGAAGCTCAAGCCGCTTACCGCAACCGACTTCATCGGTCATCACTTTGCCAATCTGGTGGTCGAAGAAGACCTGCAACGGGTCAGTCGGCATTTCTCTGCAGCCAGCACCGGAGAGCCCCAGCGCTTCGAGGCACGGGTTCGCGACGTGAGCGACAAGCTGTTGACCATGGACATTTCCAACCTGCCGATCATGGTCAATGGCGAGATCGTCGGGGTATTCGGAGTTGCCAGGGACATCAGCGAGCAGAAGCACTACGAGCGCCAGTTGAGCTTCAACGCCTGCCATGATCGGCTGACCGGTTTGCTTAACCGTGTCTCTCTTGAAGACCGGCTTATGCTGGATTGTCACATCAGTCGTCGGCGTAAGCGTCGTCTGGCGGTGATTTGCATTGATCTGGATGGATTCAAATCCATCAACGATTCGATCGGACACTACTTCGGCGATCAGGTGCTGATTGAGGTGGCGCAGCGTATGACCCAGCAGGTTCGTCCCGGTGACACCATCGTGCGCATGGGCGGTGACGAATTTATCGTTCTGCTGCCGGACCTGCTTCGTGATGAAGACGTCGTTCCGGTGACGGAGCGATTGATGGCCAGCATTGCCAGACCCTACTGCATCCAGGGCATTGACCTGCACGTAAGTGCAAGTGTCGGCATCCCCCTGAGCGATGGTCACATCGAGCAGCCGATGCAGCTGATCCAGCAGGCTGACATGGCCATGTACAAAGCCAAGCAGCAAGGGCGCAACAATTTTCAGTGGTACACCAGCGATCTCAATCAGCGTGTTTGCGAGCACGCGAGCCTGCGCAATGACCTGCAGAAGGCAATCGAAACCCAGTCGTTCAAGTTGCATTATCAACCGCAGATAGACGCGCGAACGTTACAGGTGGTCGGGATCGAAGCGTTGCTGCGCTGGGAGCATCCCGAAAAAGGATTTATCTCGCCAGCGGTGTTTGTACCGGTGGCAGAGGACAGTGGTCAGATTATCCCGCTGAGCCTTTGGGTACTCGATACGGCCTGCGCGCAGCTGCGTCAGTTAGGCGAGCAGGGCATCACCGGCATCTCGATGGCGGTGAATATTTCGCCGATGCATTTTCAGCGTGGCAATTTCGTCCAGTGTGTCCAGGCCACCCTGGAGAAACATGGTCTCAGTGGTGAGCAGTTGGAGCTGGAGATCACCGAGTCGCTTCTGTTGCATAACGCTGAACAGGCAATTGAAACCTTGCACCGGCTCAAGATGTTGGGGGTGCGCATTGCGCTTGATGATTTCGGCACCGGTTTTTCCAGCCTCAGCTACCTCAAGCGTTTGCCCATCGACAAGATCAAGATTGACCGCTCGTTCATCCAGGAAATCACCACCGATAATCACGATGCCGCGATCACCCAAGGCATTATTTCCATGGCCCATCACCTCAGCCTGACGGTGGTCGCCGAAGGCGTGGAAACGGCGTCTCAGGTGGATTTCCTGAAGGGCAGTCGCTGCGATATTTTTCAGGGGTATTACTTTGCCAAACCAATGCCCTACGCAGAAATCGAAGCGTTCCTGAGCCATCCCGCGTCCCTTCCCTGAGCGGCCATTCTGTCGGGTCCCAGTCCTGTAAATCAGACGCTAAGGCAAATTGTCAGACTCCAACGCAGAACTCCCTCTCCCCAGGCAAGGCGCTCCCTGCGCCTTTCTCACACACTCGGCTCTAACGCTATCGCGCTGCATAACAACAAGAGCCGCGAAAAAATGACTAGTTTCCAACCTGCTACCGAAAATCAGACCGGCCACATCGGCGCCCGTCAGGCCCGTGTCGAGGACGCCGCATTGTTGCGCGGTCTCGGCTGCTATGCCGATGACGCTGCGATCCCGCCGGGGACGCTCCATGCGGCGATCATCCGTTCACCCCACGCTCATGCGCGGATCACCTCGGTGGACTTTTCCAGTGCGCTGCTGATGAAAGGCGTGCACGGCGTGCTGGTCGGCGAAGACGTCAAACGCTGGGCGCTGCCATTTCCGGTGGGTGTACGTCAGCCGATGGAGCACTGGTGCGTCGCCGTCGACAAAGTGCGCTACGTTGGAGAGCCGGTGGCCGTGGTGATCGCCGAGAGCCGCTATCTGGCCGAAGACGCCATCGAAGGTGTGCGCGTTGAATACGAGCCGCTGCCCCCGATCATCGATCCAGAACGGGCCACCGCCGAACAGGCGCCTATCCTGCACGAAGCCGTCGGCAGCAACGTGGTCAACGAACGACGCTTTCGTTATGGCGAGCCGGAGCAGGCCTTCGAGCAGGCGCCGCACAAGGTCTCGCTCAAAGTGAAGTTTCCGCGCAGTTCCTGCACACCCATTGAATGCTATGTGGTGTTGGCTCAGTACGAGCGCGCCACCGGCATTTATGACGTGCTTGCCAATTTCCAGGGCCCCTATGCATTACACACGGTCATGGCCCGGGCTCTGAATGTGCCTGGCAACCGCTTGCGTTTGCGCACACCGAAAGATTCCGGTGGCAGCTTTGGCATCAAGCAAGGGGTTTTCCCTTACGTGGTGATGATGGGGCTGGCGTCACGCAAGGTCGGCGCACCGGTGAAGTGGGTCGAGGACCGTCTGGAACATCTTCAGGGGGCTTCTTCGGCGACCAATCGGGTGACCGAAATTGAAGCGGCGGTAGAAGCAGACGGGCGCATCACCGCTTTGCGTTATGACCAGATCGACGATTGTGGTGCCTACCTTAGAGCGCCTGAACCGGCGACTTTCTACCGCATGCACGGCAACCTGACGGGTGCCTATGCGATCCGCAATCTGCAAGTGCGCAACCGCGTGGTGCTGACCAACAAAACCCCTTCCGGCCTGAACCGTGGTTTCGGTGGCCCGCAGGTATATTTCGCCCTGGAGCGGCTGCTGCAACATATCGCCGTGCAGTTGAAGCTTGATCCGTTGGACGTGATCCGCCGCAACCTGGTGCCGGCCGATGCCTTCCCATATCGCGCGGCCGCCGGTGCGTTGCTCGATTCCGGCAACTACCAAGCTGGCATTGCCTTGGCGGCGGCTGACGGTGGACTCGACGAGTTGCTCAAACGTCGTGATCAGGCGCGGGCCGAAGGTCGAATCTATGGCATTGGCTATGCCGCCGTCATTGAACCCTCGATTTCCAACATGGGTTACATCACCACCGCGATGACACCCGAAGAGCGGCGCAAGGCCGGTCCGAAAAACGGCGCTGTCGCCACCGCAACCATCAACGTCGGCCCGTTGGGTGACGTCAGTGTGCATGTGTCCTCGGCACCGCAAGGGCAGGGCCATCAAACCACCGTCGCTCAGGTCGTCGCCGAAGTGCTTGGGGTTGCATTGGAATCCATCGTGGTCAACGTCGAGCTGGATACTCAGAAGGACGCTTGGTCGATTGCCTCGGGCAACTATTCCAGCCGTTTCGCCGGCGCTGTGGCCGGTGCCGTCTATAAGGCCGCGCTGAAGATCCGCGATCGCCTCGCCGTGATTGCCGGCGAGCAATTGCAGGCCAGTCCCGAAGATATTCGTTTCGCCGGCGGCAAGATTTTTGTGGTCAATGGCGGGGCGGTGGCGCCATTCCATCGGATTGCCGGTGCGACCCACTGGTCGCCGGGCCTGCTACCGGAAGGTGAAAGTGGCGGTCTGCGCGAAACCGCGTTCTGGAGCCCGCCGCAATTGGTGGCCCCGGACGACCAGGACCAGGTCAATAGCTCGCTGTGCTACGGCTTTGTCTTCGACATCTGTGGTCTGGAAATCGACCGCATGACCGGCGAGATCCACATCGATCGCTACGTCACCTGCCATGACGCCGGCCGCCTGCTCAACCCCGCGCTGGTCGACGGCCAGATTCGTGGTGGCTTCACCCAAGGCCTCGGCGCGGCGCTGATGGAAGAATTCGCCTACGGTGAGGACGGCAGCTTCCTCTCCGGGACCTTCGCCGATTATCTGGTGCCAACCGCACCGGAAGTGATCGAACCGGTGATCCTGCACATGGAAACGCCATCGCCCTTCACCCCGCTGGGCGCCAAGGGTGTGGGCGAGGGCAACAACATGAGCACGCCGGTGTGCATCGCCAACGCGGTGGCCGACGCCCTCGGTCGCTCGGACATCCGTCTGCCACTGACACCATCGAAAGTACGCACGCTCATCGGGATCGACGAGCCCCCTCGGCCCGCCGGTATGGAGCCCGACGAAGACCTGGACGCAGCACCTGCCGGTGGACCCGCGTTGCGGGCCAACGACTCGGTGGTGATTCCTGCTTCGCCGCAACAGGTCTTCGATACCTTGCTCGACCCGCAGACGCTGGCGGCGATCATTCCCGGTTGCCACGACCTCGTGCTTGAAGGCGAGAACCGATACCGCGCAGACGTCACCGTCGGCGTCGGCATGATCCGTGCGCGCTTCGAGGCCAAGGTGGCCCTGAGTGATCTGGACCCACCGCATTCGTTGCGTCTGTCCGGTTCCGGCAGCAGCTCGATGGGTTCGGCCCAGGGCCAGGCCAAAGTGCGTTTCGTCGAACTGGAAAATGGCCACACGCGTCTGGAATACCAATACCAGGTGGCGGTCAGCGGCAAAGTCGCCGCGGTCGGCGGCCGAATGTTGCAAGGGGCCTCGAAAGTGATCATCGGACAAATCTTTACTCGCCTGTCGCAACGGGTCAGCGGCCAAGCCATCTCCACCGGCTGGTGGGCGCGACTGCGCGCCTCGCTTGGCGCGCTGTTTGGCAATGGGGGTGCGCAATGAAACCGGCTGCTTTCGATTACGTTCGGGCTGAAACCCGTCGTCAGGTGGTTGAGTTGCTCGCCGAGTATGGCCAGGAGGCTCGCATCATCGCCGGTGGCCAATCGCTGATGGCGGTGCTGAACATGCGCCTGGCTCAACCCAAGTTGCTGATCGATATCAATCATGTGGCCGAGCTGGCCTATATCGAGCTGCGCAAGGATTGCCTGGCGGTAGGTGCCGGGGTGCGACAGGCGCAGTTGCTGGCGCGTTCGACCCTGATGGACGAGGTGCCTTTATTGGCACTGGCGATGCCCTGGATCGGCCACTTCCAGACGCGTAATCGCGGTACGGTCTGCGGTTCGGTGGCTCACGCCGACCCCAGCGCCGAGTTGCCGCTGTGCCTGGTGACACTGGGCGGCGAGATCGTTCTCGAGTCCAAAAAAGGCAAGCGCATCGTCAAGGCCGCCGACTTCTTCCAAGGCATTCTCACCACCGACAAGCGTGCGGATGAGCTGGTCGTCGAGGTGCGTTTTCCGCTCAAGCGCGAAGGCATCACCTATCGCTTCCGCGAAATCGCCATGCGCCACGGCGACTTTGCAATTGTCTCCCTGGCCGCGGCCATCGGGACGGACCAGGTCGAACTCGGCATCGGCGGGGTCGCCGACCGTCCGCAACGTCGCAGCCTGCCACGGGGTGCGGCGCTGCCTGACGCGCTCAATCAAACCGCCTGGTCGCTCGATGCACAAGACGACGTGCACGCCAGCGCCGCCTATCGCCGCCAACTGGTTCGCGAGCTGGGTCATCAGATGATCGAAGGAGTCTGAACATGCGTGTAACTGCCGACCAAACCTTTCTGATTCGCCTGGAACTCAATGGCCGCTCCCGCGAAGCGCTGGCCGAACCGCGGACCCAACTCTGCGACTTCCTGCGCCACGACCTCGGTGCCACCGGCGTCCATGTCGGTTGCGAACACGGTGTCTGCGGCGCCTGCACGGTGCTGGTGGACGGGGTCGCCATGCGTTCCTGCCTGATGCTCGCGGTACAGGGGCACGAGCGGCGTATCGAGACCGTCGAGTCCCTGGCCGACGACGACACACTGAGCGACCTGCAACAAGCCTTTCGCCGTCATCACGCCTTGCAGTGCGGCTTTTGCACTGCGGGCATTCTCATGTCCTGCGTGGATTTCCTCGAACGGGTACCCAACCCGGACGAGACCCAGGTACGCGACATGCTTTCGGGGCATCTATGTCGCTGCACGGGCTACACCGGCATCGTCCAGGCCGTGCTCGAAGTCGCTGCCCAGCGCCAAACGAACAAAGGGGTATAACAATAATGTTCGATCTCGGACGCAGTTTTCTCGCTGCCGTTGAACGCCGACCGCACGCCGTGGCGGTCAGTGACGGTGCGTTGAAGAAAACCTATGAAGACTGGTTCGTCGATATCCAGAGCGCAGCGCGGGGCTTGCAACGCCTTGGGCTGCAACGGGGTGACCGACTGCTGGTAGCGATGCAGAACCGCTGGCAGATGGCGACCCTGCATTGGGCCTGTCAGTTTGCGGGCGTGGTCATGACCCCGTTGAACTGGCGTTCGACTGCCGATGAACTGGGCTACTGCATCGAAGATGCGCAAATCCGCGCACTGGCTTACGACGACGCGACCGTGGCCGCGGTGGCCGGTTGCAGCGCCGCCACCAGGCTGCCACGGATCGCCGCCGGTATCCGTGCCGCCGACACCGACCTGAGTTTCGAGGAGCTGTGTTCGCAGACCCCCTCCGACATCATTTTGCAGGCCGACGCCGAAGACTTTTCACTGCTGCTGTACACCTCCGGAACCACCAGCAAGCCCAAGGGCGTGCCCCGTCGGCACCGTAGTGAACGCGCCGCGGCGGTGGCCCACGTAGCGCAAAACCTCTACCGCCAGAGCGAGTGCACGCTGGGTGTCATGCCGCTTTACCACACCATGGGCGTGCGTTCGTTGCTGTCCATGGCGCTGATCGACGGGCATTTCGTCTGTGTGCCGAAGTTCGACGTGGAAGCCACGCTGCAGGCCATCGAGCGGGAAAAGGTCAGCAACCTGTACCTCGTACCGACGCTCTACCACATGCTCATCGAGCACCCGGCCTTCGCCCGCGAGCGAGTAGCCAGTGTGGAGAAAATCGGCTTTGCCGGCGCGCCGATGAGCGACGGCTTGATGCGTCGCGTCGAGCAGGCGTTCCAGCCGCAGTTGTTCGTCAACCATTACGGCAGCTCGGAAATCTACACCTTCACCATCGACCAGCAGGCCAGTCGCAAACCCGGCTCCTCAGGGCGCAGTGCAATGAACCAGCGCGTGCGCGTGGTACCGATCGATGCTGAAACGGTGGACGTGCAGGCCAACCCATTGGAGGAGGGCCAGATCATCGCCGACCTGGCGAGTGACGAGGCGTTCGAAGGCTACCTGAACCGCCCTGAGGCGAACGCCAAGGCGTTGCGTGACGGATGGTATTTCACCGGTGACATCGGCTACTTCGATCTGGAAGGCGATCTGTTCGTCACGGGTCGTGTCGATGACTTGATCATCACCGGCGGCGAAAACGTCAGCCCGGCGGAAATCGAAAACATGCTCTCTCTGCACCCGGCAGTGGAAGAAGTGGTGGTGGTCGGTCTGCCTGACGAGCAGTGGGGCAAGATCATTGCAGCGTTTATCAAGCTGCGCGCCGAGGTGTCGGAATGCGACCTCGATGCTCATTGCATCGCTTCGGGCCTGGCCAAATTCAAGCGGCCACGGCGTTACCAGTTCATCGATCAGATTCCCAAATCTCCAGTTGGCAAGGTGCTGCGGCGCGTGCTGCTGGCCCAATTTCAGGAACAGGCCTTGAAGGCCATCAGCTAATCATCCAGAGGACACTCCAATGCAACAACAAGCGATCCAGCAATTTCTCGACACTCAGTTCGATGGCTTCCAGGTTGAAGTCGATGTGTCCCGCGAGCGCGCTGACATCATCCTCAACCGGGCGCCGTTGAACGTCATTTCCATGGGGCAGCGCGATCAACTGCGCCTGGTCTTCGAAGCCCTCGATGCACACAAAGATGTGCGCGTCATCGTGCTGCGCTCGGTGGGTGAACACTTCTCCAGCGGTGGCGACATCAAGGGTTTCCTTGAAGCTTCGCCGGAGCACGTTTCGAAGCTGGCCTGGAACGTTGCGGCACCGGCACGTTGCGAAAAACCGGTAATCGTCGCCAACCGTGGTTACACCTTCGGCGTCGGTTTTGAATTGTCCCTGGCCTGCGATTTCCGCGTTGCTTCGCAAACCACGCGCTACGCCTTGCCGGAGCAGAACCTGGGTCAGATCCCAGGCTCGGGAGGCTCCGCACGCCTGCAGAAAATCATCGGCATCACCCGCACCAAACACATGGTGATGCGCGCCAAGCGCATTACGGGCGACCAGGCCTATGCCTGGGGTATTGCTACCGAGGTCGTGCCAGATACCGAACTGGAAAACACCGTCGATGCGCTGGCTGATGAACTGCGGCGCTTCTCGCCGCTGGCTCAGCGCACGGCGAAAAAACTGATCAACGACAACGAAGATGCGCCGCTGACCGTCGCGATCGAAATGGAAGGTCACTGCTACAGCCGCCTGCGCAGCTCCAAGGACTTCAAGGAAGGCGTCGAAGCGTTTCACAGCAAGCGTCCGGCAGTGTTCACCGGCGAGTAAATGCGTACCGGCGAGCAGGCCCGGGAGCATGTCGGCAACGGCGTGCCTCCCTATGGAGCAGGGCCTGCCGCCCCTTCACTGAAACTGATAGGGCGCATCAATATTCGTTAATAGAAAACCCGTTGCGGGGCTCGTAGGGTGAGATCGGCTGCACCGAAATCCGTCCAATAAATATAAAAATCGGAGTTCCACTTATGGCTTCTAGCTGGCTGGTATTAACCATCGTGGCCGCCTACAGGGTGGTCTTGGCGTTGATCAGTTTCTGGGTTCGACGCTCTACACAAAGCGCGAAAAACTTCACCTCCGGAGGCAAGGAATTCCCGACGGTGATTCCATCGTTGCAGGCCTTTGCGCAATTTTTCGGGCACATGCACGAATGGATGGCCGGGATCGCCGTTGCAGGACTGGCCGGGGCGCTGTTCGGCACCATGGCCGCGCTAACCATGGGCATCGCCACCTTGTTGCTCAAGGACTTCTATCAGCCGTTCTTTAACCCGCCGCCGGGTGACCGGGCATGCCACCAAAACAATAATGACGAGGTAAGGCCATGCAGCCTGTGACCCTTTCCACCCCCGAAGCCGACATGGCCGGGGACTTGCCAGCAGGCGCCAGCCTGCGTGGCTGGCTCGACCATTTGCAGCGCCAGCAGCGTTTGGCAATGATACGTCCCGGCGTGGACCTGCGTTTCGGCGTTGCAGCGATTGCTAATCGTCTGGACGGCAAGAGCGCTTCACTGTTTCCCCAGCCTGGCGGCCACTCGATTGCGGTGGTTTCCGGCCTGCTGTCCGACCGGCAGTGGATGGCCGAGGCGATGGGCGTGGAGTCCGCTGAAGTGTTGGCGCGTTTCGAGGCGGCCAGCCTCAATCCGCTGCCGTGGCGGGAAGTCAGCGATGCAGCTTGTCAGCAAGTGGTGCATCGCGAGATCGACCTGAACAAACTGCTACCAATTCCCACCCACAACGAGTACGACAGCGGCCCTTACATCACCGCTGGCCTGCTGATTACCCGCAACCCGCGCACCGGGGTGCAGAACGTTTCGATTCACCGCTTGCAGGTGAGCAGCCCAAATCGACTGGGTGCATTGCTGCTGCCACGCCATGCGCTGGCCTTCTTTCAGGAAGTCGAGGCGCTGGGTGAGGATCTGGACGTGGCGGTGGTAATTGGTGCTGATCCGCTGACCTTGCTGGCGTCCCAGGCCATCGTGCCGATCGATCACGACGAACTGGAAATCGCCGGCGCTCTGCATGGCCGTCCGCTGGCGGTAACGCGCTGCGTGACCCATCAGATTCGCGTGCCTGCCGACGCCGAGATCGTCATCGAGGGCCGGTTGCTGGCCAAGGCGCGGGAGATGGAAGGGCCGTTCGGCGAGTTTCCGCAGTACTACGGCGAACGCGCCGAGCGACATGTGATCGAAGTCGACGCCGTAACCCATCGTCACAACCCGATCTTTCACACCATCGTCGGCGGCGGCCTGGAACACTTGCTGCTCGGCGGCATCCCGCGCGAAGCGACCATGCTCGCGCACTTGCGCCGCAGTTTTCCGTGCGTGCGTGACGTGCACCTGAGCAAGGGCGGAGTGTGTCGTTATCACCTTTATGTGCAGATCGACAAACGCTCCGAAGGCGAGGGCAAGAACGTCATCCTCGGCGCGCTGGGCGGTCACTACGACATCAAGCATGTCACCGTGGTGGATCTGGATGTGGACATTCATGACCCCACCGAAGTCGAGTGGGCGATTGCCACCCGTTTCCAGGCCGACCGCGACCTGGTGCTGATCCACGAATCCCAGGGCTCGAAACTCGACCCGTCCACCCGTGACGGTGTCGGCTCGAAGATGGGCTATGACGCCACGGTGCCGCTGTCGGCACCGACCATGCGCTTCAAACGAATCCAGGTGCCGGGCCAACAGGAAGTCGAACTCGACAAGCTAGCGCACGCGGCGCCGCAAGACTGGCAACGCGTGCTCCAGACGCACGATTGAACCCGGCGGCCGTTGGTGTTCAGCGGCCTGTTTCCGATAGTTCCAACCAACTCAAGACACGTCTTGCGTGAGGCAACCATGACCACGACAACAACAACAACAACTGCATCGCCAACCAGCGCCGCTATCGATACACCGCAGATTCCACCGGGCAAGGCCTTACTGGCGGCATTTGCCTCGACATTCGGCTGGGCGCTGGATTTGTTTGACCTGTTCATTCTGCTCTACGTGGCGCCGATCATCGGCCGCATGTTTTTCCCCTCGGACACCCCGACACTGTCGCTGGCCGCGGTATACGCCTCATTCGCCGTGGCCCTGCTGGTGCGCCCCCTGGGTTCGGCAATCTTCGGCGCGTATGCCGACAAGCACGGCCGCAAGCGAGCGTTGATGGTGTCGATGGTCGGCGTCGGTATTTCCACGGCACTGTTTGGCGCGCTGCCGACCATTCATCAGGCCGGCATATTGGCCCCGATACTGTTTCTGCTATTGCGGGTGATTCAGGGCATTTTCGTTGGCGGCATCGTGGCCTCCACTCACACCATCGGCACCGAATCCATCTCGCCGCGCTATCGCGGCCTGATGTCCGGGTTGATCGGTGGTGCCGGTGCCGGCATGGGCGCGCTGTTGGCGTCGTTCACTTACCTGGTGTTGTCGGAAATTTTCCCCGGGGATGAATTTGACGTCTGGGGCTGGCGCTTCATGTTCTTCTGCGGGCTGCTCAGCACGTTTTTCGGGCTGGTGATGTTCCGCTATCTGGAAGAAACCCCGGTCTGGCAGCAACTGCAACAAGCGCGCAAGACCAAGGGGCCGGCGGTAGTGGTCGTGTCGCCGCTCAAGCGTCTGTTTGGTCGCGAGTACCGCAGCGTGATGCTGGTCAATCTGCTGATTACATTCGGCGGCGGAGCAACGTATTACCTGGCCTGCGGTTATCTGCCGACCTTGCTCAACGTGGTCGCCAAAGTGCCCCATACGCAAACTTCGCAGATGCTCATGTACGGGTCGGTGGCAACCATTGTCGGAGCACTGGCCTTCGGTTACCTGAGTGACCTGATCGGTCGCAAGAAGACCTTCATGCTACTGGGTGTGATTAACCTGGTGAGCTTGCCGATGATGTTCCTCGGTGTCGCCGAGCCGGGTTCGCTGACCCGCACTGCGCTGTATTGCGTGGGCATCGCCTTCATGGGCGGGGCGATCATCGCGCCGATCCTGATCTTCCTCAACGAACGCTTCAGCACCGAGCTGCGCGCCAGCGGCACAGGATTGTCCTGGAACATCGGTTTCGCCCTCGGTGGAACCATGCCGACCTTTGTGTCCCTGTTCAGCAGCAGCCCCGCGCAGATCCCCATGGTACTGGCGATTTTCGCCGCCGGCCTGTCGGTGATCTACCTGATCGGCAGCGTGGTGATTCCGGAAACCCAAGGCAACTTCAAGTGAAGGAGATGGCAATGAACAGATTGACCGGCAAGGTCGCTATCGTCACCGGCGCGGCCCAAGGTATCGGCGCCACCTACGCCAAGGCGCTGGCGGCCGAGGGCGCGAAGGTGGTGCTCTGCGATTTGAAGGCGCCTGACGAAACCGCTGCCGCGATCCGCAACAAGGGCGGTACGGCCCTGGCAATCGCTTGCGACGTGACCGACGGTGCCGCGGTGCAAGCCATGGTCGAGGAAGCCGTGGCGCAGTTCAGCGGTGTGCACGTGCTGATCAACAACGCGGCGTTGTTCGCCACCCTGGAACTCAAACCTTTCGAGCAGACCAGCTCGGCGGAATGGGACCGGATCATGGCAGTCAACGTGCGCGGTTCCTTCGAGTGCGCGAAGGCGGTAATGCCGGTGATGCGCCGTCAGGGCTACGGCAAGATCGTCAATATTGCCTCGGCAACGGCTTTCAAAGGCGCGCCGATGATGGCGGCGTATGTCGCGTCGAAGGGCGCGGTGATTGCCCTGACACGCTCGATAGCGCGCGAAGTCGGCGACGCCGGCATCCGCTGCAACTGCCTGGCCCCCGGCCTGACCATGAGCGCCAACGTCCAGGCCAACGCCGCCTGGGCCGGCGACATCGTGCGCAACAACATCGCCAGCCGCTGCATCAAGCGCGAGGCGGTACCGGAAGACCTGGTCGGCGCGCTGCTGTTTCTGGCCAGCGCCGACAGCGATTTCATGAGCGGCCAGACTGTGGTGGTCGACGGCGGCTCGGTGACCCACTGATAGGGGGAGTCCATGCGCAGCCGATATTTCATTGAAAGGGTAAACCGTTATGAATCGTGAACAACAAATCGTTGAGCGTTCGCACGCATACCGCGAGAGCTATCGTGCGTCCACACCCAACTGGTATCGCGGCGAAATGCACCTGGCTTTCACCCTGCTGTTCACCGGCGGGGTGCTCTGGTACTGCGCCAGCCAGATTGTCGATGCGAGCTGGCAGGAGTGGTTGCTGGTGGTAGTGCCGATGTTCCTGTTCGGCAATTGGGCCGAATGGGCGGGCCACCGTTATTTGCTACACAGCCCGAGGAGCTGGCTCAAGCCGGCCTACAAGCGGCATGTCGCCACCCACCATCAGTTCTTCTCGCACAAGACGCTGGACTATCACGGCCATCAGGATTGGCGCGCTCTGCTGTTTCCCCCATTCGCTCCGGTGTTGTTCGTGATGGCCGCGCTGCCGCTGGCCCTGCTGCTGGGCACGTTATGGACGGCCAACGCCGGCTATATCGCAATGTTGACGATGGCGGCCTACTTCCTGATGTACGAAGGCCTGCACACGCTGTCGCACCTCGAGCATCCGCTGCTCGATGCCATGCCGCTGGTCAACACGGTGCGCCGCATGCATGTCCTGCATCACAACCCGGACTTCATGCACACGCGCAATTTCAACCTGACCTTTCCGATCTGCGATGCACTGTTTGGCACCAGCGACTTGAACAAGGGCGTGCTGGGCACGCTGTTCAATGGCATGTCGGATGCGGCGCGCAAACCCGAGGACCAGGCTCGCGTTGATGCGCAGCAGGTCGAGCGCGCGTCCAAAGCGGCTACCGAACACCAGCTCTGACAGCGACTCAATGAGCGGTCGGTTCTGGTGGTCGACCGCTGCTCGCTGACCCACGGAATACCGGAGGACTCATGCAAAGCAGACATTTCATCGATGGGCAATGGACCGACGCGGGACATTGGGCGGACAGCTTCGACCCGGCCAGCTGCGAGTTGATCGGCCGCTTCGCCGATGGCGGCGAAGCCGAGGCGCAAGCGGCGGTCTCCGCCGCCGCGCGCGCCTTCGCCAACCCGCAGTGGTCACAGAATCCGCGCCTGCGTCAGCAATTGCTGCTGGATTGGGCCGCAGGCCTCAAGGCACGCCAGGAGGAACTGGCGCAGCTGCTCACCCGCGAGAATGGCAAGGCCCTGGTGCAATCGCGCGGCGAGATAGCCGGGGCGATTTCCGAGATTGTCTATTATGCCGGTCTGGCCCGACACAATCCCGGCCATGTGATGGAGGTGGCGCCTGGCGAGTTCTCCAACATGCTGCGTGAACCGGCCGGGGTCGCGGGGCTGATCATTCCATGGAATGCCCCGGCGGTGCTGCTGGTGCGCGCCCTCGCCCCGGCATTGGCGGCCGGCTGCACCGCGGTGATCAAGCCGGCGCCGCAGACCGCGCTATTCAACGCGGCCATGCTCGAGCCGCTATTCGCCCTACCGGGCCTACCGGCCGGCGCGGTCAACCTGTTCGCTGAAACTGGGCATGTCGGCGCGGCGTACCTGGTGGCTTCGCCGCTGGTAGATGTGCTCAGCTTTACTGGCTCCACCGCAACCGGCCAGCGCATCATGCAAGACGCCGCAGCGACCATGAAGAAGCTGTCCCTTGAACTCGGCGGCAAATCCTGTTGCCTGGTCTTCGAGGATACCGACGTCGAGGCTATCGCACCGAAACTGGCGGCAGCAGCAACCATCATTTCCGGCCAACAGTGCACCGCCGCACGGCGCGTGCTGGTGCAGGCCAGCCGTTTTGCCGAGATGAAACGTGCGCTCAGTGCCGCGCTCGGCGAAATCCGCCTGGGCCACGGTTTGGAGGCGGCGACGCAAATGGGCCCGCTGATCGACTGGCAGTCGCGCGACAAGGTCGAGAGGCGCATCGCCGAGGCGCTGGACTGTTGCGACGAGGTGCTGCTGGCCGGCGGCCGCCCGGATGGCGCGCTGAGTCAGGGCGCCTTCCTCGCCCCTGCACTGATCGCCCACCGCGACAGCGGCGCGTTCTTCTGCCAGGAGGAAATCTTCGGCCCGTTGCTGGTGCTGGAGTCCTTCGAAGATGAAGCCGAGGCAGTAGCGCGCGCCAACCATACCGAGTTCGGTCTGTCGGCGAGTGTCTGGACCGGGCAGGGCGCTCGCGCCTGGCGTGTCGCTCGGGCACTGCGCAACGGTACGGTGTGGCTGAACGACCACAACAAATTGTTCGCCGAGGCGGAAACCGGTGGCTACCGCAAGAGCGGCCTGGGGCGCTTGCATGGCGTCGATGCGCTGCTGGATTTCAGCGAGCTCAAACACATTTATCAGAACGTCGGCACGCTCGGTTGAGCGCGCACGCGAGGGTGACCATGGAGCTGCGCCATCTGAAGTATTTTACCTGCCTTTATGAGGAAGGCTCCGTCACCCGGGCTGCGCAGCGCTTGAATATCGTGCAACCGGCGTTGTCGATGCAGATCGCCAGGCTTGAGGAAGAACTCGGGCAGACGTTGTTCGAGCGCAGCTCCAAGGGCATGGCGCCGACCGAGGCCGGCGATCAGGCTTATCGTTTGTTCATGCCGATTCTTGGCCAGCTGCTGGCGGCGCGTCAGGCCCTGATCGACCGTAGCGGCCAGATCGGCGGACGCATCAGTGCCGGGCTGATCGCGTCTGCCGCCAACAACGCGTTGGCCAGCACCCTGGCGCATTTCGTCGAGCATCAGCCACAGGTTGAATTGAGCGTCACCTCGGGCTACAGCCAGGAGTTGATCGCGAAGGTCCTGACCGGCGTGCTGGATTTCGCGGTCATCAACCAAAGCTTTCAGCATGAGCACCTGATCGGCCACGACATTTTCGATGAGGAGCTACTGGTCGCCACCGGTGCAGCCAATCGCCTTAACGGAGCGTTGCCCTTGCCGTTGGCCAGTCTGGCGGGATTCAAACTGGTGCTGCCCTCGCGTCGTCACGGGCTGCGTATGGTCATCGACCAGCACCTTGCCGCCCAGGGCATTGAAGTCACCCCGCAGTTGGAGGTGGACGATCTGGCGGTCATTGAGGACTTCTTGCGTCGCAGCGACTGGGTCAGCGTGCTGCCGGCAACCGTCTTGCATCGCGGATTGCACGAAGGCGCGTTGCGCGCCTATCCGCTGGCCGCGCCGGGGATCAGCCGGCGCATGGTCTGTGTGCACGACGCCCGTCGACCACTGACCCCGGCGGCAATGCTGTTCATCGAGATGATCGGCAAAACCATGACCACCGCACTCGACGCCATCCATTTCTACAAAGAAGGCCCGATAGAGGAAGGCGACCATGAGCGTTCCCAGTAATAGCCGGCCGCAGCGGCTGATCGTAGGAATTTCCGGTGCCTCCGGCGCCGTTTATGGCGTACGTCTACTGGAGCTGTTGCGCGACACGCCGATTGAAACCCATCTGGTGGTCAGCAAGTCGGCGCTGATTACTTTGGCCCATGAAACCGAGATGTCCTGGTCTCAGATCAAGACCCTTGCTGACGTTAGCTACATCAATCAGGACATCGGCGCGGCAATTGCCAGTGGCTCGTTCAAAACCATGGGCATGATCATCGCGCCGTGTTCGATACGCAGCCTGTCAGAAATTGCCAGCGGCGTGACCTCAACGCTGCTGACCCGCGCCGCCGACGTGGTGCTCAAGGAGCGCCGGCGCCTGGTGCTGATGGTTCGCGAGACGCCACTGCACCGCAATCACCTGCGCAGCATGACCGAGTTGGCTGAACTCGGTGCGGTGATCGCGCCGCCAGTGCCTGCGTTCTATGCCAAGCCGACCAGCCTGGATGACATGATCGATCACACTGTAGGAAGGGTGCTGGATATGTTCGATATCGAACTGGGTGTCGTCCGTCGCTGGCGCGAACGACCGGAGCGCGTAGCAACGCTGGATGAGGTGATCGATGGTTGAGTCACATTCGGGGCATTCAGGCGGGGAGGCGCTCCAGGAATTCGCAGATCAGCTGCAAGGTCCGCTCGGTCGCTTCGGTCTGGGGAAAGTGCCGGCAGTTATCCAGCAACACACAGCGGCACGGCCCAGGCACCTGTCGCTGGATGACCATCAGTTGCTCGGGCGTGGCGTAGTGGTCTTCGCGACCCTGAATGACCAGCAGCGGCCTTTCGATATAAGCCAACTGCGCTTCGAGATCGTCCAAGGAAAAGTCCGGGTGCAACCAGCTGTCGCTCCAACCGTGAAAGGCGCCGTCGACATTGGTCCCATGGTGGCGTGCCAGGCGTTCGCGCAATTCGCCCTGATGCCAAACCTCGGTGGTATGGCGAATGCCATCGAGGCTCTCGGTCTCGACAATCACGTGAGGCGCCAGTGCAATGCTGCCCAATACGCGGGGATCATTGGCGGCGGCATAGGCGAGGACAATGGAGGCGCCGTCACTGTGACCGAGCAAAACCACTTGCGGCAGTTGCAAGGCATCGAGCAATTGCCGCAGTTCACGAGGGCCGTCGCTGCTCAGGTAGTTCAGCGGACGCGGCAGGGTTACCGGGCTCGATTGCCCATAACCCTGACGACTGTAGGTGACCACACCGCAACCGCTGGCCTGGGCCAGGCGCTGGGGGAAGTCTTTCCATTGATCGGCGCTGCCGAGGCCTTCGTGCAACAGCACAAGCGTCGGTCGCGATGGGTCAGCCGCAGGAATTTGGCGATATTCCAGGCGCAGCGGCCCAAGTTGCAGAAATTGTTGTGGCGACATGTTGAATCAACGATTGAACAAGGTTGCTCGCAGGTTACCGTAAACGTAACCCTGTCTGCAGCACCACGCTTTGCTTGAGGTACAGAAAACATGCGTCATCTCGATGTTCAGGTGATCGACCAGGCACTGCAATGGGCTCGCGCCGGGCAGGCCCAGTGGCTGTGTACGGTGCTCTCCACCTATGGCTCGGCGCCGCGTGCGCCGGGGGCGATGCTGGTGACCAATGGCTCGGGCGAACACGTCGGCTCGCTGTCGGGTGGCTGCGTCGAGGAGGAGTTTCTCGAAAGCCTGACGCGCGGTGAATTACGCGAACCGGCGCAGATCGTCAGTTATGGCGACAGCGTCGAGCAACGCCACTGTCTGCGATTACCCTGTGGTGGCGTGCTGATCGTGCTGGTCGAGCACCGCGCTGCGAGTCTCGAATGGATCGAGCACCTGGAGAGTCTGCAAGCGGCGTTACTGGGTCAGCGGCGTCTGCTGCGCCATGTCGAGTTGAGCAGCGGAGCCTTGCGCCTGGACGCAGACATCGGACACGGCAGCGAGCGGGTGCAAGTCGTCGACGAGACGGTGCGCATCAGTGTTGGCCCTGCGTTGCGACTGATTCTGGCCGGGCTGTCGCCGGTCGCTGAAGTTTGCGCCAGTTTCGCCCGCGCCATCGGCTGCGAAGTCATCGCCTGCGACCCCCGGGATGAGATGCAGCATGTGCAGCTCGAAGGCGTGGAGATGCAACGCGTGCTGCCCTCGATGTACATCGCCGCTGGTGGTTGCCATGCGGCGACTGCGGTGGTGGCGCTGACTCACGATCCTCGAATCGATGATCTGGCGCTGATGGAAGCGGTTCACACCCCGGCGTTTTACATCGGTGCCATGGGTTCTCAGGCAACCTCGGCCAAGCGCGCCGAGCGGCTCAAGCGCATCGGTGGTCTGACGGATGAACAGATTGCCCGTTTGCACATGCCCATCGGCCTCGATCTGGGCAGCAAGGCCCCGGCGGAGATCGCTCTGGCGGTGGTGGCCGATATCCTGCGCGTTTATCACGGCAAAGAACGCCATGCCTTGTAAGGCGGTTTTTCCGACGAACGTGGGGGCTGCGAAAGTCGAGGTAGACGCTCGGTCATTCGCGCGCGATAGTGGCCAGCCAAGTCTGGCTGAACCATGGACCGATCGACGGGCTTGAGAAATAGATAAGCGCCCCGATGATATGCATTGAGGCCGATAACAATATCGCTTCAAGCGAGGAGGAATCTGATGTCGATTGCCCAACGGGTTTTCCACGGCAGGTTTGGCCGGGTCGCCTTGCTGAATATGGATCATTCGCTGGTCACCCATACCCATTCCGAATGCCATGTGCTGGTCAAAGTGTCCGGCGAGGATACTTACTTCAACGTTAACGGTCGACGGGTTCCGCTCAGTGATCGCACCGCGGTGTTGGTCAACGCCTGGGAGCCGCATTTCTACGATCCGCAGCCGGGTGCCGGTGCCACGCTAATCCTGGCGCTTTACATAGAGCCCGCCTGGCTGGCCA
Organism: Pseudomonas sp. ICMP 8385; assembly: GCF_002699915.1. Taxonomy (NCBI): domain Bacteria; kingdom Pseudomonadati; phylum Pseudomonadota; class Gammaproteobacteria; order Pseudomonadales; family Pseudomonadaceae; genus Pseudomonas; species Pseudomonas sp. ICMP 8385. The sequence goes on along the minus strand of NZ_LKBY01000094.1, from coordinate 2,061 downwards.
CTGCCCAGCAATCGCTGGCGCTCAGCGGTCGGCCGGACTTTTTTGCCCAATCATGCATCGAGCTGTCGAGTCGAAATCGCACCCTGGCCGACATCCTGGTCGCCGAAGCGCATGGTTGTGGGATCGTGCCGAAAGAGCGTTTGGAGTTCATGCTGTTCGACTTCCTGATCGAACTGATCGAGGACTTTTCCAGCTGGCGGCATTTGTCGCTACTGGGTGCGCCCAACACAGGTGAGTTCCGGGATGCGCGCGTGCGCCGTGGCACCGCCTGGTTGCTTGAGCACCTCGATGATCCGAACCCGATCGACAACGCCGCGCGGGCCTGTGGTCTGTCTCGGGCACACTTCTTTGCGCTGTTCAAGAAAGACACCGGCATGACCCCGACCCTGCTGCTTAACGACGCGCGCATGCGCCGGGCTTTTGCCTGGCTGGAGCGTGAGCGCAGTGGCACGTTGGGCCTGTTGTCTGAGAACCTCGGGTTCTCCGAGCAAGGTCATTTCACACGGTTTTTCCGTCAGCACATCGGCGCTTCCCCCAGCCAGTATCGGCGTGTGGTTGATAGTTATACGGCGGTTTGAACCGAGAGGAGGGCGGGAGTATTGGGTAATGCTCCCGCCGATTAAGTTAGTCTTTCATCTTGAAACTCTGAGCTTTTAAAGGTTACGAAATTTGTAGCGTCTATTAATTGTCCATAAAGTCATAAATCTCTTTCATGCGTTCTTCGCGCATCAATTCAAGTTCTTCCTTGGTTTCGGCCGCCCACTGCAGGATGAAGTCCCAGCAATCGCAGCCGTGCGCGTCGGCTTCTGCTTCAAATGCTTCTTTCAGAAATTTAAGGCGATATTCTTCTGGCGAGAGCCCGCAGTTTTCAGCGAGGCTGTAATTCAGCTCGCTGAGTTCAAGCTGAATCCATAGATTGGCGTCCAGGAATTTCTTCAGGGCAAGTTCGGCTCTAAGTTCTTTTGCGATCATGAATGCTCTCTTGTGGCATGCAATAAGTAGCTGGTTGTTCAAGGTCGGCCCAGCGCTAAATTGGACTATGTCAATTTCCTGCCATCATCCATCCTCGAACGCCATGACTTTCACTCAGCTCTTTCACGACTCGAGCCGCGTCCTGCTTATGTTTATATGGGCCTATGACGACAAAATTGTTTTCTTTACGCGCTACCGGCAACTCCAGTTGCTGAATGGCTTTTAGTGCGCGATGGCGGCTGGGCGTATTCAATGCGGGCGTGAATTCGTCGGGAAGATTTGTACTGATTTCTGTCGCAAACTTTATTAGCGATGTCGTCAAATACGTGCTCGAAGTCTGTCACTTTTTGCTGGATGTATGAATTGTCGACGTTATTTTCACAAGTTGGTCCTGTGGACGTGTAGGTCCATAGTAGAGCTGATAGTTGCCCTAAAACGCCAGTTACCAGTAAGCCCAAGCCAAGCTTTCGCACGGCGCCCTCTCCAAATCAAGTGAATAGTTATTTGTGCCATTTCTTTTTATAAAGAAAGGTTTTATTTCTGATCCTGAGATGGTCTGAGTTCTCGAGCGCGTCAGTGTGCCCAAGCGCCAAAATTAGTTGGCTGCTTTTTGTTGTTTTAAAGAACATCGGGCGTGCACTTTATAGACTACTGATTCACGAAAAAGGCTCAGATAGTCGAAAAAAACCATATCAGAATGGGAGAGGTTAATCCTATGAAATACTTGTATTTAAGATAAATATCGTGGCCAAAGTGCCTTGTGGAAAACCGCGAAGGATCTGCATTCGCCACTTATGTGATGAACGCTCAAAATTAAAAAGTTATAGAGCCCGGTCGCTATCCATAAAGTCATCGAAGTCGTCGAACATGACCGGAATTGTGTCGGGTCCCAGCCCCTTAAATCAGACGCAAAGACAAATTTCCAGACTTCGGCGCAAAACTCCATCTCCCCAGGCAAAGCGCTCCCTGCGCCTTTCACACACACTTGGCTCTAGGGAATCTCCGAACAAGTTTTCAAATGTGCTGAAATACGCCTGACCACCTGATCCGAGCCGCCTATGAGCCAGATGAGCTTTTCCGATTTCGAAT
>NZ_LKBY01000093.1:0-101901 GCF_002699915.1 Pseudomonas sp. ICMP 8385 | reverse complement strand
CTCGGCGTCGGCGAAGGTCATCTGCTTCATCGGGAAACTCGGTGGGTGGGGTCGCGGTATTTTGCCAAATCAGAAAGTCTTTTTCAGAGTTTCCCTCAAGGCGGGGCATAAAAGACTCATTTTGGTGCGTCGGTGCCCGGCAGTGGGATTGCTCGCAGGTGGCGAACGGATTGCCCCGTGAAGCAGCCGCCATTCGCAGGTATGCTGGGCGCCTGAAACTGACTAGCCGAACGGAGTGACTGCGGTGTTCGCCTTGGATCCACGTCTGCAAAACGACACCTTGCCCATCGGGGAATTTCCCCTGTGCCGGCTGCTGCTGTCCAACGATTCAAACTACCTGTGGCTTATCCTGGTGCCGCGCATTGCGGGCATCAGCGAAGTGTTCCAGCTCGATGCCGGTGACCAGTCCCGGTTGTGGCACGAAACCACCACCTTGGCGCAGTTGCTCAATGCAGGGTTCGATGCCGATAAAATGAACATTGGCGCGCTGGGCAATGTGGTCAACCAGTTGCATATGCACGTGATTGTGCGCAAGCGCGACGATGCGGCCTGGCCTGCCCCAGTCTGGGGCAGGCACCCGGCAGTGCCTTATACCGACGCTCAGGTCGCGGTGATCCGTGCCCGTCTGCGCCAGTTGTTGCCCCCCGACTTCACTTTTGCCCAGGACTGAGCCATGGACCTGCAAGACCGCGTGACGGACCTTGAGAGCCGCCTGGCTTTCCAGGACGACACCATCGAGACACTCAATGACATCCTGGTCGCCCAGCAGCGGGCGGTAGAGCGCCTGCAATTGCAGATAACGGCCTTGCTCAAGCGCCAGGAAGAAATGGGCGGGCAGTTCGAGTCTTCCGAGGAAGAAGCGCCGCCGCCCCATTACTGATGCCTGGATAAACCCCAGGCGATAAAAAACCGCGATGCAGTCTCGACTGCATCGCGGTTTTTTTTGGAGCCTGGCCTGGGGTCAGCGACGCGGCAGGGCGGCGATCACGTCTTCAGCTTGCAGGCCTTTGTCACGGTTCATCACGGAGAACTCCACGCGCTGGCCTTCCACCAGGACGCGATGGCCTTCGCCGCGAATGGCCCGGAAGTGGACGAAGATATCGTCGCCCGAGTCCCGGGAAATAAAGCCGAAGCCTTTGGAGGTGTTGAACCACTTGACGGTCCCGGTATCCCGGTTGGTCATATCGTAGTTTTGCGAGGTGGCCGGGGCCGATGCACGGTAGAAACTGATGGCCAGGTGAAGAACGATAGCCACAACAGCAATGGCCAGGCTGAGCAGGATGGCTGGATGGCCGCCGACTTCAGGCATGGGGGCCAGGAGGGTGAGGGTTTGTACGACGACGGTGAGTACCAGCAATGCGCTGACCAGGTTTTGCAGTTGATGGCGTGTGCCTTTGTTCCAGTAGGGAATCACTGGCGCCAGCGTCAGGTTGAGAAGGCCGAACAGAGCCAGGTACAGCGCGTCGTGTTGTTGCAGGTACGGCAGGCTTTCTGGTTGCAGGCTAGGGATAAAGGACAGCAGCAACGCTGCAGCGCCCGTTAGCAGGTGGACGATTTTCAACATTTTGATTAACTCACGTTAAGACGGATCACAAGGAAGAGCTGACTGGCACGGTTCGCTTCTGAACAATGGGAGGCGTTGGGCACGTGCGCGATTTTCAGCCTATGCCGCTTACCACAGGAAATAGCGGCGGCGACACGCTGCCTATTTAACAGCAAAGCCTGTGCCTTCTCAAATCAAGCGTTTCAAGGCGTTGCGAAGATTATGGCATTTGTGCGGCAAACGCTTGTCCTAGACAGGTGCGCGGTTTTTTCAGGGCGCCGGGCCTTGTCGCTCGTGCATCAAGCGTGATGCAAAGAGGCGATTTGTCGCAGGCTTCCTGCGGCGTGAGGGCTGCGCAAGGCGGGTACTCTTGCTAGAGTGGGTAAGCGCCTGATCAATGAATTTTCATCACAATTGAAGGGAATAAACATGGCAATCGATATCGGTATCAGCGAAGAAGATCGTAAATCCATTGTTGACGGACTTTCACGGCTGCTTTCAGATACCTATGTACTCTATCTGAAAACCCATAACTTTCATTGGAACGTCACAGGGCCGCAATTTCGTACATTGCACTTGATGTTTGAAGAGCAATATAACGAACTGGCGCTGGCCGTCGACTCCATTGCCGAGCGTATTCGTGCCCTGGGCTTTCCTGCACCGGGTGCCTACTCTATCTATGCCCGTCTGTCTTCGATCAAGGAAGAAGAAGGCGTACCCAGCGCTGAAAACATGATCAAGCAACTGGTTGATGGCCAGGAAGCCGTTACCCGCACGGCCCGCGGGATCTTCCCGTTGCTCGATAAAGTCAGTGATGAGCCCACCGCAGACTTGCTGACCCAGCGCATGCAGATTCACGAAAAAACCGCCTGGATGCTGCGTGCGCTGCTCGAAAGCAAGTAAGCACCGCAGGCCAGTGGTGCCTGGCAGGCGCCACTGGCTTCACCTGGTTGCTTCCTGATCCATACGTTGGCTTGTCCTACGAACCGCGACTCTCCGTCTTCTGGCTGCCTTTGCCTGCTTGATGTTTTATAGGCTCAACGGTCAATAACAGCCGTTTATTCAAGAGCCGTTTGGCAAGGGAGTGTCAAGTGTATGTCGCGTAGTATGGGTAAAGGTGTGCTGGAAACTTCCGGCGTCTACAAGATAAAGATCGACCCCTTCGTCAAAGGGTTCGATATGGCGCTGGCCCGGCCATTATCGCGTTCTGTCCGGTTGAATGGTTTCTCAACATGCCTGCGGCTTGAAGAAGTGTATTGGAATATCCTTGGCGAGATCGCCAGGATCAATACCTGTTCGGTCAGTGCGCTGCTGTCTTACGTCGATCGCGAAGTGCACCTGCGTTATGGCGGGGTCAAGAATTTCAGCGGCCTGGTCAGGGTGGTGTGTGTGGTTCATGCGTTGAAAGGGCAGGTATCCACCGCAGATCAGGCTGGGGTTATGTAGCCGGGTTACCCTGTATCAGAGGGGCCGGAGTGTTTCTATAGCGTGCGCTGCGCGTTGCCACGGCTGCACAGCCTCGATTTAACGGATATAATCTCGCCCTTTGCTGCGCATACCGGCTGGTACGGGGCGTGGCGCAGCAGTGATGTGATCGCCGAGATATTCCATGCCCATGTACGATTACCAATGCGCTTCCTGTGGTCATCAGTTGGAAGCCATTCAAAAGATCAGCGACGCGCCGTTGGTCGACTGCCCTGCTTGCCGGGCGCCCGAGCTGAAAAAGATGTTGTCCATGCCGGGCTTTCGCCTGAGCGGTAGCGGCTGGTACGAGACCGACTTCAAGACCGGCGCCAAGAAGAACCTGGCGGGCGGCGACAAAGCAGACTGAGTTGAACTCTACGCGCGAGCTCCTGCATTATCCGTGGCCTGACTTAAAAGGTGCGGTGTCCGGGCAGGAACTCCACCGAATTTCGAATTACGAGAAGTGAAACCACTACCATGATGCGCAGCCACTATTGCGGCCAACTGAACGAGACCCTGGAAGGTCAGGAAATCACCCTTTGCGGATGGGTTCACCGTCGCCGCGACCATGGCGGGGTGATTTTCCTCGATATCCGTGATCGTGATGGTCTGGCCCAGGTGGTATTCGACCCGGATCGCGCCGAGAGCTTCGCTGCCGCCGACCGCGTGCGCAGCGAGTACGTCGTGAAAATCACCGGCAAGGTCCGCCTGCGTCCGGCCGGTGCCACCAACGCCAACATGGCGTCGGGCATGATCGAAGTGCTGGGCTACGAGCTGGAAGTGCTGAACGAGTCGGAAACCCCGCCGTTCCCACTCAACGAGTTCTCCGACGTTGGCGAAGAAACCCGCCTGCGTTATCGCTTCCTCGACCTGCGTCGCCCGGAAATGGCCGAGAAGCTGCGCCTGCGTTCGCGCATGACCACCAGCATCCGTCGCTTCCTCGACGAGAACGGCTTCCTCGACGTCGAGACGCCGATCCTGACCCGGGCCACGCCGGAAGGCGCCCGTGACTACCTGGTGCCAAGCCGTACCCACGCCGGTAGCTTCTTCGCCCTGCCGCAATCGCCGCAGCTGTTCAAGCAACTGCTGATGGTCGCCGGCTTCGACCGTTACTACCAGATCGCCAAGTGCTTCCGCGACGAAGACCTGCGCGCCGACCGCCAGCCGGAATTCACCCAGATCGACATCGAGACCAGCTTCCTCGATGAAAAAGAGATCATGGGCCTGACCGAAGAAATGATCCGCAACCTGTTCAAGGAAGTGCTGGGTCTGGAATTCGGCGAGTTCCCGCACATGACCTTTGAAGAAGCCATGCGCCGCTACGGTTCCGACAAGCCAGACCTGCGTAACCCGCTGGAGCTGGTCGACGTTGCCGACCAGCTCAAGGAAGTCGACTTCAAGGTGTTCAGCGGCCCGGCCAACGACCCGAAATGCCGCATCGCCGCACTGCGTGTGCCAGGCGGGGCGAGCATGCCGCGCAAGCAGATCGATGACTACACCAAGTTCGTCGGCATCTACGGCGCCAAGGGCCTGGCGTACATCAAGGTCAACGAGCGCGCCAAGGGTGCTGAAGGCCTGCAGTCGCCTATCGTCAAGAACATCCCGGAAGACAAGCTCAATGTGATCCTCGACCGCGTTGGCGCAGTCGATGGCGATATCGTGTTCTTCGGCGCCGACAAGGCCAAGATCGTCAGCGAAGCCCTGGGCGCGCTGCGGATCAAGCTGGGCCACGACCTCGACCTGCTGACCTGCAAATGGGCACCGATGTGGGTCGTCGACTTCCCGATGTTTGAAGAGAACGACGACGGCAGCTTCAGCGCCCTGCACCACCCGTTCACCGCACCCAAGTGCACGCCGCAAGAGTTGGAAGCCAACCCGGCGGGCGCTCTGTCCCGTGCCTACGACATGGTGCTCAACGGCACTGAGCTGGGTGGCGGTTCGATCCGTATCCACCGCAAAGAGATGCAGCAGTCGGTCTTCCGCCTGTTGGGCATCAACGAAGCGGAACAGGAAGAGAAGTTCGGCTTCCTGCTCGACGCCCTGAAATATGGCGCTCCACCTCACGGTGGCCTGGCCTTCGGCCTTGACCGCCTGGTGATGCTGATGACCGGTGCCCAGTCGATCCGTGAAGTGATTGCCTTCCCGAAAACCCAGAGTGCTGCGGACGTCATGACCCAGGCTCCGGGTGTGGTGGATGCCAAGGCGCTGCGCGAGCTGCACATCCGCCTGCGCGAGGCGCCGAAGGCTGAGTAAGGCTGCGGCGTGAAAGCGCGATAAGGTTGTACGCAGTCAAAAAGGCGCATCTTCGGATGCGCCTTTGCGTTTAAAAGAGGGAAATCCCGCCTGGGGCGGGATTGAAAGGTTTCTAGAGAATTTCGGAGTTGTGTTATGGCTGGCCATTCCAAGTGGGCGAACATCAAGCACCGCAAAGAGCGTCAGGATGCCAAAAAAGGCAAGATCTTCACCAAGTGGATTCGCGAACTGACCGTCGCTGCCCGCCAGGGCGGCGGTGATCCTGGCTCCAACCCGCGCCTGCGCCTGGCCTTGGACAAGGCCCTGGGCGCCAACATGAGCCGCGATATCATCGACCGCGCCGTGGCCCGTGGGGCCGGTGCGGCAGATACCGACGACATGGTCGAACTGACCTATGAAGGTTACGGTCCGGGCGGCGTCGCGGTGATGGTCGAATGCATGACCGACAACCGCAACCGTACTGCAGCGGCCGTGCGCCATGCCTTCAGCAAGTGCGGCGGCAACCTGGGGACGGATGGTTCGGTGGCCTATCTGTTCGAGCGCAAGGGCCAGATCACCTTTGCACCCGGCACGGATGAAGACGCCCTGATGGAAGCTGCGATGGAGGCGGATGCCGACGACGTGGTGACCAACGAAGACGGCTCCATCGACGTGTTCACCTCGTTCGCCGGCTTCTATGCGGTGCGTAACGCCCTGGAAGCGGCTGGCTTCAAAGGCACCGACGCAGAAATCGTCATGCTGCCGACCACCAGCGCCGAACTGGACCTGGATGGCGCGCAAAAGGTGCTCAAGATGCTGGATATGCTTGAAGACCTGGATGATGTGCAGAACGTCTACTCCAACGCCGACATTCCAGAGTCTGTCGCCGAACAGCTTTCTTAACCGCAACACCGATCCAATGTGGGAGCTGTCTCGCCCGGCGAGGCTGCGATGCAGGCAACGCGCAGTGTCGGGTGTACCGCGGCGATACCATCGCAGCCTCGCCGGGCGAGACAGCTCCCACAGGATTTCATGTCGCCCTGCATGTTTTATGCTGGCTTTTGTTCACTCTATCTGCAGGCGTTATGACTTTAATCCTAGGTATCGACCCCGGTTCGCGCATCACCGGCTTTGGCGTGGTGCAGCAGACCCCGCGTGGCTGCATCTACGTCGCCTCGGGGTGTATCCGTACCGGCGCAGGGGAACTGGCCGAGCGCTTGCAGATCGTCTACCGCGGCGTGCGCGAAGTGATCCAGACCTACGGGCCGGTGACCATGGGCATTGAAAAGGTGTTCATGGCCAAAAACGCTGACTCGGCCCTGAAGCTGGGCCAGGCCCGGGGCGCGGCGATTGTCGCCGGTGCGGAGGAGGGCATGGAAATCGCCGAATACACCGCGACCCAGGTCAAGCAGGCCGTGGTCGGCACCGGCGCGGCCAATAAAGAGCAGGTGCAGATGATGGTCATGCATATGCTCAAGCTCACCTCCAAGCCACAGATCGACGCTTCTGACGCCCTGGCCATTGCCATTTGCCATGCGCACACCCGGTCCAGCCTGCTGCCCCATGGCCTCGGCACGGCACGCAGTCGTGGCGGGCGCCTGCGTCTCTGATAGCATCAGCGCAATCGTTATGGTCGGGCCTCGATCTGACCTCAAGCTTTAAGGATCTGAACCGTGATTGGACGCTTGCGCGGCACCCTGGCTGAGAAACAGCCGCCGCACCTGATTCTGGATGTAAACGGGCTGGGGTATGAGCTGGAAGTGCCCATGACCACCCTGTACCGCCTACCGTCGGTCGGTGAGCCGATAACCTTGCACACCCATCTGGTGGTGCGCGAAGACGCGCAACTACTCTATGGTTTCATCGGCAAGCGTGACCGCGACTTCTTCCGCGAGCTGATCCGCCTCAATGGCGTAGGCCCGAAACTGGCCCTGGCCTTGATGTCGAGCCTGGAAGTGGACGAACTGGTACGTGCCGTTTCGGCCCAGGACACCTCGGCGCTGACCAAGGTGCCGGGGGTCGGTAAAAAGACCGCTGAGCGCCTGCTGGTGGAACTCAAGGACCGCTTCAAGGCCTGGGAAGTGGCGCCAAGCATGTTTACCCTGGTGCCGAACCAGCCGGATATGCCGGCGACCCAGGTCGCCAGTGCCGAAAGCGATGCCGTCAATGCGCTGATCTCCCTGGGCTACAAGCCCCAGGAGGCCAGCAAGGCCGTGTCGGCCATCAAGGACAAGAACCTGAGCGCAGAAGACATGATCCGCCGAGCCCTGAAGGGAATGATTTAAGTGATTGAAGCTGATCGTCTGATTGCGGCCACCGGCCCTCGCGACCGCGAAGAGGTCCAGGACCGGGCCATCCGCCCTCTGAGCCTTGCCGACTACATCGGCCAGCCCACCGTGCGCGAGCAGATGGAGCTGTTCATCCAGGCGGCGCGCGGGCGTGCCGAGTCCCTGGACCACACGTTGATCTTCGGCCCGCCGGGGCTGGGCAAGACCACCCTGGCCAATATCATCGCCCAGGAAATGGGGGTGTCGATCAAGAGCACCTCCGGCCCGGTGCTGGAACGCCCGGGCGACCTGGCCGCGCTGTTGACCAATCTTGAGCCCCATGACGTGCTGTTTATCGACGAAATCCATCGGCTGTCGCCCATCGTCGAAGAAGTGCTGTACCCGGCCATGGAAGATTTCCAGCTGGATATCATGATTGGCGAAGGCCCGGCGGCGCGCTCGATCAAGCTCGACCTGCCGCCCTTCACCCTGGTCGGCGCCACCACCCGTGCCGGCATGCTGACCAACCCGTTGCGAGACCGTTTCGGCATTGTTCAACGTCTAGAGTTCTATAGCACTGCCGATCTGGCGACGATTGTCAGCCGTTCGGCGGGGATTCTTGGCCTGCCGCTGGACCCGGAAGGCGCCTTCGAGATTGCCCGCCGGGCCCGGGGCACGCCGCGGATCGCCAACCGCTTGCTGCGCCGGGTGCGCGATTTTGCCGAGGTGCGGGCCAAGGGCCATATCACCAAGGCCGTGGCCGACCTGGCGCTGAACCTGCTGGATGTCGATGAGCATGGTTTCGACCACCAGGACCGGCGCCTGCTGCTGACCATGATCGAGAAGTTCGACGGCGGGCCGGTGGGTGTGGACAGCCTGGCGGCGGCGATCAGTGAGGAGCGCCATACCATCGAGGATGTGCTGGAGCCGTACCTGATTCAACAGGGTTACATCATGCGTACGCCGAGGGGGCGTGTGGTCACGCGCCATGCGTATTTGCACTTTGGGTTAAACATTCCGTCACGATTGGGGGAGATGCCTGTGGTAGACGAATTCCTCGATGCAGTGGACGATTAAAGGCATGAGCGGTCGATTTATTCGACGTTTGTGCTGTCCTAGTGGCTGGCGTCGTCATTCTTTCGTTAGAAATGCTGCTGAGAATGAAAAACAGTTGCCTGGCCGGATTGGCAACCTGAGGAGTAAGCACTAGAGTATGCGCGCGCAAAACGGGGATCAGTCGTTCGCACATCGCTGTCGCGTTTATTACGAGGACACCGATGCGGGCGGCATCGTGTATTACGTCAATTACCTAAAGTTTATGGAGCGGGCTCGAACCGAGCGGCTACGGGAACTGGGCTTTGCCCAATCCCAGCTGGTAGGGGAGGACCTGTTATTTGTCGTGCATTCCAGCGAGGCCCGTTACTACGCGCCGGCGCGACTGGACGATGAATTGCTGGTCAGCGCAGAAGTAATCGAATTGAACCGTGTCAGCCTGCGCTTTAAACAGCAGGTCAGGCGGGCAACGGATGCAACGCTGCTCTGCGAGGGGCAGTTCCTGGTGGCGTGTGTGCGCACCAACAGTTTGAAACCCAGGGCCATTCCCGAAACTCTACGTGCGGCCTTTGCCAACGTGAGCGGCGCGGGTCAACAATCAAAGCAGGAGATTTAGCGTGGAACCTACCGTCGTCGACCATTCCTCCATGTGGAGCCTGGTCAGCAATGCCAGTGTCGTGGTTCAACTGGTCATGCTGACCCTGGTAGCCGCATCGGTTACCTCATGGGTCATGATTTTTCAGCGCAGCAACCTGCTGCGCGCCGGTCGACGTGCCCTGGAGAGCTTTGAAGAGCGCTTCTGGTCGGGTATCGACCTGTCCAAGCTGTATCGCCAGGCGGGCAGCAACCCGGACCCGGATTCGGGCGTCGAGCAGATCTTCCGCGCGGGTTTCAAGGAATTCTCCCGCCTGCGCCAGCAGTCTGGTGTTGACCCGGAAGCGGTCATGGAAGGCGTGGCCCGTGCCATGCGCGTAGCGATCTCGCGCGAGGAAGAAAAACTCGAGCAGAGCCTGCCATTTTTGGCCACCGTCGGTTCGGTCAGCCCGTATATCGGTCTGTTCGGTACCGTATGGGGCATCATGAACTCCTTCCGTGGCCTGGCAACGGCCCAGCAAGCGACCCTGGCCACCGTGGCCCCGGGTATCGCCGAAGCGCTGATCGCCACTGCCATCGGCCTGTTCGCTGCAATCCCCGCAGTAATCGCCTACAACCGTTTCGCCGCCACCAGCGAAACCCTGATTGGCCGTTACTACACCTTCGCCGATGAATTCCAGGCGATCCTGCACCGTAAAGTGCACACCAGCGAAGAATAAGCAGGTAATCCCCAATGGCTTTAATCGCTCGAGCTCGCAAAAAGCGCAAGCCGGTCGCCGAGATGAACGTCGTGCCTTACATCGACGTGATGCTGGTGCTGCTGGTGATCTTCATGGTGACCGCGCCGATGCTCAATCAGGGTGTGAAGGTTGATCTGCCCAAGGTTTCCAGCGAAGCCTTGCCGCAGGACAACAACACCCAGGTCCTGACCATCTCGATCAAGGCTGACAAGACCTATTACTGGAACCTTGGCAGCGAAGTCGACACCCAGAAGCAACAGGACAAGGCCATGACCTTGCCGCAAATGACCGACGCGGTGACCAAGATCATCCGCGCCGGCAACGAAGGCGGCAAGCACACCCAGGTGTTCATCCGCGGTGACAAGTCGGTCGACTATGGCTCCGTCATGGGCGCCATGGGCGGGCTGCAGAAGGCCGGGGTCGGTAATGTTGGCTTGATTACCGAGGCGCCCTGATGCAGCAACAGCGAGAGCCGTCCGCCTCGGAAAGCTTCTTCTGGCCTAGCGTCTGGGCAATTGCCCTGCACGTTCTGGTGTTTGGCATGCTGTTTGTCAGCTTTGCCATGACCCCGGAGCTGCCGCCAGCCAAGCCGATCGTGCAGGCGACCCTGTATCAGCTGAAATCGAAAAGCCAGGCCACCACCCAGACCAATCAGAAGATTGCGGGTGAGGCCCAGAAGTCGGCTGCGCGTCAGACTGAAGTCGAACAGATGGAACAGAAAAAGGTCGAGCAGGAAGCGGTGAAGGCTGCTGCGGAACAAAAGAAAGAAGAGGCGGCTCAAAAGGCCGAAGAATCGAAAAAGGCTGACGAAGCGAAGAAGGCCGATGAGGCGAAAAAGGCTGATGAAGCCAAGAAAGCCGAAAAAGCCGCCGAAGCGAAAAAAGCCGAAGAGAAACAATTGGCTGATATAGCCAAGAAGAAATCTGAAGAAGAAGCCAAGAAAGCGGCTGAAGAAGAGGCCAAGAAAAAGGCCGCTGAAGAAGCCAAGAAAAAGATAGTCGAAGACGCGAAGAAGAAAGCCGCCGAAGACGCCAAGAAAAAAGCCGAAGCAGACGAGGCGAAGAAGAAAATCGCCGACGACGCGAAGAAGAAAGCTGCCGCCGACGCCTCCAAGAAAAAGGCCCAGGAAGCAGCACGCAAATCCGCCGAAGATAAAAAGGCCCAGGCCTTGGCAGATTTGCTTTCCGACACGCCGCAGCGTCAGCAGGCCCTGGCCGATGAGCGTGGTGATGAAGTCGCGGGCAGTTTCGACGATCTGATTCGCGCACGCGCAGCAGAAGGCTGGACACGTCCACCTTCGGCACGCAAAGGCATGACAGTCGTGCTGCAGATCGGCATGTTGCCGGACGGTACGGTGACTTCGGTCAGCGTGGCCAAGTCCAGTGGCGACGGTTCGTTCGACAGTTCGGCGGTTGCAGCGGTCAAGAATATTGGCCGCCTGACCGAGATGCAGGGAATGAAACCAAGCGACTTCGCTCCCTATCGTTCATTCAAGATGACATTCACACCTGAGGATCTAGCCTTGTGAGAAACCTTCTTCGAGGAATGCTTGTCGTTATTTGCTGTATGGCAGGGATAGCGGCGGCGGATGAAAAGAACATCCTGGTAACCAGCGGTAGCGATCGGGCCACCCCGATTGCGGTTGTACCGTTTGGCTGGCAGGGCGGCAGCGTGCTGCCGGACGATATGGCGGAAATCATTGGCAATGACCTGCGCAACTCGGGTTACTACGCGCCAATTCCGAAACAGAACATGATCAGCCAGCCGACCCAAGGCAGCGAAGTGATCTACCGTGACTGGAAAGCCCTGGGCGCCCAGTACCTGATGGTAGGTAGCATCGTGCCAGCGGGCGGTCGCCTGCAGGTGCAATACGCCCTGTTCAACGTGGCTACCGAGCAGCAAGTGCTGACCGGTAGCGTGTCGGGCAGCGTCGACCAACTGCGGGACATGGCGCACTACATCGCCGACCAATCGTTCGAGAAGCTGGTCGGTATCAAAGGTGCGTTCTCCACCCGCATCTTGTACGTGACGGCTGAGCGTTTCTCGGTGAACAACACCCGCTACACCTTGCAGCGTTCGGACTACGACGGTGCCCGTGCAGTGACCCTGTTGCAGTCACGCGAGCCGATCCTGTCGCCGCGTTTTGCCCCGGATGGCAAGCGTATCGCCTACGTGTCGTTTGAACAGAAGCGTCCGCGCATCTTCGTCCAGCACATCGACACCGGTCGCCGCGAGCAGATCACCAACTTTGAAGGCCTGAACGGCGCGCCAGCCTGGTCGCCGGATGGCAATCGCCTGGCATTTGTACTGTCCAAGGACGGTAACCCGGATATCTACGTGATGAACCTCGGTTCGCGCCAGATTACCCGTGTCACTTCCGGCCCTGGTATCAATACCGAGCCGTTCTGGGGCAAGGATGGTTCGACCATCTACTTCACCTCGGACCGTGGTGGCAAACCGCAAATCTACAAGAGCAGTGTTGGCGGTGGTGGTGCCGAACGTGTGACCTTTATCGGCAACTACAACGCCAATCCGAAGCTTTCGGCCGATGAAAAGACCCTGGTTATGATCCATCGCCAGGATGGCTTCACTAATTTCAAGGTTGCGGCCCAGGATTTGCAGCGCGGAAGTGTAAAAATTCTCACAGATAGCACTCTTGATGAGTCACCTACTGTTGCGCCCAACGGCACCATGGTAATCTACGCCACCCGCCAGCAGGGCCGGGGAGTCTTGATGCTCGTGTCCATTAATGGACGCGTAAGGCTCCCGCTTCCTACCGCACAAGGCGAAGTCAGAGAACCGTCCTGGTCCCCTTACCTGAACTGACGCGGCGCTACAAAAAGAAGTACTTAACACACTGGGGTTCATTAGGAGTTTCACGATGGAAATGCTGAAGTTTGGTAAGTTTGCTGCTCTGGCTCTGGCTCTGTCCGTAGCCGTTGGTTGCTCGTCTAAAGGCGGCGACAATGCCGGTGAAGGCGCAGCTGTTGATCCAAACGCTGGTTACGGCGCTAACACTGGTGCAGTTGACGGCTCCCTGAGCGAAGAAGCTGCTCTGCGCGCAATCACCACTTTCTACTTCGAATACGACAGTTCGGACCTGAAGCCAGAAGCCATGCGCGCTCTGGACGTTCACGCGAAAGACCTGAAAGGTAACGGCGCTCGCGTTGTTCTGGAAGGCAACACCGACGAACGTGGTACTCGTGAGTACAACATGGCACTGGGCGAGCGTCGTGCGAAAGCCGTTCAGCGTTACCTGGTACTGCAAGGTGTTTCCCCAGCTCAGCTGGAACTGGTTTCCTACGGTGAAGAGCGTCCAGTTGCTACCGGCAACGACGAGCAATCCTGGGCTCAAAACCGTCGCGTCGAACTGCGTAAGTAATTCGTCATGCGAACGTGCCGTCGTGTTGTAACCGTATTGGCTCTCAGCCTTGCACCGCTTGCGGTGTGGGCTGCGGTTCCCGTGGAAGATAGCAACTCTGGCTATAACAATAGTGGGAGCAGCTATCCACCTGCAGGTTATGGCACGAACGGCGCCTATGCGGGAGGAGCGGCCACGGCCGCTCCTTCGGCACAGGGCGAACTGTTCAACCAACTGCAACGCATGCAGGATCAATTGGCGCAGCAACAAGGCACCATTGAAGTTCTGCAGAATGAAGTGCGTCAGCTCAAGCAGGAAGGCCTGGAGCGTTACCAGGATCTTGACCGACGTATAGGAGCCGGCGTTACACCAGCCGCTACTCCTGATAATTCTTCTGCCGGTGGTGCCGCAAGCGCCGCCGGTGGTGCAGCCGCAGGTGCCACACAGGCCCCTGCCGCCAGCAGCGAACCGGGTGATCCGGCGAAGGAAAAGCTGTATTACGACGCAGCCTTCGACCTGATCAAGGCCAAGGATTTCGACCGGGCCAGCAAGGCGTTCACCGCTTTCCTGGGGCGTTATCCAAACAGCCAATACGCGGGCAATGCCCAGTACTGGTTGGGTGAGGTCAACCTGGCCAAGGGTGATTTGCAGGGGGCAGGCCAGGCATTTGCCAAGGTCAGCCAGCTTTACCCCAAACACGCCAAGGTGCCTGATTCGTTGTACAAACTGGCTGATGTAGAGCGCCGCCTGGGTCATACCGACAAGGTCAAAGGCATTCTGCAGCAAGTAGTGGCCCAATACCCGGGTACCTCTGCAGCCCAGTTGGCTCAGCGTGATTTGCAGCGTTTGTAGACACTGCCATCCCGCTTGGAAGAAACCCGCGCCTATCGCGGGTTTTTTCGTTAGAATCCACGCCCTTTTATGAAATACGCTTTTTGGGGTTCACGCTTTGCCGGGATCCCACAAAGTGCCTGACGGAGGCGGACAGCCTGTTTAGCTGTTACGCCCGTGGCGACTATGCAAGACACATTACGCATCACTGAAGTTTTTTACTCGTTACAGGGTGAAACGCGCACTGCCGGCCTGCCCACAGTATTTGTGCGTCTCACCGGCTGTCCGTTGCGCTGCCAGTACTGTGACAGCGCCTACGCTTTCAGTGGCGGCACCATTCGCACCCTCGACGACATCCTGGAGCAGGTTGCAGGCTTCCGGCCGCGCTACGTCTGTGTGACGGGCGGTGAGCCCCTGGCCCAGCCCAATGCCATTCCTTTGCTCAAGCAGCTGTGTGACGCCGGTTACGAGGTGTCGCTGGAAACCAGCGGCGCCCTGGACATTTCCGCGGTCGATCCGCGTGTCAGCCGCGTGGTTGACCTGAAGACGCCGGACTCCAAGGAAGCGCATCGCAACCGTTATGAGAACATCGAGCTGCTGACCGCCAACGACCAGGTGAAGTTTGTCATTTGCTCGCGGGACGACTACGACTGGGCCAACTCCAAGCTGATCCAGTACGGCCTGGACCGACGCGCCGGCGAGGTGCTGTTCTCCCCCAGTCACCATGACTTGAACGCTCGCGACCTTGCTGATTGGGTGGTCGCGGACAACCTGCCGGTGCGCCTGCAATTGCAGCTGCATAAATACCTTTGGAACGACGAGCCAGGACGCTGAAATGACTGAACAAATCACTGACCAAAAACGTGCCGTAATCCTGCTGTCTGGCGGCCTCGACTCCGCCACCGTGGTGGCGATGGCCCGTGCCGAGGGCTACAGCTGCTACACCATGAGCTTCGACTATGGCCAGCGCTCTCATGCCGAATTGGACGCTGCCGCCCGTGTCGCCCGCGACCTTGGCGTGGTGGAGCACAAGGTGATCGGCCTGAACCTCAATGGCATTGGCGGCTCGGCCTTGACCGACAGCTCCATCGACGTGCCTGAGGCGCCCACTGAGGGCATCCCGGTCACCTATGTGCCGGCCCGTAACACCGTGTTCCTGTCGCTGGCCCTGGGCTGGGCAGAGGTGCTCAATGCCCGTGACATCTTTATCGGTGTCAACGCCGTGGACTACTCCGGCTACCCGGACTGCCGCCCAGAGTTCGTCGAGTCGTTCGAGCGCATGGCCAACCTGGCGACCAAGGCCGGCGTAGAAGGGCACGGCTTCCGTATCCAGGCGCCACTGCAAAACCTGAGCAAGGCCGATATCGTCAAGGCAGGTGTAAGGCTTGGTGTCGACTACTCGCTGACTGTTTCCTGCTACCAGGCAGATAATGACGGTCGTGCTTGTAGAAAATGTGACAGCTGCCGACTGCGTGCAGAAGGCTTCCAAGCGGCCGGAATTACTGACCCAACGCGTTATTTCTGATTTATTTAAAATAAGGTGTTGAATAATCCTTAGAAATCAGTATTATACGCGGGGTCGTTAGCTCAGTTGGTAGAGCAGTTGGCTTTTAACCAATTGGTCGTAGGTTCGAATCCCACACGACCCACCATTTTTAGCGGTTTAGAAAATCCGGAAGGCCCACGTAAGTGAGGATTTCCGGGTTTTTTTTGCCTTGTGCAAAGGCAAGCGTGGGGTTCTCTGAGGAGCGTGACGTACTGCTTACAGGTTAGACATGCAGCCGTCTGGAGCGAACAATAATTTCGTGGGTGGGTTGATGTCAATATGCTGAAGATGGCTTTCGGCTGCCCCTGAGTGCTTCGGATTTCAGGCCTTCAGGCAATTCATACGTACTTTGAAACCCGTTATTCACGAGGTCTGAGAATCAGACCGTGTCGGCAGCAGTGCCTGCCTCACGTCGTCAATGACTGCTTTCGCCATTTCGCTCAGATAATGCGTTGCCCAAGCGTAATGCTCTCCACGTGTATCCATCGCGGCATCCACCGCGAGTCTGTGAGCGCAGTGTAGTAACGATGAGGCATGTTCCAGAGCATCGTTCACCGGCATGCCGGCGTTTACACGAAAAACATCTCTCTCTTGCTCTAACGACTGGGCGAATGTTGTCACGCCTACGGTTTTTACTGCCGATTGCTGGGTCATGGTTGACCTCCAGGACGAGTAAAGCACTTGGTCGGTTGTGATAAGGCTGGAGCGCTGGTCAAGGAGGGCGGGTCGGAGGTGTTCAGGGTCATATTATTGGCTCCCTGTGCTGGATGAAAGCCATCACCGACGCTGCTAAGCGAAAGGGTGGTGGCCGTACGCAGGTTAGCAGACCGGTGCACAAGGAAACCGGCGCGCCCGAAGGCGCCCTGCGCACGCCCACCATAATGTACAGGCCAAAAAAAGCGCCATGCAAGAGGTGGCGCTGTGCGCCTTGTGTTTAGTCCAGGCTGCTAAACCTGATCGCTGATGTGCAGCGACTTTCTCAGGCTATTCAGCGAGGCATGCGGCCGCAAGCAGGGCGGTGCGGTCTCGGAATATTCCTGCAAGGTAAAGGGACTGATCTGATGAGTAGATGTGTCAGGCTGATGATTCGTTAGCAGCTGTAATTACCGTGCAGACACGAACACATGTTATCGCCCCTGTACTGCTAGCTCGCTGATCGGGTTGCGTGGATGTGGTCTTTAAAGGTGGTACAAAGTTTTGTACCATGGCGACGGCCTGTTGCTACACGGTGTCTGCAAATGACGCCAGTTCCCTCAGGTTCGCCATATCACACCACCTTGCACATGCAGGGGATTCTGAATCCAACCAGAGGAAGTTTCTGGGGATGACCTGAGAAGTCTCAGGAAGGACTCAAACAATGCACGTAATTACCTTTAGCCAGGCTCGCGCCGGTTTAAAGCAAACGATGGACGATGTATGCCGGGATCATGAGCCGACCGTCATCACACGCCAGCGTGGCGATCATGTAGTCATCCTTTCTCTGGAAGACTACAACTCCATGGCTGAGACCATGTACCTCTTGGGTACCGAGTCCAACGCTACACGCCTACGTCGTTCCATCGCACAGCACAAAGCCGGGAAAACCTTCACCAAGGAGCTCCCCCTAAATGTCAGCGAAGCAGAAGCTGAAGAATAAGCGCAACATTCGGGAGAATGTGGCTGTCTCGTTTGTGCCCGATGGTTGGGAGGACTACCAGCACTGGGACAGAACTGACCCGGTCAAACATGCGGCCGTGAACGAGTTGATCGAGGCCTGCCTACGAGATCCATTCAAAGGTCTGGGCAGGCCTGAGCCGCTAAAAGGTGATTTGACCGGTTACTGGTCCCGGCGGATCGACAAAGAGCACCGACTTGTCTATGCCTACGAAAGTGACACGCTGACCATCATTGCTTGTCGTTTCCACTACGCGAAGTAACACAGGGAAAGCTCTACCTGGGGCACTTTTCAGCTCCAGCCCCCGCCAAATGCATTCGCTCCGTAGCGGTCCATCATCATCCTAAGCATCACAGCGGCCTCCTCGTTGTCGTCAGCCGGGGCTCGCTCCTGGATGCCAAGATCCGCCCACAAGGTTCCAGGGCCGTCCCACGGCAGCTCATGGCTTAGTCCTGTTGCGTAAGGTGATGGCTTGTCTTCCAGAGAGGTGCAGTCGCCGTATCTTCCAGCGAGCGGACCAATCACAGGCAGCGGTTCACCCGTTGCGTCGGAGAGGCTTTGTTCAAACGGAAGTTCGTCTGAGCCCGCATCAAAGATCGCCATCAGCGAAAGCTGCTCAGGCGCCTGCTCCAGGTCTTCTGTCACTGGGTCTGGTGCAATCTGCTCAGCCACATAGTGCTCATGCCCTAAGGCGGCGGATTGTGTGGGGCTCATGCTCATGGGGTCGGCTCACGTTCCAGCGTGTACCCGCCGGAGATTTCGACCGTGTCGCGAGGCTGGGCGCGGTTGGGAGTTAGGTAGTTTTCGAGGCCCAGGCGGATGCGCTCGATGTCTGAGGCTAGGCGCTGGTAGTCGAGGAAGAAGCGATTGTTGGACGGCTCGACAGCAAGTTGAGCGCTTTGCTGGGCGGTGGCTTCCAGTGCGTTTAGCTGGCGGATCATTACGGCTAAGTTGGAATGTTCGGCGGCGCTCGTAAGCGCGCCGGTCGAACTGAGCATGATTCTCCTACCCGTCTTCTGCAGAAGTTCCTAATTGAATTGGAGAGCTCCGGGGGGTGGGACAATCTAGTCAAATCCGCAGGTATCTCGTATTACGGAATCGCGCTTGACTCCGAAGTCGACAAGGACGTGAAGGAAGGCATTAGCGTGTTATTCACGCTGCGAAACGTGCTTGCTCACGGCACAGCCCTCATACAGCCGACAGTCAAAATGACCGACGATATGAAAGACGTTTACCCTTACTCATGGCAGTCCAAGCTGCATGGAGTCGGGATGTACCTGGAACGCCACTTCAATCGAGGTGGGATGTTCGAAAACCTGGCAGACCCCGACCTCCCGGAGCACTTCATCGATGTCACCAAAAAATATTTCGAGCAGCTAACCCCGAAATTTACCCCTCTCCCAGAACGGGCTCAGAAGACAGTGGACATGATCCGCGGCTACAGCTTTGGCTTCGTTAACAACACTCGCTAGTTTTCAAGGAAATCGACATGACGACTACGACCGCTGCTCAAAAAACTGCACTGCTCAATATCCTGCGTATCAAGATCGACAACATCGGGAAAGGCGAAAGCCGCTTCATCGATCGCCGTGAAGAAAATGCACGGGCGTACGCTGAGGCGCTGGCAGACGCGAACATTATCACTGACGACGAGCGCGATAAGCTGTACGAAAAGGCTCATGCTGCCGCCATCACAGCGGTGCGTGCGCACATCTAGGAATTTTCAACGGACTGGCCCACCAGTCGGTCAAACTCGACCTGATCACCGAACACTGGGACGATTTACTACGTCTGGCCGGGTCGCTCAAGCTCGGTCGGGTACCGGCGACCGGTATCATGCGCACACTGCAAACGGGGGACCGTCCGACACGGCTGGCCCAGGCGTTGGCCGAGTTTGGGCGAATTGAGAAGACCTTACATACGCTGACCTATATTGATGATGAGTCAAAGCGTCGGGCCACGCTGGTCCAGTTGAATCGCGGTGAAGGCCGCCATAGCTTGGCGCGTGCTGTATTCCATGGCAAACGCGGCGAACTTCGACAGCGCTATCGCGAAGGCCAAGAGGATCAACTTGGTGCTTTGGGCCTGGTGGTCAACATCATTGTTCTATGGAACACGCTCTACATGACGGCTGCCGTTGAACGACTGAAACAGCACGGTTACCCAGTAAAGGACGAGGACCTCGCGTGGCTGTCGCCTCTGATTTACGGGCATATCAATATGCTGGGACGTTACTCCTTCGCGGTACCGGATGAGGTCGCTCGGGGTGAGCTGCGGCCACTGCATAATCCAGATGACGATTGATCAGGTTGCCCAGTAACCCAATGACGCTAGGCGGCTCCGAGCCTTAAGTGCACTTTCTGTTTCGTTGCTCCCCAACCCAAAAATACTATGGAAGCACTATCATAATGCAAATACCTATTATGCGATCAGGCTATAAATTTTATATCGATTGTACGGAATCATTAGAACTAAAGGGCCGATCCAAGGAAAAATAGACGTTAGCTAAGAATGTCATTAATGATACAAAACAATATAATAAAAAAGGATTGAAAAGTATCTTCTGTCAGCTTATAAATTAGGTGCCCTGGATCAATGGCAAATGGGTAGCTAGTTTTAGGTTGTTTATATTTGAGCCAATCACTATGGAGGATTTACGTATGCCCCCATGAATACTGATTATCGCAATAAATATGCAATTTAATTTTGAGGCTAATAAAAAATTCAGAAGGTGAAAGTCATGTCAAAACATACACAAAATACACTTCCCAAAGCAGATCCAAAAAGCCAAATCATTTTATATGGAGATAAGGATTACACAGGAAAGCAAATTGCTATAAATATTGGCTCTAACTATCCTGACCTTAGGACAATCGGGGCGTATGATATGATAACTTGTATTTCTATACCGCCGCACTCTGAAGTCCAACTTTTTATCGGTACGTCATTTAGATATGAGATGAATGGGCAGTCATTTCTGTTTATACATAATGGCTGGGAAACTCCATTAACGATGGATTTCACAGATGGTAGGATCGGGGAATTCCAGCCACATATTGAAGGGCTTGAAAATAATTACGGTTACAACTTAAATGATTGGTTTCAGTCAATACAGAGCGAAACTATATCTGGCGATTCATACCAATACATAGAAGTTCAGCAACAGGGACCTGTGGGAATTGGGGGGGAGGTCGGTGCAACTATCTATGGACTTAACCACGGTCAGGACTTTGTTACACATTTTAATACTAGCGACAAGAACTTTGGTCCTGCTCACGAGGATAAGGCATGTTCTATTGCTATTCCTTGGGGACGTGCTGCAACTCTCTATGATGATGCAAACTATACAGGGGAGCTTGGGACTTATCATGGAAATACAATCTTCAGTCCATTCAATTTTAGAATTCGCATTTACACTCTCCCAAGCAGTAGTCAAAGAAAAGCAAACTCAATTTCATGCTGGAGTCTTGTTTAGCTAATTTATAGAAAGGTATTATATTTTATGGGGGGTGGAGTTTGGCTTGCCTGTAACCAGCTGTTATCGGGAATCACCTGCCAAGCTACACTCCCTATTTGTCTTCATCGAGAATTATACTGCACTGCTTTTCATCATTACGCGTCAAACTCCTGAAGAAGCTAGTGTGGTGTTTTAGAATAACTTGCCCTTCCGTCTGCGTCTCCATCGCCTCGCGGACTCGCCGTATCTTGCTCAAAATTTCCTCGCCCTTTGCGTTTCAAACGTACCGGGTCGGTCGGGCATTGCGTAATGCCAGAAAGGTGGTAATTGAGCTTTCCAATTCACGTACAGAGCCGAAGCTGCCGTCGCGCAAGAACACGGTAATGTCCCTGAAAAACCTCTCGACCATGTTTATCCACGAGCTGGAGGTTGGTGTGAAATGCACATGGAAGCGCTAATGTTTCGCCAGCCAAGCCTTCACCTTTGCGTGCTTGTGTGTCGCATAGTTATCCACGATCAGATGCAACTGGAGATGCTTGGGCATTTCTTTGTCGATTTTCTTGAGGAAAGCGCCGATGGAAATCGATGATATGGCCGCCGCAATCGCGAGCTGGGCCAGTACCCAGCCACTGATCCGAAAGGTGTATCTCTTCGGTAGTCGGGTTCGGGGAACGCACATGCCAAGCAGTGACCTTGACGTCGCAGTAGAGGTTTGCACTCTACAGGGCGATTCTGGCGCTTTTACTACCTGGACTGGTGAAGCGCATCGACTTAAAGCGTTAATCGTAGGCGTCGTGCCCGTCAACATTGACCTTGAGTGGTATGGCGGTGAGGCCGATACACCCAGAATTCACGCGGGGCTTCAAGAATCCAGCATCGTGTGCGTCGGTTCTGAAACCGGAGGAAACCGAGTGGTTGCCTGAGTGTTTCATAGGGCTGCTGGATGTGTTGGGCCACCCTGAACCTTACAAAAACCTGTTGAGCTTGGAAGCGGAAGGCCTTTTAAAAATGGTTCTGAACGGCTGAAGCCGGTCTCAGCGAATATTCAAGGAAAACGCAACCATGAGCCAACACATCATCACCGTGCCGTGCACGAAATTAGGGGCGCCGGTTCGTGTTCAGCTCGGCTGGGACAAACCCATGCCGGAGTTCTACTTAGTGGTTTTCGTGGAACCGCCAACTGGACAGGAACTGGACGACACCAAAATTGTTTACTCCAGCCTTGATGATCGACAAGCCGACGGCCAACAGGATCTTGGCTATTTCAAAGGGGTTGCCGTGCAGCTGGGTTGCTATGTTCCTTCTCTATGTCTATGTATGGAGTAAGAGTTAGGTTTGATAATAGGGCATTGAATAATGAGTAGTAGCAAGTGTAGAAAGTTAAGTTTTTAAGGTTTTTCCCGTTTAGCTCTTCTGTTTGGGTGAGAAATAATGAGCTCAACGTCATCTTCTTGGATGCATAGAAGTGTCTAAGCAACCATTGCACATTCTTGATATATCCAGCGCCTTGGTATTCCGAGCAGAGCCCTGCGTATACTCGATCACAGAATTTTTCTAAGCACTTCTCGCCAACCAAATCAATCGCCTCTTGAAAGCCGCCATACTCTTTAATTAATTTTTTCAGCATCGTCATTGACGTCACTCCCTGATGGTTAATTTGTCGGCTAGATAAAAGCTAAATTCTGAATGCTCTATGAATAAAAATAGCGAAGGTTGAGTGCATTTTTATACATCGCCAGCCAGGTTCGCAATGGGGGCATTTGGCTGTTTTTTGCCTGATACCTAAGGCGGTTAGTCAGGGCGGAGGTATGAATCGAAAGTAGCCCAATGGTACATAAATGGTACGAACTGAAGCTGGGTCAGCTGTAGAGCTTGGTTTTAAAGCTCTTTAGTTTAGTGGTTCCAATCCATCACCGATAAAGCCGTGGATTTTTTCCCTGACTGACAACAATCGCCCAAAAGCTAACAGTCATAGTCGACAGAACCCCGCGTCAAATCTTTAACCTTAGCTGGCAGCAGCGTCGTATTGATTGCATTCCTCATAGAGAGCCTCTAACTCGAGGGCCGTTTTAGCGTTTAAACGGCACGCTAGCAAGCGAGAAGCATCAGCTAAAGAGATCGAACAGTTCTCCGAAAAGCTTCGAGCTGCATCTACCATGTTGAAGTAAAAGGTCTCCACCCCACTGGCCAGTGAGTCAACCTTCTTCCTTATCGAGTCGGCGTGTTTAGCTCGGGATTTTGCTCGAGCATAGAACTTGCGAGTCAGAACCTCGACTCCGTCCGTGGCGTGTCCGTCGGGGGCAGTGAGGCCCCCGTAGCCAAGAATTAGATGATGGCTAACCCTCGGACAAACGCTCTACTGCCCCTTCAAAGTTCCCAGCGTACCGTCACCATTGCATTACGCGGTGCGCCATACAGGTTGTTGCCGTAATCAGTGTTAGCGCTGATGGCCTGATAGTAATGAGTGTCGAAGACGTTGTTCAGGTTCAGGCGCACATCGACGTTCTCTGACGCTTTGTAGCTGGCCATCAGGTCAGTCACGGTGTAAGCCTTCTGCTCTATGCGGTAAGCGTGCGGCGGCGGTGCGTCAGCACTGTTGGTGCCTTTTTTGTAGATCGTGTTCTGCCGGTAAAGACCGCCACCGATGGTCCAGCGATTGAGGTCTCCGGGCAGTTGGTAGCGGGTGAATGCCTTGAAGATATGGCGAGGGGTGTCGGTGCTGAACAGTCGTCCGACGTTGTCCGGGTTGCTGTCCTTGGTGTACTTGGCCGAGGAATAGGTATAACCGGCACCCAATTCCCAGCCGGGTGCAGGAGAACCGTTGATTTCCAGCTCAAGACCTTCGCTGCGCACTGCGCCCGCCGCCTCATAACAGGTGGTTCCCCTGGGCGTGCAGAGGTTGCGATTGAGTTCCTTGGCGCGATTTTCCTGGTCAATGCGAAAGATCGCCGCACTGGCATTCAGGCTTCCGTCAAAGTACTCACCCTTGAGGCCGATCTCGTAGTTTTTGCCTTCGATGGGCTTGAGTGCGTTGTTCTGCGCGTCGAGTTCGGTCTGTGGGCGGAAGATGTCGGTGTAGCTGATATACACCGAGTGATGGGCGTCCAGGTCATAAATGGCGCCGGCATAGCGTGTGAGGTGGCGGGTGACTTTGTTCGGCAGGCTACTGGCGGAAGATTTACCTTCCCAGCGCGTGTCCACGTCGTATTCGTACCAGTCCAGGCGCCCGCCGAGGATAAGTTTCAGGTCGTCGGAGAGGTTCAGGCGCGTGGTGATGTAGGTGCCTTCCTGCTGGCTGGTGCGGTGTTGGGTCCAGGGCGTGGCGCTGACGTCCGGCTTGGGGATGCCAGTGGGGCGGTACAGGTTGGTGTTGGTCTCGACATCGATGGGCAAGCCTTTGCCATTGAATGTCAGCTCGCGCCTGCTGGCGCCCACCACCAGTTCATGGGTGCGGCCGAACAGCGAGAACGGGCCGCTGACATAACCGTCGTAGCTGTTCTGTTGGTCTTTGTACTCATACCTGCCGATGTTCTGCCCCCACTCAACGAAGTCGCTTTGCCAGGTTCGCATCGGGATGGAACCGAGCATATTTAATTGCGACCAGCTTTTGCTGGCAGACAGGAGCATTTTCCAGTTATTGGCAAAACGGTACTCCAGGCGGCTGAAGGCGGTGGTGTTGTCCTGGTCCCAGTATTCCCAAGTGCTGCCCAGGTAGGTCGAGCGCTTGAGGTGCAGGTCGCTGCCATCGCGGGCAACCGGCAAGCCACCCCAGGAGTCGTTGTTGTTGGCATCCTGGTTGGAGGCGCCGAAGGTAAAGGTTGTGTCTTCATTCAGGTCAGCCTCGGTAATGGCGTAGAACACCGAGCGCTCGGCGCTGACGACGTCCTGGAAGCTGTCCTTGGACTGGTAGGCCGTCACCACCCGGCCGCGCAAGGTGCCGCTCTCGTTGAGCGCGCTGGACGCATCGAACTCGGTGCGGTAGTTATCCCAGCTGCCGGCACTGCCGGTGACGGTGACACGCGGCGTGGCAGTTGGACGCTTGCGGATCATGTTGACCGCCGCTGCCGGGTTGCCTGAGCCTTGCATCAGCCCGGTGGCGCCGCGTACCACTTCCACCCGGTCAAAGATCGCCATGTCGGGGCTGGAGTTCATGTCACGGCTGAGGTAATGGGACAGGTCGTTGGACAAGCCATCGGTCATCAGGTTTTCGACGGTAAACCCGCGGGAGTAGAACGTTGCACGGTGTGGACCGGCCTTGGTCACGGCAATGCCGGGGGTGTTCTTGAGGACATCCTCCAGGCTGCGCATGTTCTGGTCATCCATGCGCTGGCGGGTGATGACCGTGATCGATTGCGGGGTTTCGCGGTTGGATAGCGCGAGTTTGGTCGCCGTTGCCATCGGGCCCGTGGTGTAGGAACCGGTGTCCTCGGTCGTATCGCCCAGGGCCGCGCCGCTGATGGTGGTCGCACCGAGTTCCAGCGTCGAGTCGCTGGGTATCTTGACCAGGCTGTAGCGTCCCACGCCCTCTTGACGCGCCTGCAGCCCGCTGTGGGCCAGCAGTCGGGCGATGCCTTCGTCAAACGAGTAGTGGCCCTGGATGCCCGGTGTGGTCAGGCCCTGGGTTTGCGTCGAACCGAACGACAAGGTCACGCCGCTGGCGGCGGCGAACTGACTGAGCGCGATATCGAGCGGCCCGGCCGCGATAGTGTATTGGGCCCGTTCAGGGGCTTGCTGTGCCCAGGTTGGCGGGATGACTGCGCATGCGCACAGCGTCCCGGCGAAGCTCATGCGCAATAACCTCGAATTGAGGTGCAGCCGCAACGCGGCACTGTGAAGGGGGCGTGGGTGGCTCATATGACTTCCTATGCCGTTGCAGTAAAGGCGGCTGATTAACCGCTCTACTTGATGAGCCGAACGAAAAAAGCAATCGGCAAGGAGATCTGCCTGGTTTATTCGCCGTCAGGCGCGATTACGCTTCTATGCGCGCCCAATACCGTGAGAAGTGGCGAACCTTCACGGGCAACGAGACCTGCAGGTTGGCCAGGATGCCGTCGATATCGTCGAGGCGGAACGCGCCGGAAATTCTCAAGTCCCTGACCTCATCGGCGCACCCCAGGTAGCCGACCCGATAGCGGGCCAGTTCGCCGACAAAGTCGCCCAGTCGCCAGTCGATGGCCACCAATAGACCTTGGGTCCAGGCGCTGCTATCGGCAGTGGCCGGGCGCAGGTTGCCGAGTTGGGATGAGCCGAAGGTCAGTGCCTGGCCTTCGTCCACGCGTTGTATGTGCTGTGGTGTGTCACGGGGGCGTACTTCGACGGCATGTTGTTGTACGTGCACGCTGCTCAAGCCTGGCAGCAGGCGCACGTCGAAACGGGTGCCCAGGGCCCGTATGCGACCCTGGGGTGTTTCCACCGATAAGGGGCGAGCGGGCAACCGGTCTGTTGCGGTGGTGACCAGGATTTCGCCGCGGCGCAGCAGGATCAACCGCTCCTGGGCGTTATAGGCGATATCGACTCGGGTGTCGGTGTTCAACTCCAGGCAGCTGCCGTCCGGCAGCGTTACCTGGCGCCGCTCTCCGGTGCGGGTGGCGAAGTCGGTGTGGTAGGGCGAGAGTCGATACCCGGCCAACACCGTCGCGCCAGCGGCCAGCACCAGCAGCATCTTGAGGCCCTGGCGGCGCTGGACGCCCATCTGCGACAAGATCGGCAACGCGACGTCCCGGGGCACCCCGCAGAGTTGTTGCTGGAGCTTTTCGATCCGGGCCCAGGCCTTGACATGCTCGGGGTCAGCGCCAAGCCAGTTTTTCCACGCCAGGTGTTGTTCGGGGCTGACATCGGCGTCGTTGAGCGTCAGATACCACTGCACCGCTGCCTGCAACTGGGCCGTGGACGGTGGGCCAACCTGTGGGCTGCTCAATCGTCCATCAACCGAATGCATTGCATCATCGCCTTGCCCAGGTGATTTTTTATCGTGGTCACTGACAGGCCCAGTTGCCTGCCGACTTGCACATAACTCAGGCCTTCGAGCTGGACCAGGAGGAAAATCTGCCGGGTTCGCGCGCCGAGGCCATCGAGCAGTGCATCAATGGCCAGCAGGGATTCGATGATCAAGTGATAGGTTTCCGGGGAAACCTCAAGCGGCTCGGGCCGGGCGGCAAGCACTTCCAGGTAGGCCCGTTCCAGGGTTTGCCGGCGGGCCTTATCGATCATCAGGCCGCGGGCAATGGTTACCAGGTAGTGCCGTGGCTCGCGCAGGACGGGCAACTGGCGCAGGGTGAGCATGCGCATAAAGGTGTCCTGGGCCAGGTCAGCGGCATCGGCACTGTTGCCAACGCGGTTGCAGAGCCACCCTTTTAGCCAGCCGTGGTGCTTTCCGTAGAGATGCTCGATATCCATTGGCGTTGAAGGTTTGATCCCGACGTCCATCAGCTTGATCGCCACAAATGATAATGTCTCGCATTATTACCTTTGGGGCTATTTATGACAATTGGCTATCTGTCCCTTGGGGGAGGTGGGCTTGGTTGTTTATTTCGTAGCGCTGCGTCCATTCATCCACGGGCTGTAGTCCACCTGCACATAACCCAGGGGCAGGCCTTGAGGGTAGTTGGCAAACCCCGGCATCTGCCGCAGGTCCAGCCGTTTGCACTGCGTGACGAGGCGTTGTTGCAATGCGCTATCGACCTTGAAGCCCTGTGAGCGGTACGGGCTCTGATTCAGGTTGACCATGCACTCACTCACTTTGCCCTGTGCATCGGCGATGAGGTGGAAGCTGGCGACGCCAATGCTCTGGACGTCATGCCCGATAAACAGTTGTTCACGGAAGAAACGGATCTGCCGGTAGAGGTCGACCCGCTGGTTCTGCAACCGTTGCTGTTCTTCCGAAAGCCCGATCATAGGGCTGAACACCATGGGCGCGACAATCACCTGGGTGTCCTTGGCATCGGTGAAAGCCTTGGGCGAGACCTCGGGAAACAGGGTGGTCCAGCACAGTTCGGTGACCAGTTGGGCCAGCTTGGCCTGGCGCAGGTTGTTCTGGCTCATGTTGGGCAGTAGGGTCCCGCGTTTGACTGAGCAGTCCACCACGTGGTTCTGCGCGTCAACGGTCATGATCAGGTTCATCACGCCTGTCAGCCCCTGTTCATTGGCGGCCAGGGCATAGCTGCGCAGTATCGTTTGGAATGTGGTGGTGAATTTTTCGTACTTCTGTTGTTCCAGTGCCTGTTCTGCCGCCGAGGCTGCTGCCTGCTCTGGCGTTTGGCTCTGGCAGCCGGACAGTGACAGCAGGCTTGCACCGAACAAGGCCAGCAGCCAGCGGGACGAAGAAGACGGGTTGAATTCCATTTCTTGGGGGCTCATACACAAATAGATGGGAAAGATAGACGGGAACCATTCTCACCCATCAGGCAGTAAAGTGCGATTTGAAATCAAAAAAAGCATTTCACTGGGGCTTTTGGTTGTAAGGGCTGATGTACGCTGATTTGCTCTATAGACTCACTTTATCTATATTTGAATCTGTGGATTTATTTTGAGGTGGCAACCATGAGCCTGGCCCTCCAAGCACAACCCTTCACCCGGGAGCAATGCGTCGCCGGACTCCGGGCGGCGGTGAGCATCCTGGAGAAATGGCAGGCCAGCAGCGAGCAGGCCTGCCGCATCCTGCGGATCTCGCGCAGCACCTACACCCGTGCCCGGCAGCGCGATGTCGCGTGGTCCGTGAGCCTGGATTCCGACCAGATGCAGCGCATCAGCTTCGTGTTGAACATCCACGCCACGCTGCGCATGGTGTTCGATAACCCCGAGAATGTGTATGGCTTTGCCGCGATGGCCAACGACAACGCGTTTTTCAACGGGCGTTCGCCCCTGGAGATCATGGCCCAGGGCGATATGATTTCCCTGTACGAGACCTTCCGCCACATCGATGTGTTACGTGGCGCGCAATGGTGAGGGTGAGCCAGTTGGGCGATTTGCCCGCGGGGCAGTTGCAGGCCTATCGCCTGGTCAATTCCAAATTCCCGCCGATTGCGTTGTTTGACGATGTGGCGGATGCCGATGAATTTGAGGCGCTTTATCAGATCCAGGCCCTGACCAACCCGCGGCTGGGCAATGAGGTCGGTCGAATCGAGCTGATACCTCGTAGGGAAATTCCCTTTGGGATTGTGGGATGTTCCTACGCGATTGCACCGTTCACCCACGTCAATCCGGCAGGATCGCGTTTCAGTGATGGGCGCTTTGGCGTGTTGTACCTGGCGGCCACGGTCGAGACCGCGCTGGCCGAGGTGCGTCATCACCAGAACCAGTACTGGTCCGGGGTCCACGGCCTTAACTATGAACGCTTTGTCTTTCGCGGGCTGTCCTGCACCTTTGCCGGCGACACCATGAAGGACGCGACGTCGATGCCGATAAGCGACCCGATCTACGACCCAGACGACTACAGCCACGCCCAGCGCCTGGGCGGCGCGTTGAAGAAGGCCGGTTGTCCCGGCCTTCGTTACCGGTCAGTACGCTCGGAGGGCGACCACTGCTGGGCGTTGTTGACCCCCAGGCCGGTGTTGTCGATGGTCCAGGCCGCCCATTACGAGATGGTCTGGAATGGGCACATCACCAGTGTCAGCAAGATCAGCGAAGCCTGAGGCTCGGGGTCAGATCTTTCCGCGAACCAGGATCGACTCATCGATCTGTGCAATGGACGTGACCCCGGTCAGGGTCATGGCCACGCGCATTTCCTTGGCAAAGATATCCAACAGGTTTTCCACGCCACGTTGGCCATCGGCGGCCAGCGCGTAGGCGGGTGCTCGTCCCAGCAATACGCCCCGGGCGCCGAGGGCGAGCATGCGTACCACGTCCAGCCCCGAACGCACCCCGGAGTCCACCAGTACCGTGAGGTCGCTGCCAACCGCCTGGGCGATCTCGGGCAAGGCCTTGGCGGTGGACAGCACGCCATCGAGTTGGCGGCCGCCGTGGTTGGACACCACGATGCCGTCGGCACCAAAGCTCACCGCATCCTTGGCGTCCTGTGGGTCGAGGATGCCCTTGATGATCATCGGGCCCTTCCAGAATTCACGGATCCACTCCAGGTCCTTCCAACTGATGGAGGGGTCGAAATTGGTGGCCAGCCAGCCGATGTAGTCTTCAAGGTGGGTCGGTTTGCCCAGGTATCTGGAGATATTGCCCAGGTCATGCGGGCGCCCCATCAGCCCCACATCAAACGCCCAGGCCGGTTTGCTCACGGCCTGCAACATGCGCCGCTGGGCGGCGTACGGGCCGGACATGCCGGAGTGGGCATCGCGGTAGCGGGCGCCGGGGGTGGGCATGTCGACGGTGAACACCAGGGTTTTCACCCCGGCGGCTTGCGCACGCTCCAGGGCGTTCTTCATGAAGCCGCGGTCTTTCAACACATACAGTTGGAACCAGATCGACTGTGCGGTCTGGGACGCCACTTCCTCGATCGGGCACACGGACACGGTCGACAGGCAAAAAGGCACGCCTTTATTGGTTGCCGCGTTGGCCACCTGCACTTCCCCGCGCCGGGCAAACATGCCGGTCAGGCCCACCGGGCTCATGACCACCGGCATCGCCAGCGGTTGGTCGAACAGGGTGGTCTCCAGGCTCAGGCTCTCGACATTGCGTAGCACGCGCTGGCGCAGGCTGATATCTGCCAGGTCCGCACTGTTGGCCTTGAGGGTGTGCTCGGCGTACGCGCCCCCGTCAATGTAGTCGAACAGGAAGCGCGGCAGTTTGCGGCGTGCGGCTTCGCGGTAATCCGATGCGGACGAAATGATCATGAACAGTGAGGCCCCGGAATAAAGAAAACGGTGGGTGGAGGATAGTCAAAGGCATTCCATGGTAAAAACAACTTTTACAACTTCATTCAAGTCGCAAATGGAATAGTCATGAACCTGCGAACCCTGAGAGCCTTTGTCGAAGTGGTGCGCCAAGGCAGTTTCTCACAAGCGGCCGAGATGGTTTCGCTGACGCAATCGAGTGTCAGCAAAGCGGTCAAGACGCTGGAGGAGGAGTTGGGCACGCCGTTGTTCAGCCGTATCGGTCATAAGAGCGAACTGACAGCCGCCGGTGAGATTGCCTACCGCCGCGCCCTGGTGTTGCTGGCCGAGCGCAGCGACCTGGTGGCCGAGATCAATGACCTGCTGGGGCTCAAGCGCGGCGTGTTGCGCATTGGCTTGCCGCCGGTGGGCAGTGGTGAATTGTTTGCGGCAATGTTTGCCGTGTACCGCCAGCGTTACCCGCAGATCGAGATCGAGCTGATCGAGCACGGCAGCAAGAAGCTGGGCGAGTGCTTGCAAGCGGGGGAGGTGGATGTGGCCGCCCTGCTGGTGCCGGTGGAGGGCGAGTTTGAGTATCAGGACGTACGGGTCGAGCCGTTGATGGTCGTGCTGCCCAGCAGCCACCCATTGGCGGGGCGCAACAGTGTGGATTTTTCGGACCTGTCCGACTCGCCTTTCATACTATTCGAGGCCGGGTTTGCCCTGAATCGCATCATTCTTTCCGCCTGCGAGCGCCGGGGCGTCTCGCCGAAGGTTTCGGTGCGCAGCGCCCAGATCGACTTTATCGTCGACCTGGTGGGCGCGGGCCTGGGCGTCGCCTTCCTGCCGCGGATGCTGGCCTACAAGCACCTGCATGCCGGCATTGCCCTGATCGCCCTGGATGAGCCCCAGACCGACTGGCATATCGCCCTGACCTGGCGGCGTAACGCTCACCTGCCGCCGGCTGCACGGGCCTGGCTGGACCTGGCCAGGGAAATGGGCAATGTTCCTGTGCCATATTAGGCTTTTGAATCCAATCGATATTCTGTAGCCTTGCGCAGCTTCACCTTAACCCGTGCTTGATGAACACAATCACTTCGTCCGGCGGCGCCCGAAGGGCTCCAGAGCCGGTGGTACACTCGACTTTCGCGCAACTGCGCCTGCAGGTCTTGCGAACATGACGCAAATTTCCGAACGCCTTCTGGTCCAAGCCCACCTCGATGCCAAGCAACCCAAGGTGCTCAGTGCCGAGGAAGAGGCAAGCTTACGTTCTGCCATTGCTGCCGAGCTCAAGGCTCAAGACGCGGTGCTGGTGGCGCACTTTTACTGCGACCCGGTGATTCAGGCCCTGGCCGAAGAAACCGGCGGTTGTGTTTCCGACTCCCTGGAAATGGCCCGCTTCGGCGCCGCCCACCCGGCCAAGACCGTACTGGTCGCCGGCGTGCGCTTCATGGGCGAGACGGCGAAAATCCTCACCCCTGAAAAACGCATCCTGATGCCGACCCTGGAAGCCACCTGCTCCCTGGACCTGGGTTGCCCGGTGGACGAGTTTTCGGCGTTCTGCGACCAGCACCCGGAGCGCACCGTGGTGGTGTATGCCAACACTTCGGCGGCGGTCAAGGCTCGTGCGGACTGGGTGGTGACTTCCAGCTGCGCCTTGGAAATCGTCGAAAGCCTGATGGATAACGGCGAAACCATTATCTGGGGCCCGGACAAACACCTGGGCACCTATATCCAGCGCCAGACCGGTGCCGACATGCTGCTGTGGGACGGTGCCTGCATCGTCCATGAAGAGTTCAAGTCCAAGCAGCTGGAAGACATGAAGGCGCTGTACCCGGACGCGGCGATCCTGGTGCACCCGGAGTCGCCGACCTCGGTCATCGAGTTGGCCGACGCTGTGGGTTCCACCAGCCAGTTGATTGCGGCGGCGCAGCGTTTGCCGAACAAGACATTCATCGTTGCCACTGACCGCGGCATTTTCTACAAAATGCAGCAACTGTGCCCGGACAAGGTGTTTGTCGAGGCGCCCACCGCCGGCAACGGCGCAGCGTGCCGCAGTTGCGCGCACTGCCCGTGGATGGCGATGAATACCCTGGAGCGCACGTTGCAATGCCTGCGGGAAGGGAGCAACGAGATCTTCGTCGAACCCTCATTGATCCCCCATGCCGTGCGCCCGCTCAAGCGCATGCTGGACTTTACCCAGGCGGCACGCCTGAAGCTGGCGGGCAACGCCTGATCCATGCCTGACGCAGTAAAAGTGTGGGAGCGGGCTTGCCCGCGATAGCGGTGGAACAGCCAGAGATGCATTAACTGACAGACCGCAATCGCGGGCAAGCCCACATTTAGATCTCATTGGCCTGGGGCTATTTCTTTTTCTTTGGGATTCGCACCAGCTGCGTGTCGGAATAGATGTCATGCCAGGCGCGTTTTTTCTTGTCCACCAGCGACCAGATAAACCCCAGCCCCGCGCATAACCACGATGCAATCGACACCACAAAACGCAACAGCGCCTGCCACAGGCTGATGCGCGAGCCGTCGGCATTCTGCACGCGCACGCCCCATACCTGCATGCCCAGGGTCTGCCCGGAATGGGTCCAGAACTTGGCAAAGAAGCCAAACAGCACAAAAAACAGAATTGTCGACAGCAACGGATCACCGTCCAGGGCGCCGGACTCCGAGAGTGTGCGCATCTTTGCTTCACCCACAAAGGCGATCCACACCAGCTTATAGAGGAGGGCGGTGACGATCAGCAGGGCGGTACACAATAGGAAGTCATAGAACATCGCTGCCAGACGACGGCCCAGGCCAACGGCGGGGAATTCGCCTTGGGGGCTTAGCAGGTGTTTCGACATGGCTCGGCTCTCTGGAGGAAAAAAGCCATTTTACGGACAAACGCACATAAAAAAGCCCCTGATGTCATCACCAGAGGCTTTTTGTCGCAGTAAGGGTCAGCCTTCCGCGAGTACTTCGTCCGCCTGCATGCCTTTTTGGCCCTGCACTGCAACGAAAGTCACTTTCTGGCCTTCTTTCAGGCTCTTGAAACCATTGCCCTGGATAGCGCGGAAGTGGACGAACAGATCCGGACCGCTTTCTGGAGTGATAAAACCAAACCCTTTTTCGTCGTTAAACCACTTGACGGTACCGCTCTGACGATCAGCCATTTTCTTATTTCCTTGACGCTAAAAATTAATGACAGCCCCTTTCACCTGAAAGAGTACTGGGCTGGATTGCAGGAAAGTAAGAGACGTCGAACGGGTTGTAGCAGACTTTGGCTACTGCCCAGGTCCAGGTTTCAAGCGACCCATGCAAACACAGTGGGCAAACTCTACGACAACTAACAAGGAAAAAACAAGCCCTCTGCAAGCCACGTATTTACTCGCCTTTATGACACTTCGGTCAGAAATGTCACGCTGTCATATTCGATAGTGTGGGTCACTTGTTATAGGTTGATCGATATAACATTGACTATCGTCAGTGCACTTTTTAATGGCGGTCGTGTTACAGATTAGTGCAAATGAACACAACCGCGTTACTTATAGGAACAGTCAATCAGCCACGGTAGTAACGTTGTGGCACGAATGGCATTTTACTTACGCGAAGAGGCACCTTTTTCCCACGTACCAAGGCGCTGACTTCGCTATCCAACACAGTAAATGCCGTGTCGAGGTAGCCCATGGCGAGCGGGCCGCCGAGGCTAGGGCCAAAGCCGCCGCTGCACACGCGGCCGATCACGCTGCCGTGTTCGTCGACAATCTCTGCTCCTTCACGCACCGGGGTACGCTCCTGGGGCAGCAGGCCGACGCGTTTGCGGCTGACACCGGTTTGCTGTTGGGTGAAGATCCGGTCTGCGCCCGGGAAACCACCGGCACGCGCACCGTCAGCGCGACGGACCTTGGAAATCGCCCACAACAGGCTGGCTTCAATCGGCGTGGTCTCGGTGTTCATATCATGGCCATAGAGGCACAGGCCGGCTTCCAGGCGCAGGGAGTCGCGGGCGCCCAGGCCAATGGCTGCCACTTCGGTTTCGGCCAGCAGGCTGCGGGCCAGGCTTTCGGCACTGGCCGCGGGCACCGAGATTTCAAAACCGTCTTCGCCGGTATAGCCGGAGCGGCTGACATAGCACTCCACCCCCAGCAGGCGCAGGGGCGCGAACTGCATAAAGGTCATCTTGGTCACTTCCGGCGCCAGGCGCGCCAGCACCTTCACCGCCGCCGGGCCTTGCAGGGCCAGCAGGGCGCGCTCTTCAAACAGTGGCTCGATCTGGCATTGTCCGCCCAGATGCTGGCGCAGGTGTGCCAGGTCCTGGTCCTTGCAGGCGGCGTTGACCACCAGAAACAGCTCGTCGTTACCCAGGTTGGCGACCATCAGGTCATCGAGGATGCCGCCCTGGTCATTGGTGAACATGGCGTAGCGCTGCATGCCCACGGGCAGGTCGATGATGTCCACCGGCACCAGGCTCTCCAGGGCCTTGGCGGCGTTGGCACCGGTCAGGCGGATCTGGCCCATGTGCGACACATCGAACAACCCGGCCTGTTCACGGGTGTGCTGGTGTTCTTTCATCACGCCCAGGGGGTATTGCACCGGCATGTCATAACCGGCGAACGGCACCATGCGTGCGCCCAGTTCAAGGTGCAGGGCGTGCAGCGGGGTTTTCAACAGGGTTTCGGTGGACATATTCAGCTCCTGAAAAACGTGCTGGCGCGTTTATAAGCATCAGCACTCGATAATGTTGACGGCCAAACCGCCACGGGCGGTTTCCTTGTATTTGCTTTTCATGTCGGCGCCGGTCTGGCGCATGGTACGGATCACCTTGTCGAGGGACACGAAGTGCTGCCCATCGCCACGCAAGGCCATGCGCACCGCATTGATCGCCTTCACCGAGCCCATGGCATTGCGCTCGATGCAGGGCACCTGCACCAGGCCGCCAATCGGGTCGCAGGTCAGGCCGAGGTTGTGTTCCATGCCGATTTCGGCGGCGTTCTCCACCTGGGAGACCGTGCCGCCCAGCACTTCGCACAAGGCTCCGGCGGCCATGGAGCAGGCCACGCCCACTTCGCCCTGGCAGCCGACCTCGGCCCCGGAGATCGAGGCATTTTCCTTGTAGAGGATGCCGATGGCGGCGGCGGTGAGCAGGAAACGCACCACGCCGTCTTCATTGGCCCCGGGGATAAAGCGCATGTAGTAATGCAATACCGCCGGCACGATCCCGGCGGCACCGTTGGTGGGAGCGGTGACCACGCGCCCGCCGTTGGCGTTTTCTTCATTGACTGCCAGGGCATACAGGTTGACCCAATCGAGTACCGACAGCGGGTCGCGCAGCGCCGATTCCGGGTTCTTGCACAGCTGGCGATGCAACGCCGCCGCCCGCCGCTTGACCTTCAGGCCGCCAGGCAGGATGCCTTCGTTGCGACAGCCGGCGGCCACGCAGTCCTGCATGACCTGCCAGATTTTCAGCAGGCCGCTGCGGGTCTCGGCTTCCGGGCGCCAGGCGCTTTCGTTGGTCAGCATCACCTGGCTGATGGACAGCCCATAGGTGGTGCAATGGCCAAGCAAATCCTTGGCGTGCTTGAACGGGAAGGTCAGGGGCGTGGTGTCTTCGACGATCCGGTCGGCGCCGGCAGCGTCTTCATCCACCACAAAACCACCGCCCACCGAGTAGTACTCGCGGCTGCGAATCTGCAGGCCGGCAGCGTCAAACGCACGAAAGATCATGCCGTTGGGGTGATAGGCCAGGGGTTTGCGAATCATCGCCAGGTGTTCTTTCTCGTTGAACGCAATGCTGTGTTCACCGAGCAGGTTCAAGCGCGCGTCGCTGCGCATCTGCGCCAGGCGCGCGGCCACGGTTTCGGTGTCGACGGTGTCCGGGTGTTCGCCTTCCAGGCCCAGCAACACGGCCTTGTCGCTGCCGTGGCCTTTGCCAGTGGCGCCCAGTGAGCCATAGAGCTCCACCTTGATGCAGGTGGTGGCGTGCAGCAGGCCGTCACGCTTGAGGCCCTCGGCGAAGCGGGCAGCGGCACGCATCGGGCCAACGGTATGGGAACTGGAGGGGCCGATGCCAATCTTGAACAGGTCGAACACGCTTAAAGACATGAGTGGTTCTCCGGTTTCTTATTATTGAGCGCAGATTTTCGGTTGTACCCGATCCCTGTGGGAGCCGGGCTTGTGTGGGAGCTGGCTTGCCTGCGATGCA
Source organism: Pseudomonas sp. ICMP 8385 (assembly GCF_002699915.1). NCBI lineage: Bacteria > Pseudomonadati > Pseudomonadota > Gammaproteobacteria > Pseudomonadales > Pseudomonadaceae > Pseudomonas > Pseudomonas sp. ICMP 8385. Next base: position 65,208 of record NZ_LKBY01000093.1, on the reverse strand, counting down.
GACACCTCGGTCTATCAGTAGCTCCGAGGTGAGGCTATCGCAGGCAAGCCAGCTCCCACACAAAGCCAGCTCCCACACTGACTGCATCTCTTCAGTCAGATCATGCGTAGCTCTCGATCGACGGGCACGCACACACCAGGTTGCGATCGCCAAACACGTTGTCGACCCGGCCCACCGGCGGCCAGTACTTGCCGTCGATCAACGAGGCTACCGGGTACACCGCCTGCTCGCGGCTGTACGGGTGGCTCCATTCACCGACGATTTCAGCCGCCGTATGCGGGGCGTTCTTCAGTGGGTTGTCGTCCTTGTCCAGGGTGCCGTTTTCCACCGCGCGGATCTCTTCGCGGATGGCGATCATGGCGTCGCAGAAGCGGTCCAGTTCTACCTTGGATTCGCTTTCGGTCGGCTCGATCATCAGCGTGCCCGCCACCGGGAACGACATGGTCGGTGCGTGGAAGCCAAAGTCGATCAGGCGCTTGGCCACGTCATCCACGCTGATGCCGCTGCTGTCCTTGAGCGGGCGCAAGTCCAGGATGCACTCATGGGCCACCAGGCCATTGCTGCCGGTGTACAGCACCGGGTAGTGCTCTTCCAGGCGCCGGGAAATGTAGTTGGCATTGAGGATCGCCAGCTGCGAGGCGCGCTTGAGGCCCGTGCCGCCCATCATGCTGATGTACATCCAGGTGATCGGCAGGATGCTCGCGCTACCAAACGGCGCGGCACACACCGCACCTTCCTTGCGTGCCATGGCTGCGTGGCCGGGCAGGAAGGGTGTGAGGTGCGACTTGACGCCAATCGGGCCAACACCCGGGCCGCCACCGCCGTGGGGGATGCAGAAGGTCTTGTGCAGGTTCAGGTGCGACACATCGCCGCCGAACTTGCCCGGGGCGCACAGGCCGACCATGGCGTTCATGTTGGCGCCGTCGATATACACCTGGCCGCCGTTGTCATGGATGATCCCGCAGATTTCGCGGATGCCTTCCTCGAACACGCCGTGGGTCGACGGGTAGGTGATCATCAGCGCGGCGAGGTGCTCGCGGTGCTCGATGGCCTTGGCGCGCAGGTCTTCGATGTCCACGTTGCCCCGGGCATCGCACGCGGTGACGACCACGCGCATGCCGGCCATGTTGGCGGTGGCCGGGTTGGTGCCGTGGGCCGACGACGGAATCAGGCAGATATCGCGGCGCTCTTCGCCACGGCTCTGGTGATAGGCACGGATGGCCAGCAGGCCTGCGTACTCGCCCTGGGCGCCGGAGTTCGGTTGCAGGGAGATGGCGTCGTAGCCGGTGGCCGCGCAGAGCATGGCTTCCAGTTCGCGGGTCAGTTGCAGGTAGCCGGCGCTTTGTGCGGCCGGGGCGAACGGGTGCAGGGCACCGAACTCGGCCCAGGTCACCGGGATCATTTCACTGGCGGCGTTGAGCTTCATGGTGCACGAGCCCAGCGGGATCATGGTGCGGTCCAGCGCCAGGTCCTTGTCGGCCAGCTTGCGCAGGTAGCGCATCAACTCGGTTTCCGAGTGATAACGGTTGAATACCGGGTGGCTGAGGATCGGCGACTGGCGCAGCAGCGCGGCGGGCAGGGTGCTGTCGACGCTGGCGGCCAGGGCGGCGAAGTCCGGCAGGGCCTTATCGCCTGCCAATACGCGCCACAGGTTTTCGATATCGGCCTGGGTGGTGGTTTCGTCCACCGACAGGCCCAGGCGTGCCGCGTCCACGACGCGCAGGTTGATGCGCTGGGCGCGGGCCTGGTCGTGCAGGGCGGCGGTGTGGGCGCCAGTGGCCAGGGTCAGGGTGTCGAAGAACGTGGCTTGTTCAACCTTGAAGCCCAGGGCGCCCAGGCCTTTGGCGAGGATCGCGGCCAGGTGATGAATGCGCGTGGCGATCTGCACCAGGCCTTTGGGACCGTGGTACACCGCGTACATGCTGGCGATGTTGGCCAGCAGTACCTGGGCGGTGCAGATGTTACTGGTGGCCTTCTCGCGGCGGATATGTTGCTCGCGGGTCTGCATGGCCAGGCGCAGGGCCGGCTTGCCGAAACGGTCCACGGACACACCGACCAGACGCCCCGGCATATCGCGCTTGAACGCGTCCCTGGTGGAGAAGTAAGCGGCGTGCGGGCCACCGAAGCCCAGCGGCACGCCGAAGCGCTGCGCACTGCCGATGGCCACGTCGGCACCGAACTCACCCGGTGGGGTCAGCAGGGTCAGGGCCAGTAGGTCGGCGGACACGGCCACCAGGACGTTGGCGGCATGGAAGCGCTCGGTCAGTTCGCGGTAGTCGAACACGTCACCGTTGCTGGCCGGGTATTGCAGCAGGGCGCCGAAGAAGGCGCTGACGTCGGTCAGTGTGTGCTCATCGCCCACTACCACCTCGATGCCCAGCGGCTCGGCACGGGTGCGCAACACATCGAGGGTCTGCGGGTGGCTGTGCACGGAGGCAAAGAACTGGTTGCTGGCCTTGTTCTTGCCCAGGCGTTTGCAGAACGTCATGGCCTCGGCGGCGGCGGTGGCCTCGTCGAGCAGGGAGGCGTTGGCGATCGGCAGGCCGGTGAGGTCGCTGATCAGGGTCTGGAAGTTCAGCAGCGCTTCCAGGCGGCCTTGGGAGATCTCGGGCTGGTACGGGGTGTAGGCGGTGTACCAGGCCGGGTTTTCCAGGAGGTTGCGCAGGATCGGCGATGGCGTATGGCAGTTGTAGTAGCCCTGGCCGATATAGGTCTTGAACAGTTGGTTCTTGGCGGCGATGGCCTTGATCGAGGCCAGGGCATCAGCCTCGCTCAGGCCGTCGCTCAGGCCCATCACGGCGGAGCCCTTGATGCTTTCCGGGATCACGCTGGCGCTCAGGGCTTCGAGGGAATCAAAGCCCAGGGTCGCGAGCATCTGTTGCTCGTCGTCCGAGCGCGGGCCGATGTGGCGGGCGACAAATTCGTTGGCGGTGCTCAAATTAACAGTCATGGCGCGCTCCTCAGGCTTGGGCGTTGGCTTTGATCAGACGGTCGTAGGCATCCTGATCCAACAGCTTAGCTACCGCCCCGGCATCCGCCGGTTCAAAGCGGAAGAACCAGCCTTCGCCCATCGGATCCTCGTTGACCAGCTCCGGGCTGTCGCTGAGCTGGTCGTTGACTTCCAGCACTTTGCCGGTCAGGGGCATGTACACGCCGCTGGCGGCCTTGACCGACTCCACGGTGGAGGCTTCTGCGCCCTGGTCGTAGGCCTGCAACTCTGGCAGTTGCACAAACACCACATCACCCAGCGCATTCTGTGCGAACGCGGTAATACCCACGGTGACGCTGCCGTCGGCTTCGACACGCAGCCATTCGTGATCTTCAGTAAAACGCAATTCGCTCATGGAAACTCCTCAGGGCCAGAATCGTCTGGTGGACGGGATTGGAATGGGGAAGTCCATAGCAAAAATGCGGCCAATATAAATTTGTTGTTACAGATCAATAGGTTGCGAAGAGTGGGCGGTAGTGCAATGCAAGGGGCTGTAGCGAAATCGCTACGGATCGGCGGTGCAAAAAAAGCCTATTTGGATCAAAGCCTTGCGTAGCGAAGGGGGATCAGGTGTGTATTGAAAACGTTCCGCTGTAGCGTTTTCGATACGGGCAAAGGTGGATTTATGTAGCGCACGCTGTGGCAGGTGACGGCTTATTTTGCCGTGATCGAATGTTAAGGACACGTGGCATGAGCAATCCAATCGGGGCACTTCAGGGCCGTTCACAGGTCGATGCATCCCGCGACTACCTGAGGCGCCTGTTTGCCCAGCGGCCAACGTTGACGCAGGTGGCCGAGTCCATGATCCAGGAGTGGATCACTGCGTGGTTCCCGGCTTCCGGTTTGCAGGCCGACATCACCTGGATCGGCGTGCACCCGCCCGCTCGGGCGGATGGCCTCGGCTATACCCAACTCACGACCTTGAGTGACGCCCTGATCAAGCGCTGCATGAGCCGCGACGTGCTCAATTACGTGGCCGGTCATCATTGCGTGTTGGTCAACTCGCTCACCCTGGGCCTCGTACCGTTCACCGGTGCGGTTGCGGTCCATGATATTGCGTTCATGCTCAACACCCTGGCGCCCGAGCTGCTCGATGGCTTTACCGCACGGCTGGTGGCTTATTGGAACGCGCCTGTTCCCGACGACACGACGTTGAGTCGCTGGGGCGCCGTTGGCAGGCAACTGCGCGAGTGCCTGCTCACCGCCCGGCAGAACCCGGCGCTGACGCCGCTAGAAGGCAAAAAGCTGCTGGGCCTGGGGGACGGGCCACAGGAACTCTGGGCCTACCAGGTGGATCGCCAAGTGCTGGGTGGGGAGCATGTGCTGCGGATTTACCAGGTCTATGCCGGCCACGAGGGACAACCGGGCGAATGGCTGCCGCTGCTGGTCCTGCAGCGCCAGGTGGCGCAGCAACAGGTCAACCTGGTCTATGTTCCTGCGATGAGCGTGCTCAAGCTCACCACGCAGGATGAGTTGGGCAACCTGCTGCCACGCTACATGAGCAACTACATCCCCGGCCTGCTCGTCAAATGGCTGCTCAGGGAGCCCCAGGGCGATGTCTTCGATGCCCAGGCCCAGGCCTTGCTGGAGCGCCAGTTAAGGGCACTCAGGCAAATCGACTGGTCGGCACTGCCCGAGGTCGACAGCTACAAGCGCCTGCTGCGCAAACTCACTGCGCCCCAGGTCTGGTTCGAGGCCGACTATGTCCAGCAACCCCACGAAGAACAGCTGCCGGTATGGTTGCAGGCCGCCAGCGAGGCCGACCGGCAAACCTACGGCCAATGGCTTGAGCGCCTGGCGCACTTGCACAAACGCACGGGCGGTGCGTCGTTCCTCGACGGCCTGGACCCGATTGACGTGTATGCCCGCAAGGCGCTGCAACGTCAGATGCGCCTGGATTACCCGCAAGCCGTCCCGATCGACCCGGATGATTGCCTGCTGACATTTGAACGCACCCAAGGCGCCACGGTGGGCTGGACGGAGCGTACCACCAAGACCCTGACCCTCTGGGCGCTGGAAAACCCTTTCGCCACGCCCTACGCCAATGTGCAGATCAGCCATCAGGCCGCGCCGGGGCACTTGCCGGCCAGGTGGCTTCAGCCGGGATACCTCAAGCGGCTTATCGACACGGTCGATGTGGGCCGGCATTACCCGGCGCTGCTCAAGCAGGCGTTGCTGTCGGACCCGGCCGAGTCGGCGCGCCGACGGCAATTGTTTGTCGAGCAAATGGCACTCCAGCTGCCTTTGCGTGCCCTGGAGAACAGCCTGCGCCAACGCCATGGGTGGACCCCGTCAGGCGTCGCGGTGGTGCAAGCGGTGCTGCAGCGCGACCCCCTCAAGCGTACCGTCGGCAACCATGTGATCGTGGCCCGGCCCCTGGCGTTTCTCGCCCATGCCGGTGGGGTTGTGCATAAGGCCGATAACCTGTTTGTCATCGGCCCGAGGGACCACAGTGAGCTGCCCCATCTCCTGTACCGGCCCGATCAGGACGAGGCGGCGCTCCAACAGTTTTCCAGCCGCCAGGCGCTGCTTGACGAGATCGCCCGGATGGGCAGCGAGCTACAGGCGCTGGTGCTTGAGCGCCTGAGTGAAAGCAGTCGGGCCTTGTTTGGCAATGGCGGGTTTCTAAACCCCCATGTCCAGCGTTTTCTACAGGGGGATGAATACAGCGAGCAGGCGGTTTCCAGCCCGGCATTGCTCAGTGACGAGCCCGTGCCGGGGGTATTTCTGGAGGCCGTATTCGATGAAAACGCCAGGGGGCTGTGGCAGGCCGCCGAACAGTGCTCCACCTCCGTCGAGGCACTGCGCTGGACGCTGTTCAAAAATAATCTCTGGCAGATTTTCAACGCCTTGCTACCCATGCTGCGGGGGCCGGTGGCCGTGGCCGGGTGGTTGTCCCAGGTGTATGGCAGTTTTCGCGCGGTGCTGGCGCTGCCGGCCGAAGCCAGCCAGGAAGCGTCGGCCAATGCCCTGGCCGAGTTGCTCGGCAGTCTGGCGGGCCTGTTGTTGAGCCCGGTCGTCAGCCTTGATCAGCGCTTGCGCCTGAGCGAGACCCAACCACGCCTTACCGGCTCGCTGGCAACCCCTGCGCTCAGGCATGTGCAGCAGACGCCGTCGACGTTTGCCTGGCAGCGCTCACTGGCGGATGTGACGGGCATGGACTTTTCCTGGGCCAACTCACGGTTACGCCTCGACCCCGCGCAGCGGGCACAGCTTGAGAGCTTGCGCTGGTCGCCGGGGCCTGGCGAGCAATGGCCGGCAACCCCGGCGATCAGTTCGCCAGACAGCCCCGTACGCGGCCGGGTCATGGTGCGGCACGCCAGTGGGGCCGTCAGCCAGGAAGATTACCTGTTGATTGACAGCCACTTGTACGGGGTCAAGCAGGTTGAGGGGCGTTGGCGGGTAGTGGACTTGAGAAACCCCCTGCACATGGGCCCCTGGCTCGGGAAGGATGCGCATGGAGTCTGGAAAGTCGACCTGGGCCTGCAATTGCGCGGTGGGCACCCCAAGCTGTCGGCGGCCAGTCGCCGCGCAAATATCCAGCGTCAGAACCAGATGTTTGAACGTCATTATCAGGAGGCAACGCAGCGGCTGATGGCGGCTGAGCGTGAGGTGGCGGCCAGCGAAGAGCGTTTTGAAGAGGCCCACGGGGCAGACCCGGAAAAGCTCTTTGACCCCTCCCTGCAAGGCCTGCGGGACCGTTATTTAACTGCGCTGGAGCAACAAAACCGGGCGCAGTTCGACAAGCTCGATGCGTTGATTGCAAAGCATGCCAACAAACCCGTGGAGCGGTTCGAGCAGGAGAAGATCCAGCAATTGGAGGATCTTGTCGAAAACCTGCGGGTGCAAATGGCGATGCTGATTACCAAACGCTCGACCGAGGTGTTTCCCAGTGAGCGTCGCAACCAGTTGCATGAGCAGCTGGGGCATGAAGACGTGGCCGTTGTCCAGGCGGCCCACAACACGCTGGTCCAGTCCATGCAGACGATCATTGGCTACAACGAAAAACTGATCGAATTGAGCATCCTGGAGCGAAACAACTATGCCAGGCTGGCCCAAGTGCCAGGGTATGAGTCACGGGCGCAAGCACTGCTCCCTTCTACGCTTGGCACGCCGCTGGACTGGAAATCCCTGCAGGTGAAGGCATTGGGTGGGGTGATCGTACGCAGGCCGCCGTTGCCTGAGGAGTATGACGATTTCATCCGTATCGGGTCGCTGATCGACGAAGCCATTCAGTCGCTCCAGTCACAAAAAGACTTGCAGGACCCAGGCCCGCTGACAGTGCAACAGCGCATCGACGGGTATAGCGCCATCCTGCTCGACTACGACACTACCCAAGCGTCCCTGCGCGAGTATGGCGACATGGCTTCTGACTTGCTTTATGAGGGCAGCGTCGAACGCTTGAGTCGGATGCTCAACGCCTTGGAGCATGAGGCGCAAGGCTCCCTGGCGGCGTTGCTGCGCGAGCGTGAGCGCACGGTTGTGCGTACACCCGGACCCTCGCTGGCCTCTGGCAAACGCTTGATCCGTGACCGCAAGAACCGCTATCTGGTGGGCCAGGTCCGGGCGCGTACGCCGGAATTGAACGAGGACATCGTCGATGTCATCAACCCGGTCGATCAGAGCGTGGTGGCGAGCTTTCGGCAGGCGCCTGGCAGTGATGAGTTCGAGGCGATCACCGAGGCCAGTCCGCCGCCCGTGCGCCCGGTGCGCCCCCTGGAAAAGCTCAAGGAGGATGGGCGCAAGCTGCTGGATCGACAGTCAACGGTCCTTGGGCAAGCCCGCAACGAAGCACGCCTCTCCCACCTGCCCGCCAGTGTCGAGGCCCGAGTATTGCGCCACGCCGGGAAAATCGACGCGGTGGCTGACAAGATCCGCAAGGCTCTGGGGCAAGATAAAGCGTCCGACGCCACGCTGCCCCTGCTCAAGGAACTGGCGCAGGCCTCCAGCCGCCTGGTGGAGCATGGCCGTCTGATCCGCATCGAGATGGTCAAGCGCCTGGCGCCTGATGAAGAAGGGATTGCCTACCTCAAGCGCCAGAATGAGGTGCAAATCCTGCCGATAGAGGGGCGCATTGCGCTCAAGCGGGAGAATGACTTCCTCCAGGAGTATGTGGTCAAGGACACGCAGGGCAAGGTCTTGGCCTACGCCCATTTCCATTACCGCACGCCAGGGGCTCCCAACGCCGAATACAGCGCCGGCCATTTGAAAAGGCCGGAACAACGCTTCATGAGCTTTCGCAGCCTGGCCGACAAGACCGACAGCGATGTGATCGCGATCTACTACTCACGGATCAGCGCCGACATGGCCCAGCAGCTGTTTTTCAGCGCGACGGGGGCGGTGATGCAGCGTGGGCGCCGGGTTTTCTGGTGATCAGGGTTTGCCGGGGATGCCGTACTTGCGCAATCGATGGGCGATAGCGGTGTGAGACGTTTGCAAGCGGTTGGCCAACTGACGTGTCGAGGGGTAGGTGGTGTAGAGCTTTTCCAGCAGGCTGCGTTCAAAGTCCTCCACCGCCTGCTCCAGGCTGGCCACTTCGCCGTCGCTCTGGCGCGCGACCGAGGTGCCGGCGATATCCAGGTCGCCAATGTCCACCAGGTTGCTTTCGCAAATGGCGGCGGCGCGGAAAATCACGTTCTGCAACTGGCGCACATTGCCCGGCCAGCGGTTGCCCAGCAGCGCCGGGTAGGTGCCCGGTGCCAGGCGGCAGACCGGGCGCTGGATCTGCGCGCAGGCCTGCTGCATGAAGTAGCGGGCCAGCAGCAGGATGTCCTGGCCGCGTTCGCGCAGGGGCGGCACTTCCACATTCAGCACATTGAGGCGGTAGAACAGGTCTTCGCGGAAGGTGCCTTCGCTGACCATTTTCTCCAGGTCGCGGTGGGTGGCGCTGAGGATGCGCACATTGACCTTGACCTCGCGGTCGCCGCCGACCCGGCGAAAGCTGCCGTCATTGAGAAAACGCAACAGCTTGGCCTGCAAGTACGGCGACATCTCGCCAATCTCATCGAGAAATACCGTGCCCTGGTTGGCCAGCTCCATCAGCCCCGGCTTGCCGCCGCGCTGGGCACCGGTGAAGGCACCGGGGGCGTAGCCGAACAGCTCGCTCTCGGCGAGGTTTTCCGGGAGGGCCGCGCAGTTCAGCGCCAGGAACGGTGAGCTGTGGCGCGCGCTGATGGCATGGCAGGCGCGGGCCACCAACTCTTTGCCGGTGCCGGTCTCGCCCTGGATCAACAGCGGGGCATCGAGGGCCGCCACTCGTTGCGCACGGGTCTTGAGGGTGCGGATCGCCGGGGACTCGCCCAAAAGTGCGTCGAAACCTTCGGCATGGTCATGGTGCAGGGCCGACAGCCGTTCGCCGATGCGGTTGGGTTGGTACAAAGTCAGCAGCGCACCGGCATCGGTAATCGGCGTGGCGTCCAGCAGCAAGGTCTGGCCGTTGACACTGATCTCGCGCAGGGGCAGGCGAAAGCCATGTTCGAGCAAGGCCACCAGCAGCGCCGGGTCGTCAAACAGCTCGGCGATGCTTTCGCCCGCCGGTTCGCGACCATACAGGGCAATCAGCGCCGGGTTGGCCAGCAGCACCTTGCCGGCACTGTCCAGGGCCAGGACCGGGTCGGTCATGGCGGCCAGCAGGGCGTCGAGTTGCAAGTGGCGGCGCTGGCCGGGAAGGATATCCACCACCGTCACCGCCTGTACGCCCTGCACGCTGAACAGCGCGTCGCGCAACTCTTCCAGCACTTGCACGCTCAGGGTTGGCGCGTCGATATACACGTTGGGCGGGATCATCTCCACCGCATCCAGGTTGAGATTGCGCCCACCGAGCAGGGCCAGGACTTCCTGGGTGATGCCGACGCGGTCGATGAAGCTGACGTGGATACGCATGGGGTGGATGTTGATTCTGCAATGCGGAGGGTGGCCAGTATGCCTTGGAGCAGGGCAGAGGTGAAATCTGACAGGTAACACAGCTCAAAATGTGGGAGCGGGCTTGCTCGCGATGGCGGTGGGGCAGTTAATGCAACTCTGACTGAAACACCGCTATCGCGAGCAAGCCCGCTCCCACATAAGCCCGCTCCCACATTGGGGTCTGTTGTGTCAGTAAAAACCTGTTATTCCAGGTGTTCAGGCTTGATCGGGTCGCCCGGCTTTACATCCAGCTGGTGGCGCACATCCTCGAACATCAGGTCGTACTGTTTATGCATGCTCCCGTTGAGCACCGCGGTTTTCGGCATGCCGTATTTCTGCGCGATGTTCATGGCATGGCGGGCAAAGTCGAAGGCCTGGTCCTTGGGCAGGAAGAATTCTTCCTTGAGCTCTTTGCCCTGCACCGAACCGTGCATCTTGAAGAGCATTCCCTTGCCTTCCTTTGGATCCTGGCTGATTTCATAGTCGATGCACAGGTCGTAGCTGTGATCCTGGGCATTCAACGCGTGGCGTTCAACATGCAAGTGACCGGGTTCAAAAATGGCCATAGGCGTTTCTCCTTAACAAGGCATTGGAGAAGGGCGGCTGCAAACAGCCGCCCGGGGTGTATTTATAAGTAGGTGATGCCAGGTTTTGCCGTGCTGATACGGGTGCCGGCGGTGCCCTGGACAATGGCTTCGATGTCCGAGAGTGAACCGATCACTGCGGTTTTGCCAGTGTTGCGGGCGAACTCGCAGGCGGCCTGGACCTTGGGCCCCATGGAGCCGGCGGCGAAACCGAGTTTTTCCATGTCGTCGGGGTGCGCCTGGCCGATGGCCTTTTGCGTCGGCTTGCCGAAGTCGATAAAGGCCGCGTTGACGTCGGTGGCGATCACCAGCAGGTCGGCCTCCAGTTGCTGGGCCAGCAGCGAGGAACACAGGTCTTTGTCGATCACGGCCTCGATGCCCTTGAGCTTGCCGTTTTCGTCGTACATGGTCGGGATGCCGCCGCCGCCGGCGCAGATCACGATGCTGCTCTTTTCCAGCAGCCACTTGATCGGGCGGATCTCAAAGATGCGCTTGGGCCGAGGGCTGGCCACCACCCGGCGATATTTGTCGCCATCGGGGGCAATCGCCCAGCCTTTTTCGGCGGCCAGTTTTTCCGCTTCGGCCTTGGAATAGACCGGGCCGATCGGCTTGGTCGGGTTCTGGAAGGCCGGGTCGTTGGCGTCCACTTCAACCTGGGTCAGCAGGGTGGCGAACGGCACCTCGAAGTCCAGCAGGTTGCCCAGTTCCTGTTCGATGATATAGCCGATCATGCCTTCGGTTTCCGCGCCCAGCACGTCCAGCGGGTACGGCGAAACCTGGGTGTAGGCGGCGGCCTGCAATGACAGCAGGCCGACTTGCGGCCCATTGCCGTGGGCGATCACCAGCTCATTGCCGGGATGGATCTTGGCAATCTGTTCGGTGGCGACCCGGATATTGGCGCGTTGGTTGTCCGCAGTCATGGGTTCACCACGGCGGAGCAGGGCGTTACCGCCCAGAGCAACGACGATACGCATAATGCAATCCTTCTAGAATTCTGCTTGTGAACACCGGACCAAATGTGGGAACGGGCTTTATGTGGGAGCTGGCTTGCCTGCGATGGCATCACCTCACTAGGTCTGGCAGACCGAGGTGACGGCATCGCGGGCAAGCCCGGCTCCCACATTGACCGTGTTACATCAGTGGGAGCGGTGTTGGGTTACAGGTCAGCCAGCGTCGAAACCAGGATCGCCTTGATGGTGTGCATGCGGTTTTCCGCTTGCTCGAAGGCGATGCAGGCCGGGGACTCGAACACGTCGTCGGTCACTTCGATGCCATTGGCCAGGTGCGGATACTGCTCGGCAATCTGTTTGCCGATCTTGGTATCGCTGTTATGGAACGCCGGCAGGCAGTGCATGAACTTGGTGCGTGGGTTGCCGGTGGCTTTCATCAACTGGCTGTTGACCTGGTAGGGCAGCAGTTGCTCGATACGCTCGGCCCAGGCTTCCACTGGTTCGCCCATGGAGACCCAGACGTCGGTGTGGATAAAGTCCACGCCCTTGACTGCCGCTTTCGGGTCTTCGGTGAGAGTGATGCGGGCGCCGCTTTCTTCGGCGTATTTTTTGCAGCGGCCCACCAGATCATCGTGGGGCCACAGGGCCTTGGGCGCGCAGATGCGCACGTCCATGCCCAGCTTGGCGCCGACCAGCAGCAGCGAGTTGCCCATGTTGTTGCGGGCGTCGCCCAGGTAGGCGTAGCTGATGTCGTGGATCGGCTTGTCTGCGTGTTCACGCATGGTCAGCACGTCGGCGATCATCTGGGTCGGGTGGTACTCGTCGGTCAGGCCGTTGAACACCGGGACCCCGGCGAATTTCGCCAGTTCTTCGACGATTTCCTGCTTGAAGCCACGGTATTCAATGGCGTCGTACATGCGCCCGAGTACGCGGGCGGTGTCTTTCATGCTTTCTTTATGGCCGATCTGCGATGAGTTCGGGTCGATATAGGTAACGTTGGCGCCCTGGTCATAGGCCGCGACTTCAAAGGCACATCGGGTGCGGGTCGAGGTTTTCTCGAAGATCAGCGCGATGTTGTTGCCCTTGAGGTGCTGCTGCTCGGTGCCGGTGTACTTGGCGCGCTTGAGGTCGCGGGACAGGTCCAGCAGGTAGCGCAGTTCGCGCGGGGTGTGGTGTTCCAGGCTCAGCAGGTTACGGTTGTGGATGTTGAACGCCATGATGATTCTCCTTGGATTCGGTAATCGGCCCGTGCGGCATCGGGTGGATGCCGCCGGGGAGATGGTCGTTTAGTAGTCGATAGGGTCGCGGATGATCGGGCAGGTCATGCAGTGGCCGCCGCCACGGCCCCGGCCCAGTTCGCCGGCGCTGATGGTGATGACTTCCACACCGGCCTTGCGCAGCAGGGTGTTGGTGTAGGTGTTGCGGTCGTAACCGATCACCACGCCAGGCTCTACCGCGACCACGTTGTTGCCGTCGTCCCACTGTTCGCGTTCGGCGGCGAAGCTGTTGCCGCCGGTTTCCACCACGCGCAGGGCCTTGAGGCCAAGGGCGGCGGCCACGGTGTCGAGGAAGTTGGTTTTCTCCCGTTGGATATCGATACCGTGGGGCTTGCTCTCGTCAGGGCGCAGGGTGAATGGGACGATCTGGTTGACCACTTCGGGGAAGATGGTCACCAGGTCGCGGTCGCAGAAGCTGAACACGGTGTCCAGGTGCATCGCCGCACGGGACTTCGGCAGGCCGGCCACGATCACCTTTTCCACCGCCTTGTTCTTGAACAGGTTGCGCGCCAGTTGGCCGATGGCCTGGTGAGACGAGCGCTCGCCCATCCCGATCAACACCACGCCGTTGCCAATCGGCATCACGTCGCCGCCTTCCAGGGTGGCGGCACCGTGTTGCAGGTCAGGGTCGCCGTACCAGATCTGGAAGTCGGCGTTGGTGAACTCGGGGTGGAACTTGTAGATGGCGGTGGTCAGCAGGGTTTCTTGACGTCGCGCTGGCCAGTACATCGGGTTGAGCGTCACGCCACCGTAGATCCAGCACGTGGTGTCGCGGGTGAACTGGGTGTTGGGCAGTGGCGGCAGGATAAAGCTTGAGTGGCCGAGGAAGTCGCGGAACATCTCGATGGTCTTGCCACCGAAGCTGCTCGGCAGGTCATCGGCCGACACGCCGCCGATCAGGAACTCGGCGACCTTGCGCGGCTCCAGGCTGCGCAGCCAGGAGCCGACTTCATCGGCCAGGCCCAGGCCAACCGTATCAGCGGTGATCTTGCGCTCCAGGATCCAGTCCAGGGCTTCGGGGATGGCGACAATATCGGTCAGCAGGTTGTGCATTTCCAGCACATCGATATCGCGCTCGCGCATCTTGGTGACGAAGTCGAAATGGTCCCGCTTGGCCTGGGCAACCCAGAGCACGTCATCGAACAACAGCTCGTCGCAATTATTGGGGGTCAGCCGCTGATGGGCCAGACCTGGGGAACACACCATGACTTTGCGCAGTTTGCCGGCTTCGGAATGTACGCCGTACTTAACTTTTTCCGTGGTCATTACAGATCCTCCAGTGAACATAAACAATAAGGGTGTTACAGGGTCAGGAAGCCGTCGTAGAGCCCATAGGCCGCCACCAGGGCGCCAATGACCACTGCGGCGAAAATCAGCTTCTCGACGTTGGTGAAAATCGGTTTGCCCAGTTCACGCTTGGCCTTGGCGAACAGGATCGCGCCAGGGGCGTAGAGCAGGGCGGAGAGCAGCAGGTACTTGGTGCCGCCGGCATACAGCAGCCAGACCGCGTAGATCAGGGCGATGGCGCCAATAAACAGGTCTTTCTTGCGTTCGGCCAGGGCCGCCTCGTAGGTCTCGCCGCGTACCGCCAGCAGCAGCGCGTAGGCCGCCGACCACAGGTAGGGCACGAGGATCATCGAGGTGGCGAGGTAGATCAGCGACAGGTAGGTACTGGCGGAAAACAGCGTGATCACCAGGAAGATCTGCACCATGGCATTGGTCAGCCACAGGGCGTTGACCGGCACATGGTTGGCGTTTTCCTTACGCAGGAACTCCGGCATGGTGTGGTCTTTGGCGGCGGCGAACATGATCTCTGCACACAGCAGCACCCACGACAGCAGCGCGCCCAGCAGGGAGATGATCAGGCCGACGCTGATCAGCACCGCGCCCCAATGGCCGACCACATGCTCCAGTACGGCCGCCATCGACGGGTTCTGCAGCTTGGCCAGTTCCGGTTGGGTCATGATGCCCAGGGACAGCACGTTCACCAGCATCAGGAACAACAGCACGGTGATAAAGCCGATGACGGTAGCCTTGCCCACGTCCGAACGTTTTTCGGCACGGGACGAGAAGATGCTCGCGCCTTCGATGCCGATAAACACCCAGACGGTGACCAGCATCATGTTGCGCACCTGGTTCATCACACTGCCCAAGTCGGGGTTTTTCACGCCCCAGATATCAGCGGTGAAGATGTCCAGTTTGAAGGCGAACAGCGCAATCAGCACAAACAGCACCAGCGGCACGACCTTGGCGACGGTGGTCACCAGGTTGATAAACGCCGCTTCCTTGATCCCGCGCAGCACCAAAAAATGCACGGCCCACAACAGCACCGAGGCACCAATCACCGCCGCCGGGGTATTGCCTTCGCCGAAGATGGGGAAGAAGTAACCGAGGGTGCTGAACAGCAGCACGAAGTAGCCGACGTTGCCCAGCCAGGCGCTGATCCAGTAGCCCCAGGCGGACGAGAAGCCCATGTAGTCGCCAAAACCGGCCTTGGCGTAGGCATATACACCGCCGTCCAGGTCAGGTTTGCGATTGGCCAGGGTCTGGAACACAAACGCCAGGGTCAACATACCGACGGCCGTGATGACCCAACCAATCAGTACCGCACCGACATCGGCGCTGGCGGCCATGTTTTGCGGCAACGAGAAGATCCCGCCGCCAATCATTGAGCCCACAACAAGAGCAACAAGGGCGCCTAATCGAAGTTTTCCGGGAGATTCAGACATTGCGTGACTCCAATGCAGGAGAAGAGAGATCACAGAATAAAACTGTGCGCTATTCAAACAACTGACTCAGATCACTTCATTGGCACATTCCATTGTGAATTAAAGACTTATGAATAAATGCCACAGGCGTATAATCGCCCGGATAAGCATGTCCCAGAGCTTTGGCCCGTTTGGGTTCAGCCTATAGACGCAAGGCGTGGATGTTTGAAGCTAGCCCGTTTTCGCGGATGTGCAAACTTTTTCAAAAGGCTTTGCCGAATACCTCTCATGGATAAACACAAGTGGTATTTAAATTCTAAATTTGCCTAAACTCGCCTAACAGAAATGTCATTAAGTTATGAGGCGAGCAGTTTTATTCGCTATAGCTAATAAACGTTGCCTGTTTTCGATAAATTAGCCGTGTGTGCAGTTGTTAGCTTGACGACTGTTTGATCAACAGGAGTTCCTATGTCGCAACCGGCACAAAAGCTGCGCCTCAGCGCCCTCGTGGCATTGGTAGTGGGCTCGATGATTGGCGGCGGGATCTTCTCGTTGCCGCAGAACATGGCGGCGCGGGCCGAGGTGGGGGCGATCCTGATCGGTTGGGGCATCACCGCCATAGGCATGTTGACCCTGGCGTTTGTGTTCCAGACCCTGGCCAACCGCAAGCCCAACCTGGATTCGGGGGTGTATGCCTACGCCAAGGCCGGGTTTGGCGACTACATGGGTTTCTCGTCGGCCTGGGGCTACTGGATCAGTGCCTGGATGGGCAACGTCGGCTATTTCGTATTGCTGTTCAGCACCCTGGGTTATTTTTTTCCGGTATTCGGCCAAGGCAACACGCCGGTGGCGATCGGCTGCGCGTCGCTGCTGCTGTGGGCCGTGCATTTTCTGGTGATGCGCGGGATCAAGGAGGCCGCGTTTATCAACCAGGTCACCACCGTGGCCAAGATCGTGCCGCTGCTGATGTTTATCGTGATCGCCGCCGTGGCGTTCAAGGCAGACATTTTCACCCGGGATATCTGGGGCCTGGGTAACCCGCAATTCGGTGGGGTGATGGACCAGGTGCGCAACATGATGCTGGTCACCGTGTTTGTGTTTATCGGCATCGAAGGCGCCAGCGTGTACTCGGCGCGCGCGGAAAAACGCTCAGACGTGGGCCGTGCCACGGTGATCGGGTTTGTCGGGGTCTTGGCCCTGCTGGTGCTGGTCAACGTACTGTCTCTGGGGATCATGAGCCAGCCTGACCTGGCCAACTTGCAGAACCCGTCCCTGGCGGGCGTGCTGGAACATATTGTCGGCCCCTGGGGCGCGATGTTGATCAGCATCGGCCTGGCGGTGTCGCTGCTGGGCGCGTTGCTGTCATGGGCCTTGCTGTGCGCCGAGATTCTCTACGCCACCGCCCATGACAAGACCATGCCGGCCTTCCTGAAAAAGGAAAACGCCAACCGTGTGCCGGTCAATGCGCTGTGGCTGACCAATGTGATGATCCAGCTGTTCCTCGTGATCACCCTGTTTTCGGCCAGCACCTACACCACGCTGATCTACCTGGCGTCGTCGATGATCCTGGTGCCGTATTTATGGTCGGCGGCCTATGCCGTGCTGCTGTGCGGGAGGGGGGAAACCTACGAGGGGGCCCATGGCCAGCGGCTCAAGGACCTGCTGGTGGGGGTGATTGCCCTTGGCTATGCGGTGTGGCTGTTGTATGCCGGAGGCTTGAAATACCTGCTGCTGTCGGCGCTGCTGTATGCCCCGGGGGTGATCCTGTTTGCCCAGGCCAAGCGCGAACAGGGCCAGCCGCTGTTTACCTTGTTGGAAAAGGGCATTTTCAGCTGCGTGATCGCTGGCGCCAGCCTGGCGGCGTATGGGTTGTACAGTGGTGTGCTGACCTTGTGAAATTGTTGTGCCTGGGCGGGCCTTATCGCGGGCAAGCCCGCTCCCACATAAGTTGTACACGGTCAACTGTGGGAGCGGGCTTGTCGGGTCGCCGCATCGCCGCGATGACCCTTTCAAGGTCACCACTGTGCCCGATGCGCCCCCAATTCCCCCGCCGGCAAATCCCACTGCAACGGGGTCCCGGTAACAGTGACCGGCGCCAGCAGCCGATGCGCCGGCCCCCAGGCCGTCTGCTCCACCAGCAGCCCCTGATCACCGGGCTCTTCCTCACGCAAGGCGGGCTGCTTCACGCCTTGTCCCGCCTCGACCAACAGCTTCGCCGTACGCGCCAGTGACAGGCGTGCCGAACCGCCGTGCCCGCTGCTTAAGCGCTCGGCCAAGGCCTGTATCGCACTGGCCGCCATCAGGTAGCCGGTGGCGTGGTCCAGGGCCTGCACCGGCAGCGGCACGGGTTTATCTGCCTGCTTGCACTGCATGCCGGCGTGGGCGATGCCGCTGCTCATCTGCACCAGGCTGTCGAAGCCCCGGCGATTGCGCCACGGGCCGCTCCAGCCGTAGGCGTTGAGGCTGACGTCGATCAGGCCGGGGGCCAGTTGCTGGCGTGCAGTGGCGTTGTAACCCAGTTGCTCCAAGGCATCTGCCCGATAACCGTGAAACAGAATGTCGGCATCCTTGAGTAAATTTTCGAATAATTGCCGGCCGTTGGCGGTTTTAAGGTCAAGGCGTGCGCAGCGCTTGCCCAGGGTCATTTCCGGTACGACCCCAGGTTCGTTCCAGGCGGGGGCATCGATGCGCAAGACGTCGGCGCCAAGCCCCGCGAGAAAACGACTGGCCACGGGGCCGGCCAGGACGCGGGTCAGGTCCAGGACCTTGACCCCCGCCAGCGGGCGCGCCACGTTGCCGAGCCAGCGGGTGTTGCCGGCTGTGTCGAAGCGCTCGCGCGCAACCAACGGTTCCTGATTGACCGCCAACCCTTGCGGATGGGCCTGCCACTCCTGCCAGGTGCGCATCTGCGCGGCGCAGCCAGCCTCATCGATAATCGCCTGCTCCAGTTCGGCAGCGCTCCACGGGGCGACCTTGAGCGTCATCGCCGCCCGGTCCGCGACCGGCCCCAGCACCCGTTCGGCGGCAGCGCGATGGTGGGGGGCATTGGTGTGCAGGCGGATCCAGCCGTCGGCGCAGGCATAGTCGCCGGCAATCGGGTCCCACAACGGCGGCACGCTCCAGCCCTGTGGGCGCAGGGAGCTGGAGAACCAGAATGAGGCCAGGCGCCGGTCAACGCTGACCAGGGGCAGGCGCCCGGTCTGTTGTGCCAGCAGGCGGGCCAGGGCCTGAGCTGCAGCCCCCAGGCTGGCGCAGGCCAGCTCAGTGACGGCGAAGGTTGACGGCAGGGCGCCGGCTTCAGTGCACGCCAGCGGCGTGGGCGGCAGATCGAGTGCACGCTGGATCGAGGTGAGCAGATCAGTCATCAAAGGCCCTCCATAAGAGAAGGGCCATCATAGAAGATCTTCAGGGGTGTGCTGCAATCCCCGGCTGCAAGGGCAAGTCCAGGGTGGCGATAAATCCGCCTTCGGGATGATTGGCCAGGGTCAGGCTGCCGCCGTGCCGTTCGGCGGCCCGGCGGGCGATGGCCAGGCCCAGGCCGTGACCCTGTGCGGTTTGCCCGGGGGCGCGGTAAAACGGCTCGCCCAATGACTGCAGGTGCTCGGCGTCGACGCCCGGGCCATGGTCGCGCACGCTGATGACGATGCGCTCGCCGTCGCGCTGGGCGTGCATTTCAATGGGCTGGGCGGGTGGGTTGAAGCGCAGCGCATTGCGCAGCAGGTTGTCCACCGCCCGTTCGACCATATGTGGCCAGCCCTTGAGCTTGAGCACAGGGTCGGTGTGCAACTGCACGTGCTGGTCCGGGGCGCTGAGTTGGGCGTCTTTTTGCAGGGTCTTGAGCAGGGGGTTGAGGTCGATGTCTTCGGCGCTGGCGTTGTCGGCGTCGACCCGCGCCAGTACCAGGATCTCGCTGATCAGGGCTTCGAGGCGATCACATTCGAGGGTCAGGCGCGGCCAGAGTTTTTCTCGTGCCTGGGGCGTGGCCCGTTCCGCCAGGGCCAGGGCGATCCGCAGGCGCGCCAGGGGCGAGCGCAGTTCGTGGGACACATCCCTGAGCAGTTGCCGCTGGCTGCCGATCAGGCTTTGCAGGCGTGCGCCCATGCGATTGAAGTCGGTGGCCAGCACGCCGAACTCATCACGCCGGTTGGCCAGGCGCGCCAGGCTGTTTTGCTGGTATGTGGCCTGGCCCAGGTCGTGGACCGCACCGCGCAGACGGCTGAGGGGACGGGTGATGGACAGGGTCACCAGCAGGCTGAACAGGGTCAGCACCACCAGGGCAATCGCCAGGGCGCTCAGCGGCCAGAGCAGGCTGCTGCGATGCCAGGCGTCCAACTCCGGCAGGGCGATGCGGTAGATCAGCAGGTAGGTATCGCCGGTTTTCTCACTGGTGTACTCGGCCGTCAGGCGGCGCCACGGCAGCCGGCCCTCATGGCTCTCATGCTGGCGGGCTTCAAAGGCGGCGGCGCGGCGCGGGAAGGTGCCACGTACCATCGGGTCGCCACTCTCATTGAGCACCTGCACATCGACGTGGTACTGGCGTTTGCGCTGTTGCAACAAATCCTGGGCGGCGTCCTCGCCCTGGGTTTCATAGCGCTGGGTCCATTCTTCGGCCAGGTTCTTGAGGCCGGGATGGCGGCTGAGAATCCAGGCGTCCTGGTTGAGCATATGCCCAAGCAGGATCGACAGCCCGGCAACCAGGGCGATGGCCAGCCAGAAACTGGCAAGGATGCGCCAGAAGAGTGAACGCACAGGAAACCCTCAAACAGGAAAAGCCCAGCGGCACGGGCCGCTGGGCTGGGAGGTCGCTAGCGCATTATTGCGCTTTTTGCGGTTGTTGCGCTTTCCAGGCCTGGAACTGCTGCCACTCGGCTTGGCGCTCGGCGCGTTTCTTCGCCATGTCGTCGAACTTCTTCTGCTGCTCGGGCTTGAGCAGGGCGCGGATATCGGCTTGGGTTTTCTGCTTGGCGGCGGCCATTTCGTCGTTCATGGCTTTTTGCTCAGCGGCCGGGAGTTTATCCAGGTACTTCTTGACCAGTTGCTGGCGGCCTTCCCGTTGTTCGCCCATCAGCTTGCCGATCTGCTGGCGCTGTTCGCGGGTCAGGTCCAGTTGGCTGAAGGGGCCGCCTTTGCCGCGCATGCCGTGTTCACCGCCGTGGTCCGGGCCACCCATCATGTGGCCTTGCGGGCCGCCCATCGGGCCTTGGCCTTCTGGCATGGCCATGGCGACGGTAGGCAGGGCAGCGGCGAACATCAGAGCGATAAGGGTCTTGCGCATGGTGTTTCTCCTTGTCTCGGTTCCGGTGAGTCCGGATGTGAGTAGATTACAAAGATCAAGGTCAGCGGCGGTCAGGGGAGGGTAAAGCTTGAGTAAAGACAGATTGGGCGGGGGCTTACAAAACCTGTAGGCGCCGGCTTGCCGGCTCCTACAGGAGATGTCAGAGGCTATAGTAGTAGCCGCGGCTGCGCAGGGCCACGATCCGCGGGCGGCCATCGGCATGGGGGCCGATTTTCTTGCGCAGGTTGCTGACGTGCATGTCCAGGCTGCGGTCATACAAGGTCAGCTTGCGCCCCAGGGCGATCTGCGCCAGTTCCTGCTTGTCCAGGGGCTCGCCCGGCTGGCGCAGCAAGGCTTCCAGCAGGCGGCTTTCGGACAGGGTGAGGGTCAGTTCCTGATGGTCGATGATCACGACGCCACGCACCGGGCTGAAGCACAGGTCGCCCAGTTCGAGCTGGGTCGACACGGCCGTCGGGTGGCTGCGGCGCAACACCGCCCGCAGGCGGGCAGTCAGTTCGCGGGGGTCGCAGGGCTTGGCCAGGTAGTCATCGGCGCCCAGTTCCAGGCCAAGGATCCGGTCCAGGGGCTCGCCCCGGGCCGAGAGCATCAGTACCGGCAGTTCCGGGTGGTCGGCGCGCAATTGCTTGAGCAACTCCAGGCCGCTGCCATCGGGCAGCATCACGTCCAGCACCACGGCCGCCGGAGCGGATTCGGCCAGGACCTTGCGCGCGCTCACGCCGTCATGGCAAGCGCGCACCTGGAAACCTTCCTGGTTCAACCAACTGGTCAGCAGCTCACAGAGCTCCTGGTCATCATCTATCAGTAACAGCTCGCTCATGACTCACTCAATTTAGCCATTGTCGACGGCGTCGATGTCCACCACTGGCGAAGATACCGCACAGCAGGGAAACCAACGCAACTCCCGCACCAATCACGAACCATTGCTGCTGGTCGGTCAGCCAGCGTGGCAGGGCGCTACCTTGCGCGTCCTTGAGTTGCTGGGCCAGGCGCTGATTGTCCTGGCGCAGCCGGCTCAGTTGCGCACTCTCGCGGGCGGCATCGGCAGTTTGCAATTGTTTGCCCAGTTCTTCGCGCAGGCGTTCGCTTTCTTTCAAGCGTTGCTGCAACTCGGTGATCTGGCTGCCGGCACTCAAGGACAGGGGCGTTGAACTGCCGGTGTTCGAGGTTTCTTCAGCCTGGGCCGTAGCCCCGATCATTAACACTGCCAACAGACACAACTGACGTAAGCGCATCGGAACTCCTGATTCCACACGAATATTCAGAACGTTGTCGGCAGGTTACCGAGAATAATGAGCGATTAGGAGTACGCCGAACCCAATAGGTTCAGCGCCACCCGGATCAAGGCAGGACTTGCTTGAAGGGTTTGATCACGACATCGGCATACACCCCGGCCGCCACATACGGGTCGGCCTTGGCCCAGGCCTGGGCGTCGGCCAGGGAGGCAAACTCGGCCACGATCAGGCTGCCGGTGAAGCCGGCCTCTCCCGGATCATTGCTGTCGACTGCCGGGTGCGGGCCAGCGAGCACGATGCGGCCTTCGGCCTGCAGCCCCTTGAGGCGCTCCACGTGGGCCGGACGCGCGGCCAGGCGTTTTTCCAGGGAGTTGGCGACGTCGGTGGCAATGATGGCGTAGAGCATGTCAGTCCTCGGTTTTTGGCGTGGTGGGGTCGGTGTCATGCAGGTGGCGCGACAGGTAGATACCCTGGGCAACCAGGAACACCACGGTCAGGCCCAGGCTGCCGAACACCTTGAAGTCGACCCAGTAGTTCTGGAAGGTAAAGGCCACGAACAGGTTGGCTGCGCCGCAGAACAGGAAAAACCCGATCCAGGCGATGTTCAGGCGGGTCCAGATCGGCTCCGGCAGGTTCAAGGCGTGGCCCATGATGCGCTTGATCAACAGGCGGTCACCTATGAAGTGGCTGCCGAGAAAGGCCAGGGCGAACAGCCAGTTGACCACCGGGGCTTTCCATTTAAGGAAGGTTTCGCTGTGGAAGGCCAGGGTCAGGCCGCCAAAGACCAGGCAGGCGACCAGGGTCAGCCATTGGCTTTTTTCCAGCTTGCGCTGGGAGATGAAGATCGCCCCGTAGACCACCAGGGAGCTGATGATCAGCACCGCCGTGGCACTGTAGATGCCGCCGAACGACAGCTCATGGCCACCCATCTCGAGGACCCGTGGGTCGGTTTTGAACACGATGAAGAACAGCAACAGCGGGATGAAGTCGATGAATTGTTTCACAGTAAGAGCCAGAAGCTGGATGTGGCGGCATAATAACAAACATCCTTGGTAGCGTAAGCGCCAGCTGACTTGAGGTTACACACTCCCGTGAATGTTGATTTGCACTGCCACAGCACGGCCTCCGACGGCGCCCTGGCGCCCGCGGTACTGGTTGCGCGTGCGTTTGAAAAAGGCGTGCGAGTCCTGTCGTTGACCGACCACGACACCCTTGAAGGCCTGGACGAGGCGCGGCTTGCCGCCACGGCGCTGGGCATGCACCTGGTCAATGGCGTCGAATTGTCCTGCACCTGGGGCGGCGCAACCATTCATGTACTGGGCTACGGTTTTGATGTCTCCGCCCCGCCGTTGGTGGCGGCCATTGCCAGTTTGCACGATGGCCGCTGGCTGCGGTCCGAAGAAATAAGCCGCAAACTGGCGCTCAAGGGCATGCCCGGTGCCCTGGAGGGCGCTCGTGCCATCCAGCAGGCGCTGGGCGACAGCGGCAATGCGCCGGCCCGTCCGCATTTTGCCGACTGGATGGTGCGCGAAGGGTTCGTCAAGGATCGCGCCGAAGCCTTTCGCAAATGGCTGGGCGCCGGCAAGCTGGGGGATGTCAAGCTGCACTGGCCGACCCTGGAAGACACCGTGGCAACCCTGCGCGCTTCCGGGGCCTGGGTCAGCCTGGCGCATCCCTGGCATTACGACTTTACCCGCAGCAAGCGTCGCAAGCTGATCGGCGACTATATTCAAGCCGGTGGCCACGCCATCGAAGTGGTCAATGGGCATCAACCCGCCGAACAGGTTGGCAGCCTGGCGATTCTTGCCCGTGAATTTGGTCTGCTGGTCAGTGCCGGCAGTGATTTCCATGGCCCAGGCGGTTGGTCGGAGATCGGCGAATACCGCCCGGTCCCGGAAGACCTGCCGCTTTTGTGGGGGCGATTCAAGCATGACCCCATTACCGCCACCGTCTGAACAGGTAGAGAACGTGAGTCAATTTTTCCAGATTCATCCGGAAAACCCGCAAGCGCGGCTGATCAAGCAGGCGGTGGAGATCATTCGTGGCGGCGGGGTGGTGATCTACCCCACGGACTCTTCCTATGCCATCGGTTGCCAGATCGGCGACAAGAACGCCGTGGAGCGCGTAAGACGCCTGCGCGAACTGGACAAGAACCACAACTTCGCGCTGATCTGCAGCGACTTGTCGCAACTGGGGCTGTTCGCCAAGGTCGATACCGGCACCTTCCGCCTGCTCAAGGCCCATACGCCGGGGCCCTACACCTTTATTCTGAATGCCACCCGCGAGGTGCCGCGCCTGCTGCTGCACCCCAAGAAGCGCACGATCGGCCTGCGGGTGCCGGAGCACCCCATCGCCCTGGCGCTGCTGGCCGAGCTGGGTGAGCCGCTGATGAGCGTATCGCTGATCATGCCCGGCGACACTGAGCCGCTGGAAGATCCCTATGAAATGCGCCAACTCCTGGAAAAGCACGTTGACCTGATCATCGACGGCGGCTACGGCGGCAACAAGGCGTCCACGGTGATCAACCTGGCCGACGGCGAGCCTGAAGTGATCCGCGTGGGCTGTGGCGACCCGGCGCCGTTCAGGGTCGAGGCCTGAATGTCGGCCGTGGAAACCGTCGACAGCCAGGCCGGCGCGCAGCAGGAGCTGCCCTTTGCCATGGTCTATGGCCAGGCGGTCATGGAAATGCCCCTGGACCTGTATATCCCGCCGGATGCCCTGGAAGTGTTCCTTGAGGCCTTTGAAGGCCCGCTGGACTTGCTGCTGTACCTGATCCGCAAGCAGAACATCAATATCCTCGACATCCCGGTGGCGGAAATCACCCGCCAGTACATGGGCTATGTCGAGTTGATGCAGTCGGTGCGCCTGGAGCTGGCCGCCGAATACCTGGTGATGGCCGCGATGCTGGCAGAGATCAAGTCACGGATGCTGCTGCCACGCTCGGAGACGATCGAGGCGGAAGAGGATGACCCCCGCGCCGAACTGATCCGCCGCCTGCAGGAGTACGAGCGTTTCAAGGCCGCCGCCGAAGGTATCGACGGCCTGAGCCGCGTGGGGCGCGACGTGGTGGTGCCCAGGCTGGATGCGCCAGAGGCCCGGGCGCGAAAATTGTTGCCAGATGTAAGTCTGGAAGAATTGCTGATGTCCATGGCCGAGGTGCTGCGCCGTGGCGATATGTTTGAAAGCCACCAGGTCAGCCGCGAAGCCTTGTCCACCCGCGAACGCATGAGCGATGTGCTGGAGCGCCTCAAGGGTGGTGGGTTTGTGCCGTTTGTCGAGCTGTTTACCGCCGAGGAGGGGCGGCTGGGCGTGGTGGTGACCTTTATGGCGGTCCTCGAACTGGTCAAGGAGTCCTTGGTCGAGCTGGTGCAGAATGAGCCTTTTGCGGCTATCCACGTGCGGGCGCGAGCCGAATAACGAGCTGAATCGATGAATCTGACTGAACCCCGCGAACTGGCGCCCTTGTTGGAAGCCTTCCTCTTGGCCTCGGGCAAGCCGCAATCGCTGGAACGCCTGTTTGAACTGTTTGAAGAGGCCGAACGCCCGGAACCGCCGGTCTTCAAGAAGGCCCTGGAAATCCTGCGCAAATCCTGTGACGGCCGGGCCTTTGAACTGCGGGAAGTGGCCTCGGGCTACCGCCTGCAAATCCGCGAGAAATTTTCGCCGTGGGTCGGGCGCTTGTGGGAAGAGCGCCCGCAACGCTATTCCCGGGCGATGCTGGAGACCATGGCGCTGATTGCCTATCGCCAGCCCATCACCCGTGGCGAAATCGAGGATGTGCGCGGCGTGGCGGTCAACAGTCATATCGTCAAGACGCTGTTGGAGCGCGAGTGGATCCGCATCGTCGGCTACCGCGACGTGCCCGGCAAACCGGCGATGTTTGCTACCACCAAGGTGTTTCTCGACCACTTCAACCTGAAAAACCTCGACGACTTGCCGCCACTGGCCGAGCTGCGCGAGATCGAGGCCGAACCGGTGCTCGACTTCGACGATGCCCCGGTGCCGCCCGGCTTGCAGGAACTGGCCGATGCCAGCGCCGAACCGGAGGAGCCGAAGGACGAGACCAGTTTCCATACCTTGCTGCTGGAGCTGGACGATATGGAGCAGGGGATCAAGACCGACTTTGATGATTTGCTGCGTGATGGGGCCGTGGAGCCGGAGCCTGAGGCAAGCGTGGAAACGGCCCCCGAGGAGGATATCCTCGGCGTGGCGGCGGCCCGTGAAAAGCTGCTGGCCGCCGTTGCGGCCCTGGAACAACCCCCATTGAGCGAAGAAGAAGCCGAAGCCCGGGCACTGGCCGAAGCCATCGAAAACGAACGCCGCGAATTCGAAGACTGACCCAGAAGCAAATGTGGGAGCGGGCTTGCTCGCGATTGCGGAGTGTTAGCCACTGGATATATGACTGATCTACCGCAATCGCGAGCAAGCCCGCTCCCACATTGGATCTTCTGCACCAGGGAGAATGTATATGAGTTCCACCAAAGACCCCTGCATCAGCCTCTGCAAGTTCAGCGACGATATCTGCCTAGGCTGCGGGCGCAGCAAGCGCGAGATCCGGGCCTGGAAGAAGCTCGACAAGGTCGACAAGCGCGCAGTGCTGGCCGAAGCCGAGCTACGGTTGATCGCCCTGGGGGCCACCGGTCGGCGGAAAAGCAAATGAGCCGGCACATATCGACTAGTCTCTGATGCGCAATGCGCGCCATGCGCGTATGATTCGCGACCCTTTGGCGATGCGTTCGCCCAAGCTCCAGATTTGCATACTCTTCAGGCCACGCCTGAAGCGACACACCGGGAGGTGCTTAAGATGAAAGACCAAGACCAGAACGACAGCCAGGAAATCGGCCCAGCCGGCGAGAAACTGCAAAAAGTCCTCGCCCGTATCGGCGTCGGCTCGCGCCGCGACGTAGAAGCCTGGATCACCCAGAAGCGCATCAAGGTCAATGGCGTCGAAGCCACCCTTGGCCAGCGCGTCGACCTGCATGACGCGATCACCATTGATGGCAAGGTCATCAAGCGTGAAGAGGCCGCCGAGTCGGTGCGCCGCGTGATCATGTACAACAAGCCCGACGGCGAGATCTGCACCCGTGACGACCCGGAAGGCCGTCCAACCGTGTTCGACAAGATGCCCAAGCCTAAAGAAGGCCGTTGGATCAATATCGGCCGCCTGGACATCAACACCACTGGCTTGCTGATGTTCACCACCGACGGTGAACTGGCCAACCGCCTGATGCACCCGTCCTACGAGATGGACCGCGAATACGCCGTGCGTGTACGGGGCGAAGTCGATGACGAGATGATCGAACGCCTCAAGGCCGGCGTGGTGCTGGAAGACGGCCCGGCCAAGTTCACCGACATCAAGCAGGCGCCCGGTGGCGAAGGGTTCAACCACTGGTACCACTGTGTGGTGATGGAAGGGCGTAACCGTGAAGTGCGTCGCCTGTGGGAATCCCAGGGCCTGGTGGTCAGCCGCCTGAAGCGCGTGCGTTTCGGCCCGGTGTTCCTCAACTCCGACCTGCCGATGGGCCGCTGGCGCGAAATGAGCCAGTACGAAGTCGACATCCTCAGTGCTGAAGTAGGCTTGACCCCTGTGGCCATGCCGCAGATGAACGCCAAGAGCAAGGACAAGCTGGAGCGCATGCAGCGTAAATCGTCGCGCCCGGTGGCACGCACCGAACGCGTTGCCCGCACCTTGCGCCCGGCGCTGGATGCACCGGCCACGGGCGGTCGCATTTCCCGCCAGCCGCAGATCGAGGGCGATCGTCGTCCGTCGGCGCCGGCCCGTCAGGATGGCGAACGTGCACCGCGCACCCCGCGTCCGGCCGGTCGTGGCGAGGCACCCACCGGTGGTCGCAGCAACCGTGGCGAGACGGGCCGTGGGGCTCCGCAGACCGATCGTCCAGCCGAAGGTGCCAAGCGCCCAGCCAAGCCCGCGCCGAAAAAGCGCCCAGGGCTGAAACTGGTCGCGGACGAGCCATCGGGCAAGCGCCGTGGCGCACCGGCGGGTTCCGGCCAGCGTCCGGGGTTTGGGCGTAAGAAGCCTTAAGGGCAGCGGCAAGCTTTAAGTTGCAAGCTTCAAGCGGTAAGAAAAAGCGCCAACCTGTGGGTTGGCGCTTTTTTTTGCTTGCAGCTTGTGCGGTGAAGTGTCAGGAATGGCTTCCGTGGTGTAACGATTGTTTTACGATTGAGTCGAGCCTACGCAGGGCAGGCTCTCTGTGGAGTCTTTCTGTAAGGAAAATCTTCCACTTGGCGAACAATCTCCCCCGCGACCCTCCCTAACGGATCGGGCGGTGTACAATGCGCCGCGTTTTACTGTGACCCCCCTTGCGTATCCACGCAAAAGGCCTTCAAGGCTCGCTGCCTTGTTAATTCCGCCTGGCCATAAGCCGGACGGGTTCGATTTCGTCACAGATAAAAACAAACAGGTGACGCATGACCGTTAGAAAGACGCTGGACTCCTGGTGTTTACGCTGGGGTTTGATCGGCGCTGCTTGAGCCGGTTTCAAAGCAGC
This sequence comes from Pseudomonas sp. ICMP 8385, assembly GCF_002699915.1. Taxonomy (NCBI): domain Bacteria; kingdom Pseudomonadati; phylum Pseudomonadota; class Gammaproteobacteria; order Pseudomonadales; family Pseudomonadaceae; genus Pseudomonas; species Pseudomonas sp. ICMP 8385. Next base: position 36,760 of record NZ_LKBY01000093.1, on the reverse strand, counting down.
ATCGTGTAGTGAACATCATCAAACCTTGCGTGAGACCCTTTTCATGAGTGGACCCAACTCGCATTCAGGCGAACTGAAGCGCGGCCTGAAAAATCGTCATATTCAATTGATCGCCCTCGGTGGCGCGATCGGTACCGGCCTGTTCCTGGGCTCGGCGGGGGTGCTAAAGTCAGCTGGCCCGTCGATGATCCTCGGCTATGCCATCTGCGGTTTCATTGCCTTTATGATCATGCGCCAATTGGGCGAAATGATCGTCGAAGAGCCAGTGGCCGGATCCTTCAGCCACTTTGCCCACAAGTACTGGGGCGGTTTCGCGGGCTTTTTGTCGGGCTGGAACTGCTGGATCCTCTATATTCTGGTGGGTATGTCGGAGCTGACGGCCGTCGGCAAGTACGTGCACTACTGGTGGCCGGAGATTCCGACCTGGGTCTCGGCGGCAGCGTTTTTTGTGCTGATCAATGTGATCAACCTGGCCAACGTCAAAGTGTTTGGCGAGGCCGAGTTCTGGTTTGCAATTATCAAGGTGGTGGCGATTGTCGGCATGATCGCCCTGGGCAGCTACCTGCTGGTCAGCGGCACCGGCGGGCCACAGGCGTCGGTGAGCAACCTGTGGGAGCACGGCGGGTTCTTCCCCCATGGCGTCGGCGGCCTGGTGATGGCCATGGCGATCATCATGTTCTCGTTTGGCGGCCTGGAAATGCTCGGTTTTACCGCCGCCGAGGCGGACCAGCCACGCACCGTGATCCCCAAGGCGATCAATCAGGTGATCTATCGCATCCTGATTTTCTACATCGGCGCCCTGGTGGTGTTGCTGTCGCTGACACCATGGGACAGCCTGCTGGTGACCTTGAACGCCTCGGGCGATGCCTACAGCGGTAGCCCGTTCGTGCAGGTGTTCTCGATGCTGGGCAGCAACACCGCCGCGCATATCCTCAACTTCGTGGTGCTGACGGCGGCGCTGTCGGTGTACAACAGCGGCACCTACTGCAACAGCCGCATGCTGCTGGGCATGGCCGAGCAGGGCGACGCGCCGGCGGCCTTGGCGAAGATCGACAAGCGCGGCGTGCCCGTGCGTTCGATCCTGGCCTCGGCGGCCGTCACCCTGGTGGCGGTGTTGATGAACTACTGGATCCCGCAGCACGCCCTGGAACTGCTGATGTCCCTGGTGGTGGCCACGTTGGTGATCAACTGGGCGATGATCAGCTTCTCGCACTTCAAGTTCCGCCAGCACATGAACCGCACCGGCCAGGTGCCGTTGTTCAAGGCGCTGTGGTACCCCTACGGCAATTACGTGTGCCTGGCGTTCGTGGTGTTTATCCTGGGGGTCATGTTGCTGATTCCGGGGATCCAGGTCTCGGTGTACGCGATTCCGGTCTGGGTGGCCTTTATGTGGGTGTGCTATGTGCTCAAGAACAAGCGCAAGGCGCTGGCCGACGTGAGTGCTGTATCCTCGCTGAACAACTAGCCCACACTGCAGGAGCCGGCTTGCCGGCCCCTGCAACCCACGGACCCGTTTTCCATGTTGGTGATCTCCAGTAACGTGCACCTGCCCGATGCCGAAATCGAGTTGACGGCCATCCGCGCCCAGGGCGCAGGCGGGCAGAACGTCAACAAGGTCTCCAGCGCCGTGCACTTGCGCTTTGATATCGGCGCTTCGTCGTTGCCGCCGTTCTACAAAGAACGCTTGCTGGCACTGCGTGACAGCCGCATTACCAGCGAAGGCGTGCTGATCCTCAAGGCCCAGCAATACCGGACCCAGGAACAGAACCGCGCCGATGCCCTGGAGCGCCTGGTGGAGTTGATCCTCAGCGCGACCAAGGTCGAGAAAAAACGCCGCCCCACCAAACCCACCCTGGGCTCGAAAAAGCGGCGCCTGGAATCCAAGACCAAGCGCGGCAGCATCAAGGCCGGGCGCGGCAAGGTGGATTTCTAGCCGGCGTTACGTTCGTCGCGGTACTTGGGCGCCTGGCGGTACAGGTACAGGCTCAGCAGCAGCCCGGCGCAGGCCGCCAGCGCGGCAAACAGAAAGATCGAGGCAAAGCCGAAACCCGCCGCAATCGCCCCGGCCAATGGCCCGGTGATCCCCAATGACAAGTCGATAAACAACGAATAGGCCCCCACCGCCGCGCCACGGCTGGAGGCGGGCACCAGGTTGACCGCTTCAACCCCCAGCGCCGGAAACACCAGAGAAAACCCGAAGCCGCTCAAGGCCGCGCCCGCCAGGGCCAGCTCGGCACTTGGCGCCAGCCACAACAGCAACAGGCCAAGGGTTTCCACCGACAGGCAGGCAATCGCCACGCGAAACCCACCGATGCGGTTGATCAGGTTGCCGAACAGCAAGCGCGCCCCGATAAAGCTGGCGCCGAACAGGCTCAGGCACAGCACCGCGTTATCCCAGTGCTGGGTCGCGTAATACAGGGTGATAAACGTGGCGATGGTGCCAAAGCCGATGGAGCCCAGGGCCAGCCCACAGCCGTGGGGCAGCACGCGGCCGAGCACATGCATGAAGGGCAGGCGCTCGCCGACCACGATGGGCGCCGCGACTTTGGGCCAGGCCAGCAGCAAGCCCAGCACCGCCAGGGCAATAATGCTTACACCCATGCTCCACAGCCCGAACCGGCTGACCAGCAGAACCCCCAGCGGTGCGCCAATCGCCAGGGCACCGTAGCTGGCGATACCGTTCCAGGAGATGACCTTGGCGGTATTCGCTGCGCCGACCCGGCCGATGCCCCAGCCAATGGAGCCCGATCCCACCAGGCTTTCGGCACTGCCCAGCACCAGCCGGCCAATCAGCAGGCTGGCCAGGCTCAGAGCCGGCAGGTGGGTCAGGGCGGCGGATGCCAGCATGAACACCCCGCTCAAGCCGCAACCGGCCAGGCCGTACATCACCGCGCGCTTGCTGCCGCGGTTGTCGATGATGCGCCCGGCGTAGGGCCGGCTCAGCAGGGTGGCCAGGTACTGCACGCTGATCACCAGGCCCGCGATCACGGCGCCAAAGCCCAGGTCGCTGTGGACATAGCCCGGCAAGACGGCCAGGGGAATGCCGATATTCAGGTAGCCGATAAAGGTAAACAGCACGATGGAGACGACTTGCAGCGTGACCGCCATGGGGCGCTGGGTATCTGGCATGGGAAAGGTCCACTGGCGCGGCAGGAAAAGATAGGCTGCTTATGATACCGGTGCTTTGGCGCGCGCAGGGCCTAAAACCTGGCGCCATCGCTGGCGAGCCGGCCTCTACAGTGGGGCTGGGTTGAGCATGCGCGTGGTCACCAGCGCGGCCAGGGCATTTTCCTGGGTGCCGAAGCGCTTGAGCAGCAGCGCCTGTTTTTCCGGGCTGAGGCGGCTCCACACGTCGACCATTTGCAGGGCGGTGCCGAGTAACGCTTCGTCGGGGGGATTGCGGGGGGTATCGGGCATGTTGCGTGTCTCGTGATTCAGGCGGTGTGGAAAGCGCGCAATGTCACGCTTTCCACACGGTCTGGGTGTTGCGGTCAGTCTTCGCTATCGCTCTCGACCGGTGTTGCCTGTGCCGGTGCTGGCTTGTCGCTGCTGGCCTGTTGCGGGGTTGGCTGCTCGGTCTCGTGCAGGCTTGGGAAGGGGAGATTAGGGATCTCGTGCATCGTCGTCGCTCCTCGCAAGGTCTGTTGTGCAATTGCAGGTGTGCCGCGCTTTTCACAAAGCCTGGGCAGGATACAGCACTGCAAATGACAAAAAGACTTTTATCTCGCCAAATGCCTGAACCTTTCTCGGCAAGGCGCAAGTGACAAGAGGTCACACGCCGGCCTGGCTTGTCGCTGGGGTCAGAACGGCACCTTGCCCAGAATCATGTCGCGGTACATCACGAAATCCCCCAGCAGGCTGTAGAACGGATGCTGGAACGTTGCCGGGCGGTTCTTTTCAAAGAAGAAGTGCCCGACCCAGGCAAAGCTGTAGCCGGCCACTGGCAGGACCCACAGTAGCCACCAGGCGCCCTTGCCGATGGCGAACGCGAGAATAAAAATCACCAGGCTGGTGCCGATAAAATGCAACCGTCGGCAGGTACTGTTGCCGTGTTCGCTCAGGTAATACGGATAGAACTCGGCGAAGCTATTGAATTGCCTGGTATTTTCCATGGCGGTTGGCCCTCTGGTGGTGGTTGTGCCCGGCGGGTGTTCGGCGGGGAGCTTATTTGAGTCTAGAGTCATCACTGGCAAGGGCCAGTGACAATAGACGCCACTTTAGTATCCTTGGGTTCCAGGCTGCGGTTTCAGCCGTCCCGTCATAGACAGCGTGCAAGAAAACGCCATGAACGAACGAACGACTTCTGCAAGCTGGGCGATGGGGATAGTCAAGGCGCTGGAGCTCGATGGCCTGGATTGCCGCGCCCTGTTCAAACAGTTGGGCCTGGATTACAGCGCCCTGGATGACCCCGATGCGCGTTTCCCCCAGGACGCCATGACCCGGCTCTGGCAGCGGGCGGTGGAGGTGTCGGGCAATCCGGCCATCGGCCTGAACATGGGCAAGGTGGTGCGCCCGGCGTCGTTCCATGTGGCCGGGTATGCCTTGATGTCCAGCAGCACCCTGGCCGAAGGCTTTGCCCGGCTGGTGCGCTACCAGCGGATCATCGCCGAAAGTGCCGACCTGAGTTTTTGCCTGCTGCCCGAAGGCTACGCCCTGATCCTCACGGTCCACGGCGACCACTTGCCGCCGACCCGGCAAAGCGCCGAGGCCTCGCTGGCCTGTGCCCTGGCGTTATGTGGCTGGCTGACCGGGCGCACGTTGCAGCCGCGCAAGGTGTTGGTGCAGGGGGATCAGCCGGTGGACCTGGAACCCTATAAGCAGGCCTTTCATGCGCCGCTGGTGTTCAATGCGCCGTATGACGCGCTGATCTTCGAGCGCGCCGATATGGAAGCGCCGCTGCCCACCGCCAATGAAGCGATGGCGCTGCTGCACGATCGGTTTGCCGGGGAATACCTGGCCAGGTTCTCCGAGAGCCGGGTGACCCACAAGGCCCGCCAGGTGCTGTGCCGGCTGTTGCCCCAGGGCGAGCCCAAGCGTGAGGTGGTGGCGCAGACGTTGCACTTGTCCCAGCGCACCTTGCAGCGCCGCTTGCAGGAGGAGGGCACCAGCTTCCAGACCTTGCTCGACGACACCCGCCGCGAACTGGCCGAACAGTACCTGGCGCAGCCGAGCATGACCCTGTTGGAAATTGCCTACCTGTTGGGGTTTGCCGACCCGAGCAACTTCTTCCGCGCCTTTCGCCGCTGGTTCGATGCCACGCCCGGCGAATACCGGGCGCGGTTGCTGGAGGCGTCGGCGAGTGTCAGTGCCGCCAGAACGCCGGAATGCACAGCACAAACACCGTAATGATCTCCAGCCGGCCCAGCAGCATGCCCAGGGACAGGATCCACTTGGCGGCGTCCGGCAGGGTCGCGAAGTTGCCGGCCGGGCCGATGGTCTCGCCCAACCCTGGGCCCACGCCGGAGACGGTACTGGCCGCGCCGGTCAAGGCGGTCATCCAGTCCACGCCCAGCAGTGACAGGGCCAGGGCGATGGTGCAGATGGTGATGGCAAAGAAGAATGAGAACGTCAGGATCGAGCGCACGATCTCTTCGTCCAGGCGATGACCGTTGTATTTCTGCTTGATCACCGCCCTGGGGTGAATCAGTTGGTTCAAGTTGGCCTTGAGCAGGATATAGGCGACCTGGAAGCGAAAGATCTTGATCCCGCCGGCGGTGGAGCCCGAGCAACCGCCGACAAAGCCCAGGTAGAAGAACAGCATCAGCGAGAAATTGCCCCACAGGCTGTAGTCGCCCAGGGCAAAGCCGGTGGTGGTCACCACGGACGTGACGTTCAGCGCCACATGGCGCAGCGCATCCAGCCAGTGCAGGTTGGTGGTCCACCAGTACCAGGTGCCGAGCACAATCCAGGTCACCAGCAGCATTCCGAGCAGGCCTTGTACCTGCTGGTCCTTGATCAGCGCCTTGCGGTTGCCGCGCATCGTGGCGACATACAGGGCAAACGGCAGGCTGCCGAGGATCATCACCACCACGGCTACCCAGTGCACCGCCGGTTGTTTCCAGTGGGCCAGGGACTCATCGGAAGTGGAGAACCCCCCGGTGGAAATGGCCGACATCGCGTGGTTGATCGCATCGAACAGGCCCATGCCGGCCCACCAGAACCCCAGGCTGCCGAGGATGGTGATGCCGACATAGGCCGCCACAATCAGGCGCGCCACCATGTGCGAGCGCGGCATGACCTTCTCGGAGCGATCCGAGGATTCGGTCTGGAACAGGCGCATGCCACCGATGCGCAGCAGCGGCAGGATCGCCACCGCCATGCCGATAAAGCCGATGCCGCCGAGCCAGTGCAGCATCGAGCGCCACATCAGGATGCCCGGGGACATGGTGTCCAGGCCACTGAGCACGGTGGCGCCAGTGGCGGTGATGCCGGACATGCTTTCAAAGAACGAGTCGGTATAGCTGATGTGCTGGGTCAGCAGAAACGGCAGTGCGGCAAAGATACACACCACCACCCAACTGCTGACGGTCAGCAGGTACATGTCCCGGGGGCGCAGTTGCACCTGTGCTGGGCGCCCGGGAATCACCAGGGCCAGGCCGGCAATAAAAGTGATCAGGCTCGCCCAGAGAAAGGACGGCAGGTCGCTGGTGCGTTCGTAAAACACCAGGGTGGCCATGGGCACGACCATGGCGACCGCGAGGGTAATCAGGAAGATGCCGATGATGAAACCAATGATCCGCAGGGTCGGCATTGCCATGTATTGCGCTCGGGTGATAGTCGGAGGCGCCATTCTACCTACGGGGCAGGGCTTGTAAACCGGGGGCTGCAAAGGGCGTGCGGATCTGATGTAGGACTTGGCTTATGTAGGAGGGGGGCTGATCTCTGAAGCCTGGTATGTACCCGTGTGGGAGCTGGCTTGCCTGCGATGGCGGTGTATCAGACGATAAATGCATTGGCTGACCCACCGTCATCGCAGGCAAGCCAGCTCCCACATGGGTTTTGTGGTGAGTACAAAAAAGGCGACCCGAAGGCCGCCTCATTCAAACCATACGGATCAGAACTCGTGATCAGCGCTGTCCGGGTTCAGGTTGCCGATGCCCAGCTTGCCGGCCGCTTGCTCGATGGAGCCGGTCTGCTTGACCAGGGCGGCGATGGCGTCGCGCACGATCTGGTTGCCGGCGGTGTTGCCGGCGGCGATCAACTGGTCGTAGTGCTCACCCTTGTTGGCGTGGTCGACCATGACCTGGATCTTCGCTTCGGTAGCCGCCAGGTCAGCCTTGAGGGCTTCATCGGCAGCCGGGTCGACCTTGGCCACCAGGGACGACAAGCTGGCGCCGGTCAGCTGGGTGCCATCGGTGCGGGTGTATTGGCCCAGGTAGACGTTGCGGATGCCCTTGGCGTCGTAGAACTGCGAGTTGTGGGTGTTGTCGCTGAAGCAGTCGTGCTCGTCTTCCGGCGAGTTGGCTTCCAGGGACACCTTCATGCGCTCGCCCGCCAGTTCACCCAGGGACAGGCTGCCCATGCCGAACAGCATCTTGCGCAAGCCGTCGGTCGCTGGTTCTGCTTGCAGGGTGGCGCGGTAGTTGTCTTCGACGTTGGGTTTCCAGTTGCCGACCATTTCCTCAAGGTCGCTGACCAGCAGTTGGGTCACGGCGCGCAGGTAGGTGCGGCGACGCTCGTTATGCCCGCCGGTGGCGCCGTCGCCCTGCAGGTAGTCCGACGCTGGACGGTTGCCGGCGCCAGGGCCGGTGCCGTTCAGGTCCTGGCCCCACAGCAAAAATTCGATGGCGTGGTAGCCGGTGGCGACGTTGGCCTCGGAGCCGCCCAGCTCATTGAGGCTGGCGAGTTTTTCCGGGGTGATTTCCTTGACGTCGATCTTGTCTTCGCCGACCTGGATCTGGGTGTTGGCGATGATATTGGCGGTGGCGCCCGGGTTGCCGAGGGCGTGTTCGTAGGATTTGTCGACATAGTCGATCAGGCCTTCGTCCAGTGGCCAGGCGTTCACCTGACCTTCCCAATCGTCAATGATGGTGTTGCCGAAGCGGAACACTTCGCTCTGCAGGTACGGTACGCGCGCGGCGATCCAGGCGGTACGGGCGGCCTTCAGGGTCTGGTCGTTGGGGTTGGCGAGGAAGGTGTCGATCGCGGTCTGCAGGGTTTTTGCGGTGGCCTCGGCGTCGCTGTACACCGCGTACACGAGGTCTGCGTAATGCGCGACGACCGCCTTGGCGGCCGCCTCGTCAACCTGGCCGGCGGTAGCGCCAGCCGCTGGAGCGGCCGTGCTGGCAGCTGGCGTCGGCGCCTGGGGAGCGGCGGCCTTGTCTTTACCCTCGCCGCAGCCGGCGAGAGAAATGGCAATGGCCAGCAGACTGGCGGTGGCCAGGGGCATACGAATCATGGCGAACATCCTGCTTCGGTAGTGGATCGGGGCGCAATGCGGCGCGCAAAACTGCAACATAATGCGAAAGATTTGCATTTTCTGTAAAGGGTTAACGCCGTAAAAATTTAATAGGCCAGCCCCGGCCGCCCAAGGCCGCGCCCTGGGTGGCCAGCATGGGCCTAGAGGATCGCCGCGTTATTGCGTTCGGCCTGCTTGAGGTAGGCCGCCAGCTCGCGCGCCGGCAGGGGTTTGCTAGTGGTAGCCCTGACCTTCGTGGCAGCCTTCGCTGATGATGTAGGCCTCCTGCTCAGGCGTCTCCACGCCTTCGGCGATCACCTGCATGCCCAGGCTTTTGCCCAGTTGGATGATCGCCCGCACGATGGTGGCATCGTCATCGTCATCCAGCAGGTCCTGGACAAAGCTCTTGTCGATCTTGATTTTGTCCAGGGGCAGGCTTTTCAGATAGCTCAGGGAGGAGTAGCCAGTACCGAAGTCATCGATGGCAATCAGCGCGCCGGAGCGGCGCAGGCTCAACAGGTGCTGGGCGGCGGTGCTGATGTCTTCCATCAGGCCGGTCTCGGTCACTTCCAGCTCCAGGCTGCGCGGCGGCAGGCGATAGATCTGCAGCAGGTTGTTGACCACCCGCGGCAGCTCGGCGTGGTGCAGTTGCACCGTGGACAGGTTGACCGCCATGCGCAGCTCGGTAAACCCCAGGTCATGCCATTCGCGCAGTTGCCGGCAGGCCTGGTCCAGCACCCATTCGCCAATGGGGATGATGGTGCCGTTTTGTTCCGCCAGGGGGATAAACAGATCGGGCGGCACCAGGCCGTGTTCCGGGTGTTGCCAGCGGATCAGCGCCTCGACACCGACCACGCGATGATCGAGATAGCTGATCTGCGGTTGGTACACCAAGTGAAACTGGTTGCGGCTCAAGGCGTCGCGCAGGTCTTTCTCCAGCTCGCGGCGGCGGCGCATCTCGCTGTCGACACTGGCGATATAGAACTGGTAGCGATTGCGCGAGCGGCTCTTGGCCAGGGTCATGGTCTGCTCGGCCTTTTGCAGCAGTTTCTCGGTGCTGTCGCCGTCTTCGGGGAACAAGGTGATACCGATGGTGGCGCGCAGGCGGATCTGTTCGTGGTCGAGGGCGAACTCGGCTTCCAGGTCGTCGAGGATGCTTTGGGCCAGCTCGGCGGCTTCGTAGGGTTGCTCGATATCGGCCTGGACCAGGGCGAACTGGTCGCCGCCCAGGCGCGCCAGGGCCCCGAGCCGGCCACTGTGGGCCCGCAGGCGGTCGGCCAGGGCCAGCAGCAATTGGTCGCCGGCCTGGTAGGTGTACTGCTCGTTGACACTCTTGAAGTCATCCAGCCCCACGCACAACACTGCGACCCGGCGTTGACGGCGCCCGGCGTCGGTCAGGATCTTGTCCAGTTGCTCCTGCAGTTTCTGGCGGTTGGGCAGGCCGGTGAGAAAATCGTACTGGGCCATGCGCAGCAGGCTGTTTTCCGCTTCATGGCGCAGGTGGGTGTTGCGTTCGATCGAGGCCAGCAGCTGGTTGGCGGTGTTGATCCACAGCCCCAGTTCGTTTTTTTCGTGGCCCTTGAGTTGCGGGATCTTGTGCTCGCTGGGACGGTCGGGGTTGATCGAGCTCAGGTGGCTGATGATCCGCGACAGCGGCTTGGTCAGCAGCCAGTGATAGACCAGGTACAACACCAGGCCCATGGCCAGGGCGCGCAGCACCCCGGAGATAAAGATGATCACCGAGTTGACGATAAAACCCTGGCCATAGGTGGCGGTGTCGAGGGTGATGCTCAGGTCGCCGTAATACTCGCTATAAGGCCCGCGCCCTACCAGCGGGATGGTGAAGGTGCGTTCCCGGCCCAGGATGACGTCCGTCAGCCAGCGGCTGGGGGAGTGCTGCAAATCCCGGCTCTTCTCGGCGAGCATCGGCTCGTTGGGATGGCCAATGGAGGCCATGCGTACCGCATCATCCTGAAACAGGCCCTCGATGACCTGCATGCCCATTTCGCGATCCAGGCTATAGACGGCCTGGGTCGAGGGGTCGCGAAACATATCGAGGATGCGCTGGGCATCACCGGCCACCGCCTGGCGTGTCTTGTAGGCATCAAAGACGATCTGCGCCACGCTCAGTGCCACGCCCACTATCAGTGCCGACAGCAGCACCACCCGGAGCAACTTCACTGACAAGCTGTTTTTGAGTTCCAGCTTCAAAGGGTCATTCCTTGTTCCATGCGGGTAGCCTCAATATGCCATGAGTATTGGCAATCCCGTGGTGGCAGTCAAAGGAACATTGCGGTGCGTGGCGTCTGGACGCTAGCGGGGCAAGATCTGGAAGGCGATGGGCGGATCAAATCTTCCGCCCTTTTGCACGGCTGGCGGGCGTACAGGCGTAGACTTTTCTGCCTGTCGCAAGAGCACATCGATGGCCTTAAGGGGGCGGGTAGGTAATCTGCATATCGATTTTGGCGTGTACATCTTCGGCTATTTTGCCGGGTTCTTTCTCCTCGTTTTCACCTGACTTGCCCTTTATTGCCTTCCCCAGCACTCCCGCCAAGGCACCCACAAGCTCTCCGATCCCTGACATGGCTCCCTTGGCGAGTTCCATTATTCCAAGCATGGTTCATACTCCTAAAATAGATGAGGGAGTTATTTCTCTCACCGGTTCAGTGGTCAATTCCTGTCGGTGAGTTCCACGGGTGTTGGGGTGAGGTGGTTTCAATCTGGCACAAAAGAGCCCGGCAAACGCCGGGCTCTTTTTTACTACAAGGGTTACTTACGCAGTGAAGGTCTTGCCTTCAAACTGCTCGGCAACGAACTTCCAGTTGACCAGGTTCCAGAACGCTTCCACATACTTTGGACGCACGTTGCGGTAGTCGATGTAGTAGGCGTGTTCCCAGACGTCGCAGGTCAGCAGCGGGGTGTCGCCGCTGGTCAGCGGGTTGCCGGCGCCGATGGTGCTGGCCAGGGCCAGGGAACCGTCAGCCTTTTTCACCAGCCAGCCCCAACCGGAACCGAAGGTACCGACGGAAGTCTTGGTGAACTCTTCCTTGAACTTGTCGAACGAACCGAACGCGGCATTGATGGCTTCAGCCAGTGCGCCAGTCGGTTGACCGCCGGCGTTTGGCGCCAGGCAGTTCCAGTAGAAGGTGTGGTTCCAGACCTGGGCGGCGTTGTTGAAGATGCCACCCGAAGAGGACTTGACGATCTCTTCCAGGGTCTTGCCCTCGAACTCGGTGCCAGGCACCAGGTTGTTCAGGTTCACGACATAGGTGTTGTGGTGCTTGTCGTGGTGATATTCCAAGGTTTCCTTGGAAATGTGCGGCTGCAGGGCATCGTGTGCATACGGCAGCGGCGGCAATTCGAAAGCCATGATAATTCTCCTAATCAGGTCAGTTGCGGTGAGCGCAAGGCCGATCACGGGCGGCCAAACAAGCGCCGGGGAGTTTGTACTCTTTGCGGCGCAGGGTCTGGATCATAGCACCGGGGGTGCGGCAAAACCACGCAACAACTGTGTGGAATAGAGGTTCCAGAGCGTTTTGGAATAATCCTCAGGCGCTGATCAGTTGATAGGCCACGCTGAACATCATCACCGCCACCAGCAGGTCCAGCAGGCGCCAGGTGGCTGGGCGCGCCAGCCACGGGGCCAGCCATGCCGCGCCCAGGGCCAGGGCGGAAAACCACAGCAACGAAGCGCTGGCGGCGCCTGCCACATAGGCCCCCGGTTCGGTTTGCTGGGCGCCCAGGGAGCCGATTAGCAAGACGGTGTCCAGGTACACGTGGGGGTTGAGCAGGGTCACGGCCAGGGCGCTGAGCATCACCGCGCGTAAGGAACGGACCTTTTGCCCTGCGCCTTGGCCCAGGCTTTGCCGCGAACAGGCCCGGCGCAGGGCCAGGGCGCCGTACCACAGCAGGAACGCCGCCCCGCCCCAACGTGCAATCGCCAGCAGCACAGGGTTATGCGCCAGCACCGTCGCCAGGCCAAACACCCCGGCGGCCACCAGCAGCGCATCGCACACCACGCACAGGGCCGCCACCGGCAGGTGATGTTCGCGGCGCAAGCTCTGTGCCAATACAAATGCGTTTTGCGTACCGATGGCCATGATCAGCCCCAGGGCCACCAGCAGGCCGTTTACATAACTCTGCCACATAGGATTTACTCCGCGCCCGCTGCCAGTTGTTGCAACACGTGCATTGCACGCTGCGCATCGTTACGGCCGACAAACAGGTGGTCGTGGTAGTAGCCGGCGACCACATTGCAACTGATCCCGGCACGCCCCAGGGCGCTGGCGAAGGCGGCGGTCAGGCCCACCGCTTCCAGGGCCGAATGCACATTCAAGGTGATCCACGCCGCCACATACTCGAAGGTCAGGCCGGCCTGTTCGGCCTGTTGGCGCTCGACAATCACCGTCAGCCCTTCCTGTTCGCGAAAACTGCCGATCACCTCGCAATCGGGCAGGCGGTTGTCGGCCAGGGTGCAGAACACATAGTCGCCGGTATTGAGCTGTGGGCTCATGCTGCGCAGCAGGGTTGCCAGGGCGGTTTCGCCAGCCATTGGGGGATCCTTGAAAGAAGAGAGGCGCGGGATGCTGGTCATTCTCCGGTTTGGCGCTGTATAAGAAAAACCAATATTGCTCATCGCTCATTAGGAAAACTGATGTTCGACTATAAATTGCTCTCTGCCCTGGCGGCGGTGGTGGAACAGGCCGGTTTCGAGCGCGGCGCCCAGGTGCTGGGGGTGTCGCAATCGGCCATCTCCCAGCGCATCAAGTTGCTTGAAGCGCGCATCGGCCAGCCGGTACTGGTACGCGCGACGCCGCCGACCCCCACGGAAATCGGCCGGCGCCTGCTCAACCATGTGCAACAGGTGCGCCTGCTGGAGCGCGATCTGCAAAGCCAGGTGCCAGCCCTGGATGAAGAGGGCATGCCTGAACGCCTGCGGATTGCCATCAACGCCGACAGCCTGGCGACGTGGTGGGCGCAGGCGGTGGGCGACTTTTGCGCCGAGCAACATTTGTTGCTGGACCTGGTGGTTGAAGACCAGACCGTCGGCCTCAAGCGCATGCGCGCCGGCGAAGTGGCGGCCTGCGTCTGCGCCAGCGAGCGCCCGGTGGCCGGGGCCCGCAGCCTGTTGCTGGGGGCCATGCGCTATCGGGCGCTGGCCAGCCCGGCGTTTATCGCCCGGCACTTTCCCGGCGGGGTGCGTGCCGATCAACTGGCACGGACCCCGGCGCTGGTATTTGGCCCGGATGATTTTTTGCAACATCGTTACCTCGCGTCGCTGGGTGTGGACGGCGGTTTCGAGCACCATTTATGCCCGTCTTCCGAAGGTTTTATCCGCCTGACCGAGGCCGGCCTGGGGTGGGGGTTGGTGCCGGAGTTGCAGGTGCGTGAGCAATTGCAACGGGGCGTGCTGGTGGAGTTATTGCCAGATAAACCCATTGATGTGCCGTTGTACTGGCATCATTGGCGCAGTGGTGGGCAATTGCTCGGTTTGCTGACCGAGCATCTGGCACGGGCAACCGGCCAATGGCTGGTGCCGTTGGAGTGACTGTCGGCGTCAACGCAACTGCGATGAAAAATGAAAGAACACGGGGTAACACATGAAAATTCTGGTCACCGGCGCAAGCGGCTTTATTGGCGGGCGCTTTGCGCGTTTCGCCCTGGAGCAGGGCCTGGACGTGCGGGTCAACGGGCGGCGGGCCGAGGGCGTCGAGCACCTGGTACGGCGTGGCGCTGAATTTATCCAGGGTGACTTGAATGACCCAGACCTGGTGCGCGACCTGTGCCGCGACGTCGAAGCCGTGGTCCATTGTGCCGGCGCCGTAGGGATGTGGGGGCGTTACCAGGACTTCTACCAGGGCAATGTGCAGGTCACCGAAAACGTGGTCGAAGCCTGCCTCAAGCAACGGGTCGGGCGCCTGGTGCACTTGTCGTCACCGTCGATCTATTTCGATGGCCGCGATCACCTGGGGCTGACCGAAGAGCAAGTGCCCAAGCGTTTCAAGCACCCCTATGCGGCCACCAAGTACCTGGCTGAGCAAAAAGTTTTCGGCGCCCAGGAGTTCGGCCTTGAAGTGCTGGCCCTGCGCCCGCGCTTTGTCACCGGTGCCGGGGATATGAGCATCTTCCCGCGCCTGTTGAACATGCAGCGCAAGAAGCGCCTGGCCATCGTCGGCGATGGCCTGAACAAGGTCGATTTCACCAGCGTGCACAACCTCAACGAGGCCCTGCTCAGCAGCCTGCTGGCCACCGGCTCGGCGCTGGGCAAGGCCTATAACATCAGTAACGGCACGCCGGTGCCAGTGTGGGACGTGGTCAACTACGTGATGCGCCAGATGGAAATGCCCCAGGTCACGCGTTACCGTTCCTACGGTTTGTCCTACAGCATCGCGGCACTCAATGAAGCCTGTTGCGCGATGTGGCCGGGGCGCCCGGAACCGTCGCTGTCACGCCTGGGGATGCAGGTGATGAACAAGGACTTCACCCTGGATATCAGCCGCGCACGGCACTACCTCGACTACCAGCCCAAGGTCAGCCTGTGGACGGCCCTCGATGAGTTTTGCCATTGGTGGAAAGCCCAGGCGCCGGGCGCCCAGTAGCGTCGGTAACACCGGGACGCGATTTTTCGATTGCAGGTCGACCAAGGCTACGGGCCAGAGGTTTATACTCCCGCAGCTTGGCTTTTTATGTGGCTATTTCAAGGTTGATTCATGCGTAACGACAGTAAAGACGACTTCGACAATGTACCGAGCCTGCGGGCCGACGTTGGCGACGACGATGATTTTGTGCCGACAGCGGCCACGTCCATACGCTCGCGCCCGGCGCCGGTGGTCAAGGTCAAGAGTGCCAGTACCGGGCCGTTGTGGGCCCTGGTCGGCGCGCTGCTGTTTGCCTTCGTGGGGCTGGCATGGTGGAGTTTCCAGCAGATCTCCCTGATGGGGCAGCAACTGGTGGCGACCCAGGAAAGCTTTGCGCGCATCAGCGAGGAGGCCGCCGGCCGCTTGCAGGACATTTCCGGCAAGGTGGTGGCCAGTGAGGCCAACGTCAATACCGGCAGTGAAGCGCTGAAGCTGCAGATCAAGCAGCTGGAAAGCCAATTGCTGGAGCAGGGCAAGCAGCAATTGGGCGTGGCGGGCCAGGCCACCGACCTGGACAAGCGCCTGGCGCAGATGAGTGCCAGTACCACGGACCTGACCACCGCCAATACCCGGTTGCAGGCCCAGGTGCAAACGTTGGCCACCGAACTGACGGCCCTCAAGGCCGCGCAGGCCGAAGCCGCCAAGTTGAATGCCGACGTCAAGGAGCTGGGCACGGAGGTGGCCGCCTTGAAGAAGCAGGGCAATCCGGCCACGGCCATTGCCCGCCTGGAGCAGGACTTGCTGGTGATCAAGAGCGAGCTGGACAACCGCACCGCCACCGAAGGGCCGTCGAATAAAGAGTTCGACGTGTTCCGCATCCAGACCACCCGCAACATCACGACCTTGCAGACCCAGATGCAGAACCTGCAACGGGAAGTGAGCGCGCCGGCCAGGGTCGCGCCCCTGGGCCAGTAACCCCATTGTGATGGTCGGCGCCGGCAAACCGGCGCCGACAAATGTCACAACATGGTGACATTTCCTCGCCCTTTCGTTACCTGCCCGTTCCCGGCCCTTGTTTAGACTGCGGTCATCCCACTAAAACAAAAAGGGCCCCCCATGACCATGCAACCACTGCCTGCCAGCAGTTGGCTGAACGCACCTGCCCATCATGCCTGGCTCGCCGCCGAAGGCCAGCGCCTGCTGGGCTTTGCCAAGGCCTCCCGGCTGCCTGAAGGCTTCGGCAACCTCGACGACCAGGGCTACCTGCCCAGCGATACCCACGCCGAAACCATGAACACCGCGCGCATGACCCACAGCTTCGCCATGGCCCACGCCCAAGGCCTGCCGGGGTATGCCGGGCTCGTCGAGCACGGTGTGGCCAGCCTCAGTGGCCCGCTGCGCGACGCCGAGCATGGCGGTTGGTTTGCCGCCCCTGGTGCGCGTGACGGCAACACGGGCAAGGCCGCCTACCTGCATGCCTTTGTCGCCCTGGCCGCCAGTTCGGCGGTGGTGGTGGGGGCCCCTGGGGCACAAGCCTTGCTGGCGGACGCCATCCAGATCATCGACCAGTATTTCTGGAGCGAGGAGGAGGGTGCCATGCTTGAATCCTTCGCCCGGGACTGGAGCGGCGAAGAAGCCTATCGCGGTGCCAACAGCAACATGCACGCCACCGAGGCTTTTCTCGCCCTGGCCGATGTCACCGGTGACACACGCTGGCTGGGCCGGGCGCTGCGCATTGTCGAACGGGTGATCCATCAGCACGCCGGCGCCAATGAATTTATGGTGATCGAGCATTTCGACCGCTACTGGCAGCCCGTGCACCGTTACAACGAAGACAACCCGGCCGATGGCTTTCGCCCCTATGGCATCACCCCGGGCCACGGTTTTGAATGGGCGCGCCTGGTGCTGCACCTTGAAGCCGCGCGCCAACAGGCGGGGCTCATCACCCCCGAGTGGTTGCTGGAGGCGGCCCGGGGGTTGTTCGCCAGTGCCTGCGAATACGGCTGGTCGGTGGATGGCGCGCCTGGCCTGGTCTACACCCTGGACTGGCACTACCGCCCGGTGGTGCGCGAGCGCCTGCACTGGACCCACGCCGAAGCCAGCGCCGCCGCCCAGGCCCTGCTCAAACGCACCGGCGAGTGGCATTACGAACTCTGGTACCGGCGCTTCTGGGAGTTCTGCGAAACCCGCTTCATTGATCGGGTCCAGGGCAGTTGGCACCACGAACTCGACCCGCAGAACGAGCCCGCTAGCAGAATCTGGGGTGGCAAGCCGGACCTGTACCATGCCTGGCAGGCGGTATTGCTGCCGGGCCTGCCGTTATCGCCAAGCATGGCCAGTGCGCTGGGGGCCGGTTGTTATGTCACCAAATGGTGACATTTACCCATCCCTTTGTTACGTGCCTGGCAAAAATCCCTGTTTAGAATCCTATGCAGCGCAAGCGCCAGACTTGCATGCATAACAACAAGAAAAGGTACTCAGATGAACGCGATTAATCGCCTCGCCGTCGCTATTTCCATGGCCTCGTTGTTTCCCCTCAGTGCATTTGCCGCCGACTCCAAAGGGACGGTTGAAGTGGTGCATTGGTGGACCTCGGGCGGTGAGAAGGCGGCGGTGGATGTCCTGAAGGCCCAAGTTGAGCAAGACGGCTTCACCTGGAAAGACGGGGCCGTCGCCGGTGGCGGTGGCGCCACGGCCATGACCGTGCTGAAAAGCCGCGCGGTCGCCGGCAACCCGCCAGGCGTTGCCCAGATCAAGGGCCCCGACATCCAGGAATGGGCGTCCACCGGGCTGCTCGACACCGACGTCCTGAAAGACGTGGCCAAGGCTGAAAAGTGGGACGAGCTGCTCGACAAGAAAGTCTCCGACACGGTGAAGTACGAAGGTGATTACGTCGCCGTGCCGGTGAACATCCACCGCGTCAACTGGCTGTGGATCAACCCGCAAGTGTTCAAGAAAGCCGGCATCAGCAAAAATCCTACGACCCTTGAAGAATTCTATGCCGCCGGTGACAAGCTCAAGGCCGCCGGCTTCATTGCGCTCGCCCACGGTGGCCAGCCTTGGCAGGACAGCACGGTGTTTGAAGCCGTGGTGCTCTCGGTCATGGGCGTGGACGGTTACAAAAAAGCCCTGGTCGACCTCGACAACGCGGCCCTGACCGGCCCGCAGATGGTCAAGGCGCTGACCGAGCTGAAAAAGGTCGCGACCTATATGGATGTCGACGGCAAGGGCCAGGACTGGAACCTGGAAGCCGCCAAAGTCATCAACGGCAAGGCCGGCATGCAGATCATGGGTGACTGGGCCAAGTCCGAGTGGACTGCCGCCAAGAAAGTCGCCGGCAAGGACTACGAGTGCGTCGCCTTCCCGGGCACCGACAAGGCTTTCACCTACAACATCGACTCCCTGGCGGTGTTCAAGCAGAAAAATGCCGGCACCTCGGCCGGTCAGCAGGACATCGCCAAGGTGGTGTTGGGCGAGAACTTCCAAAAGGTCTTCAGCATCAACAAAGGCTCGATCCCGGTACGCAACGACATGCTGGCCGACATGGGCAAGTACGGTTTCGACGCCTGTGCCCAGACGGCGGCCAAGGATTTCCTCGCGGATGCCAAGTCCGGTGGCCTGCAGCCGAGCATGGCGCACAACATGGCGACCACGCTGGCGGTACAGGGCGCGTTCTTTGATGTGGTGACCAACTTCATCAACGACCCGAAAGCCGACCCGGCCGACACCGCCAAGAAGCTTGGCGCAGCGGTCAAGTCTGCCAAGTAACCCCTGGGGGGAATCGGTTTCAGTGTGGGAGCGGGCTTGCCCGCGATGCAGGCGCCTCGGTGTAGCAGTGACACCCAGGTGATGCCATCGCAGGTAAGCCAGCTCCCACCTAAAGCCGGCCCCCACAAGGTTATCCGTTAGCCCCTTACTCCCTGCCCTGGATTTTCCCATGAGTTCTGTTGCTGTGTTCAGCAAGGTCTCGCCGTTCGATGCATTGCAGCGCTGGCTCCCCAAACTGGTGCTGGCGCCGAGCATGTTCATCGTCCTGGTGGGCTTCTATGGCTACATCCTGTGGACGTTCGTGCTGTCGTTCACCAACTCCACCTTCCTGCCCACCTACAAATGGGTAGGCCTGGCGCAATACGCGCGGTTGTTCGATAACGATCGCTGGTGGGTGGCGAGCAAAAACCTGGCGCTGTTCGGCGGCATGTTTATTGGCATCACCCTGGTGATCGGTGTGCTGCTGGCGGTTTTCCTCGACCAGCGCATCCGTCGCGAAGGCTTTATCCGCACCATCTACCTGTACCCGATGGCGCTCTCGATGATCGTCACCGGTACCGCCTGGAAATGGCTGCTCAACCCCGGCATGGGCCTGGACAAACTGCTGCGCGACTGGGGCTGGGAAGGCTTTCGCCTGGACTGGCTGATCGACCCGGACCGCGTGGTGTATTGCCTGGTGATCGCGGCGGTATGGCAAGCCTCGGGCTTTATCATGGCGATGTTCCTCGCCGGCCTGCGTGGGGTTGATCAGTCGATCATCCGGGCCGCGCAGATCGACGGCGCGAGCCTGCCGCGCATCTACTGGAGCGTGGTGCTGCCCAGCCTGCGCCCGGTGTTCTTCAGCGCGGTGATGATCCTCGCGCACATCGCCATCAAGAGCTTTGACCTGGTGGCGGCAATGACGGCCGGTGGCCCTGGCTACTCGTCCGACCTGCCGGCGATGTTCATGTATTCCTTCACCTTCAGTCGCGGCCAGATGGGCATGGGCTCGGCCAGTGCGATCCTGATGCTCGGCGCGATCCTCGCAATCATCGTGCCTTACCTGTACTCCGAGCTGAGGACCAAGCGCCATGACTAGTCTCGCCAAACCTGCCATCAGCTTCAGCCGCCTGGCGATCCATGGGGTGCTGATCCTGGCCGTGGTGCTGTACCTGGTGCCGCTGGTGGTGATGCTGCTGACCAGCTTCAAGACCCCGGAAGATATCAGCACCGGCAACCTGCTGAGCTGGCCGACGGTGATCACCGGGATCGGCTGGGTTAAGGCCTGGGCCACGGTCAACGGGTACTTCTGGAACTCGTTCATGATCACCATCCCGGCGGTGCTGATCTCCACCACCATCGGCGCATTGAATGGCTACGTGCTGTCGATGTGGCGTTTTCGCGGTTCGCAGTTGTTCTTCGGCCTGTTGCTGTTCGGCTGCTTCCTGCCGTTCCAGACCGTGTTGCTGCCGGCCTCGTTCACCCTCGGCAAAATGGGCCTGGCCAGCACCACCACCGGCCTGGTGTTTGTGCATGTGGTCTACGGCCTGGCGTTCACCACGCTGTTCTTCCGTAACTACTACGTGAGCATTCCCGATGCGCTGGTCAAGGCGGCACGCCTGGATGGTGCAGGATTCTTCACCATCTTCCGTCGGATCATCCTGCCGATGTCCACGCCGATCATCATGGTCTGCCTGATCTGGCAGTTCACCCAGATCTGGAACGACTTCCTGTTTGGCGTGGTGTTCTCCAGTGGTGATTCGCAGCCCATCACGGTGGCGCTGAACAACCTGGTCAACACCAGCACCGGGGCCAAGGAATATAACGTGGATATGGCGGCGGCGATGATCGCCGGGCTGCCGACCCTGCTGGTCTATGTGGTCGCAGGCAAGTATTTCGTGCGCGGCCTCACGGCCGGCGCGGTCAAGGGGTAATCATGGCTACGCTCGAACTTCGCAACGTGAACAAGACCTATGGTGCCGGCCTGCCGGACACCCTGAAGAACATCGAACTGTCGATCCAGGATGGCGAGTTCCTGATTCTTGTCGGGCCTTCGGGCTGCGGCAAATCGACCTTGATGAACTGTATCGCCGGCCTGGAAAACATCAGCGGCGGCGCGATCATGATCGGTGACCAGGACGTCAGCGGCATGAGCCCCAAGGACCGGGACATCGCCATGGTGTTTCAGTCCTACGCGCTGTACCCAACCATGAGCGTGCGCGAGAACATCGAATTCGGCCTGAAAATCCGCAAGATGAGCCAGGCGGCCATCGACGAGGAAGTGGCGCGGGTGGCCAAGCTGTTGCAGATCGAACACCTGCTCAACCGCAAGCCGGGCCAGCTCTCCGGTGGCCAGCAACAGCGCGTGGCCATGGGCCGGGCGCTGGCGCGGCGGCCGAAGATCTACTTGTTCGACGAACCGCTGTCCAACCTCGACGCCAAGCTGCGGGTCGAGATGCGCACCGAAATGAAACTGATGCACCAGCGCCTGAAAACCACCACGGTCTACGTGACCCACGACCAGATCGAAGCCATGACCCTGGGCGACAAAGTGGCAGTGATGAAGGACGGCATCATCCAGCAGTTCGGCACGCCGAAAGAGATCTACAACGATCCGGCCAACCTGTTCGTGGCGAGCTTTATCGGCTCGCCGCCGATGAACTTCATCCCCTTGCGCCTGCAACGCCAGGAGGGCCGCCTGCTGGCCCTGCTCGACAGCGGCCAGGCGCGTTGCGAATTGCCATTGGGCATGAGCGACGCCGGCCTGGAAGACCGCGACGTGATCCTTGGCCTGCGCCCGGAGCAGATTGTCCTGGCCAGCCCCGAGGGCAATGGCCTGCCGAGCATTCGCGCCGAAGTCCAGGTAACCGAGCCCACGGGCCCGGACACCCTGGTGTTTGTCCAGCTCAATGACACCAAGGTCTGCTGCCGCCTGGCCCCGGACGTGGCGCCGCAAGTGGGCGAGAGCCTGACCTTGCAGTTCGATCCGGCCAAGGTGCTGCTGTTCGACGCCAAGACCGGCGAACGCCTGGGCACCGCCGCGTCAGTGCCAGTGCAACACGCCGACAACGTCACCCAATTCAAAGGCCGCTGAAAATCAAAATGTGGGAGCGGGCTTGCCCGCGATACAGGCGACGCGGTCTACCAGGCACACCGCAGTGAGGCTATCGCGAACAAGCCCGCTCCCACATTCGATGTTGGTGTTTCGCAACTAGATGTAAACCGCGTTAGATAAAAACAGTTAATAACAATAAAGACGAGGATGTAGGGATGAAAAAGCAACACAACAACACTCGCTTGATCTGCCAGTTGTCAGCAGTGGCAGCGCTGGTTTTGTCTGCCAATGCGATGGCGGACGAAGCCTTCAGTGCCGATTCCAAGTGGATGACCGGCGACTGGGGCGGCGAGCGGACCAAGCTGATCGAGCAGGGTATCGACATCAAGGCCGACTACGTGGGGGAAGCGGGTTACAACGCCCGTGGCGGCTACAACGATGACAAGACCGGGCGTTACGCCGACCAGTTCGGTCTGGGCGTTGCGCTGGACCTGCAAAAGCTCTGGGGCTGGGACAACACCCAGGCCAAGATCCAGATGACCAGCCGTAATGGCCGCAACATTTCCAATGACCGTATCGGCGACCCGCGTGCTGGCACCCTGAGTTCGTCTCAGGAAGTGTACGGCCGTGGCCATATGGTGCGCCTGACCCAGTTCTGGATCCAGCACCAGATGTTCGACAACAAGCTGGATGTGAAACTCGGTTACTTCGGTGAAGGCGAAGACTTCAACACCTTCCCGTGCGACTTCCAGAACCTGTCGTTCTGTGGCTCCCAGGTGGGTAACTACGTCAACACCTGGTACAACTGGCCGGTCAGCCAGGCCGCGATCCGCGTGAAGTACCACATCACACCGGAACTGTATGCGCAGATCGGCGCGTACAACCAGAACCCCTCGCAGCTGGAGCACGGCAACGGCTTCAAGCTCAGCGGCAGTGGCACCAAGGGCACCGTGATCCCGGTGGAGTTGGTCTGGTCGCCGAAGGTCAATAACCTGCCGGGCGAATACCGTGTGGGCTACTACAAGAGCGCAGCCGATGCTCCCGATGTGCGTGAAGACGTCAACGGCAATGACGCGGCCACCACTGGCGCCGACTACCGTACCCGCAGCAGCAAGAAGGGCTACTGGTTCGTTGCCCAGCAACAACTCACCACCCATAACGGCGACGCTTCCCGTGGCCTGAACATTGCCGCCAATGCCACGTTCCACGACAAAGAGACCAACACCGTCGATAACTACCAGTCGATCATGTTGGTGTACAAAGGCCCATTCAACGCGCGTCCAAAAGATGACGTGGGCATTGGTGCCGCTCGCCTGCACGTCAACGAAGACGTGAAGAAAAACGCCGAGCTGCGCAACATTGCCAATGGCGTGAGCGACTACGACAACGCGTTGTTCTCGCCGATCCGCGAAACCGAGTACAACTTTGAAATCAACTACGGCTTCCACGTCACCAACTGGTTGACCGTGCGTCCCAACCTGCAATACGTCGTGCAACCGGGCGGCGTGGATAAAGTCGATAACGCGCTGGTGGCCGGCCTGAAAATTCAGTCGGTGTTCTAAGGCTGTTGCGATAAGCTCCTTCTCTCTGTGCGCATTTGCGGGTAGCCATGGCTATCCGCTTTTTTTTGGGTTGCGCTGTAAAGATATTCAGGACCGTGGCACATGCATGAGCAACCGCTGCAACGCTTTTTCAAATCCCTGCGCGAGCGACCGGTGTTTGCCTGGGAGCGCTTCCAGATGCGCGACGTATTGGTGATCGACCACCCGCTGTGCCAGGCGGTGTTCAGTCGCCAGGGCGCGCAGTTACTGCATTTTCAGCCCCGTGGCCAGAAACCCTGGTTGTGGTGCGCGGCCAGGTGGCCGCAAGTCGGGGCGATCCGTGGCGGCGTGCCCGTATGCTGGCCGTGGTATGGCCGCCATCCCAGCGAAAACGCCTGGCCGTCCCATGGTTGGGCGCGCTTGATTGACTGGAAGCTGCTGGGCAGCAGCACCGCCGATGACGGCGTGCGCCTGCACTGGCAATTGCAACTGTGCGACTGGCAGGTGGACTTGCACGCACACTTGGGCGAAACCCTCGAACTGCGCTTGAGCACCGAGCATCAGGATGAGCTGCCGTGCCAATTGAGCCATGCTTTGCACGCCTACTGGCGGATTGGCAACGTGGGTGAGATAGCGCTGTCTGGGCTCGATGGGGCGCAGGGTTACGACCAGTTGAGTCGCCAGGTTTGCCAGCAGGAAGGTGAACTGCGTGTCGATGGCGGCTGCCAGCGCGTGTTCCAGCATGAGGGCGAATTGCAGCTCAAGGACCACGCCTGGCAGCGCGAACTGTGCATTGATACCGGCGACAGTGCTGATACGGTGGTCTGGCACCCGGGGAGCCGGCCGTTGCTGGGGGTGAGCTTCAACGAGGCGGCGGGGTTTGTGTGTGTTGAGTCGGCCATGGCCGGGGCCAGCCTGGCGCCGGGGGAGCGGGCGTATTTGAGTTTGCAGGCCCGGGCGGGGGTTTAGTGGTGTTGTCCAGGGCCTCATCGCGGGCAAGCCCGCTCCCACAAGGTAGAGCTCGGTCAGCTTGTGGGAACTGGCTTGCCTGCGATAGGGCCGGCCCTGCTGGGGGCGATTCCAGCTTTAGTTGAACTCATCGCCCACCGGATACCGGCTGTCATTCAAGCTCTCCTTGATCTTGCGCAAGTGCGGCTGGAAATCCACACCACGGCGCAAGGTCATGCCGGTCGCCAGCACATCCAGCACCGTCAACTGAATGATCCGCGAGGTCATCGGCATATAGATGTCGGTGTCTTCCGGCAGCGGGATGTTCAGGCTCACCGTGCTGACCTTGGCCAGTGGCGAGTTTTCGGCGGTCACACCCAGCACCGAGGCGCCGTTTTCCCGGGCGATGCGCGCCACTTCCACCAGTTCGCGGGTGCGGCCGGTGTAGGAAATGATCACGAACAGCTCGCCGGTATGCGCCACCGAGGCGATCATGCGCTGCATCAGCACATCGGCATGGGCCGTGACCGACAGGTTGAAGCGGAAGAACTTGTGCAAGGCATCCATGGCCACCGGGGCCGAGGCGCCAAGGCCAAAGAAGTGGATCTGCCGCGCCTGGATCAACAGGTCCACGGCCTTGCTGATAAGGGCCGGGTCCAGGGCCTGGCAGGCGCTGTCCAGGGAGGCGATGGCGCTGCCAAAAATCTTTTGCGTGTAGGCCTCGGGGTTATCATCGGCCTCCACGGCGCGGCTGACATAAGCGGCGCCACTGGCCAGGCTTTGCGCCAGTTGCAATTTCAGTTCAGGGTAACCGCTGACGCCGAACGAACGGCAGAAACGGTTGACCGTCGGTTCACTGACCGAGGCGGCCTGGGCGAGGGCGGCGATCGAGAAGCGGGTCGCCTGCTGCGGGTTGAGCAGGATGACCTCGGCGACTTTTTTCTCGGCCTTGTTCAATTCTTCGAGGCGGTTCCGGATCTGTTCCAGAAGATTTCGCACGCGGTCCATTCAGTCTTTCCTTCGGGCGACGATGCAAGTAAAAGCCAGTAAAAGGTCGGCGAGCGGCCCTTGGCGGTGGCCTATCCTACTGAGGGTAGTTGAACACCACCACTCGCAATGCGTATTTTGGGAAAATGTTGTGGTTATTACTACATTTTTCCTTGAGTGATGCCTTGAAAAAAGGTATTTGTAGCTTAACTTGATAAAAGAACAAACATCATGCCTTCGATAACCGTGGAACCCTGCACCTTTGCCCTGTTTGGCGCCTTGGGTGATCTGGCGCTGCGCAAGTTATTTCCTGCCCTCTACCAACTCGATGGCGCCGGGCTCTTGCACGTCGACACGCGCATCCTGGCCCTGGCCCGCGAAGCCGGCTCCGAGCAGCAGCACCTGGACCACATCGAACACGAACTGCGCAAATACGTCGGCCAGGAACTGGATGAAGCCGTGGCGGAGCGCTTCCTGGCGCGCCTGGCCTATGTGCATGTCGATTTCATGAAGGCCGATGACTATGTGGCCCTGGCCGCCAAGGCCGGCACCGAACAACGCCTGATCGCCTACTTCGCCACCCCGGCGGCGGTGTATGGCGCGATTTGCGAGAAACTGTCCAAGGTCGGCCTGGCGGAAAACACCCGGGTGGTCCTGGAAAAACCCATCGGCTCGGACCTGGAGTCCTCGCGCAAGGTCAACGACGCCGTGGCCCGGTTTTTCCCGGAAAACCGCACCTACCGCATCGACCACTACCTGGGCAAGGAGACGGTGCAGAACCTGATCGCCCTGCGCTTTGCCAACAGCCTGTTTGAAACCCAGTGGAACCAGCACTACATCTCCCACGTGGAAATCACCGTGGCCGAGCAGGTGGGGATCGAAGGCCGCTGGGGTTATTTCGACAAGGCCGGGCAACTGCGGGACATGATCCAGAATCACCTGTTGCAGCTGCTGTGCCTGATCGCCATGGACCCGCCGGCCGACCTGTCCGCCGACAGCATCCGCGACGAGAAGGTCAAGGTGCTCAGGGCCCTGGCGCCGATCAGCCCGGAAGGCCTGACCACCCAGGTGGTGCGTGGCCAGTACATTGCTGGCTACAGCGCCGGCAAGCCGGTGCCGGGTTACCTGGAAGAAGACAACTCCAACACCCAGAGCGACACCGAAACCTTCGTCGCCCTGCGGGCCGATATCCGCAACTGGCGTTGGGCCGGGGTGCCGTTCTATTTGCGCACCGGCAAGCGCATGCCGCAAAAGCTGTCGCAGATCGTCATCCATTTCAAGGAACCGTCCCACTATATCTTCGCCCCCGAGCAGCGCCTGCAGATCAGCAACAAGCTGATCATCCGCCTGCAACCGGACGAAGGTATTTCCTTGCGCGTGATGACCAAGGAGCAGGGGCTGGACAAAGGCATGCAACTGCGTAGCGGGCCACTGCAACTGAATTTTTCCGACACCTACCGTAGCGCGCGGATTCCCGATGCCTACGAGCGGTTGTTGCTGGAAGTGATGCGCGGCAATCAGAACCTGTTTGTCCGTAAAGATGAAATCGAAGCCGCGTGGAAGTGGTGTGACCAGTTGATTGCCGGGTGGAAGAAGTCCGGCGATGCACCCAAGCCGTACGCGGCGGGTTCCTGGGGGCCGATGAGCTCCATTGCACTGATCACGCGGGATGGGAGGTCGTGGTATGGCGATATCTGATTTGAAACTGCCCCAGGGTGTAACACCCCATGAGTACCGCACGCCGGTACTGCTGGCCGAAGGCTTGGCCAACGACGTGGCCGAACAACTGCGCGCGGCCATCAGTGCCCGTGGCGAGGCGACCCTGGTGGTGTCCGGTGGCCGCAGCCCCGTGGCGTTTTTCCAGAACCTGGCCAGGCAGGGCCTGGACTGGTCCAAGGTCACCATCACCCTGGCCGACGAGCGCTGGGTGCCGGTGGAGCATGCCGACAGCAACGCCGGCCTGTTGAAGAAATACCTGCTGCAAGGCCCGGCGGCCAAGGCCAGATTCTTGAGCCTCTACAGTGCCGCCGCGAACCTGGACGGTGCTGCCGAGCAGGCGGATCGCCTGTTGGCCGAACTGCCGGCGATCGATGTGCTGGTGTTGGGCATGGGCGATGACGGGCACACCGCATCGCTGTTCCCCAACAGCCCGAACCTGGCCCAAGCGCTGCAGCCCGATGGCACCCGCCGTTGCTGGCCGATGCTGGCGCCCAGCGTGCCCC
This sequence comes from Pseudomonas sp. ICMP 8385, assembly GCF_002699915.1. Classification (NCBI taxonomy): domain Bacteria; kingdom Pseudomonadati; phylum Pseudomonadota; class Gammaproteobacteria; order Pseudomonadales; family Pseudomonadaceae; genus Pseudomonas; species Pseudomonas sp. ICMP 8385. Next base: position 9,284 of record NZ_LKBY01000093.1, on the reverse strand, counting down.
ATCAGCGCCTGACCATGAGCCGTGCGCTGTTGGCCAGTGCCCGCTACACCGTGTTGTCGATTGCCGGCGATTCAAAACTCCACACCCTGAGCGAAGCGCTGGCTGGCGACGATGTTGCCGGCATGCCGATTCGCGCGTTTTTGCAACCTACTCTAGAGATTTACTGGTGCCCATGAGCCAAGGATCAGCCGCTATGAAAAGCCCTCACCCGACCGTGTCCATGGCGGATAAAGTTGCCCTGATCGACAGCCTCTGCGCCAAGGCGCGGATCCTGCCGGTGATCACCATTGCCCGCGAACAGGACATTCTGCCCCTGGCCGATGCCTTGGCGGCGGGGGGCTTGACCGCGTTGGAGGTGACCCTGCGTTCGCCGTTCGGTCTCAAGGCCATCCAGGTCTTGCGTGAGCAGCGCCCGGAGCTGGTCACCGGTGCAGGCACGGTGCTTGATCGCACCATGCTGGCGGCTGCCGAGGCGGCGGGTTCGCAGTTTATCGTCACCCCGGGCATTACCCGCGACCTGCTTCAAGCCAGTGTCGACAGCCCGATCCCGCTGTTGCCTGGCATCAGCAATGCCTCCGGCATCATGGAAGGCTATGGCCTGGGCTATCGCCGCTTCAAGCTGTTCCCGGCGGAAGTCAGCGGCGGCGTGGCGGCCATCAAGGCCCTGGGTGGCCCGTTTGGCGAAGTGAAATTCTGCCCCACTGGTGGCGTTGGCCCGGCCAACATCAAACACTACATGGCGTTGAAAAACGTGATGTGCGTGGGCGGTAGCTGGATGCTTGACCCCGAGTGGATCAAGAACGGCGACTGGGCGCGCATCCAGGACGTCACCGCCCAGGCGCTGGCGCTGCTGGATTGATCTGATTTACCGAATCGTTGTTGCTGTGCTTCACGGCATGTTTACGGTGCACTTGGTCGGTGCGCCGTTTTTTTTGCCTATAGAAAAGCGAAATATCACCGCAATCCAAATGTAGGTGGCTTGTGTGGGAGCTGGCTTGCCTGCTCCCACATTTTAATCCGTGTTCAGTTGGGTAATTGCGTTGACCAGCACGCTGATGTCCGTCGCCGACGTCACCAACCCCGGCGTCACTCGAATGCAGCTGCCAAACGCCGCCCCACTGCGCAGGGTAGTAAACAGGTTGTACTCATCAAGCAATCGATCCGCCATCACCTGCTGATCGCGCCCACTGAATTTGAACGCGGTGATCCCGCAATACAGTCGTGGATCATCCGAGGTCAGCACTTCGACGCCCGGCAGTGGCCGCACCTGGCTCACCCAAAGATCACGCAGGTAATTCACCCGCGCCCCCTTGGCCTGCGCGCCACCCAGGGCCCGGTGCTCTTCGAGCACCAGCGGCAACGTCATCAGCGCCGGAAAGTTCGGTGTGCTGTAGGGTGTACGGGCCCGCACATCGGTGAGCGGGTAGTGGAACTCGCCCATGTCCGGGTCAATGTCTGCCAGCCGCTGCGGGGCTATATAGAGAAAGCCCAGGGTCAGGGGCGCACCGATCCACTTGTGCAGGTTGAAGCCGGCAAACGAGATGCCCAGCCGGGCCAGGTCGAAGTCGATCTGGCCCAGCGCATGGGCGCCATCGAGGATCACATCGACACCCTGCTCCCGTGCAGCCTGGGCAATGGCCTCGACCGGCATGACCAGGCCGGTGCGGTGGGTGACATAGGTCAGCGCCATCAGCTTCAGGCGCGGACAGCGGCTGAAGGTGTCGCGATAGGTCTGCACCAGGCTGTCGAAACTGGCCGGGTGGGCGTGGGACACTTCTATCACCTCCACCCCTCGGTAGCTGGCCAGCCAGCGCATGGCACTTTTGACCGTGTCGTATTCCAGGTCGCTGATCAGTACCTGGTCGCCCGGCTGCAGGCGGTTGTAGTTGCGGATCAGTGACTGCAAGGCTTCGGTGGCATTACGGGTGAAGGCCACCGCCTCGGGGTCGGCGTTGATCAGTTCGGCCAGATGCCGGCGAATCTCGATGTTTTGCCCTTGCTCGAAGCGCTGGCGCACGTGCACGGAGTTGCTGCGGTTGATAAAGGCCGCGTGCTCCTGATACTGCGCCAGCACGGTTCGGCTCATGCGGCCGAAATAGCCGTTCTCCAGGTTGATGGGGCCGGGTTCAAGGTCATAGCGCTGGGCAATGGCCTGCCAATAGGCTTCGTCGCGGGTAGTGGGCATGGTCGGGCTCGATTAGTGGCGCGGGGCGGGCTTGCCGTGTTTGGCGCGCAGCGGTTCGAGCAGTTCGGACAGGCCGTTGTGGTCGATTTCCTGCATCAAGGCCAGCAGGCCACCCAGCTCGCCGTGGGGGAAGCCTTCGCGGGCAAACCAGTTCAGGTACGGGCCGGGCAGGTCGGCAATGATCCGGCCCTTGTACTTGCCGAACGGCATTTGGCGGGTGATCAGCAGTTCGAGTTTTTCGGGGTTCATACGGGCTTCAGGCAATCAGGAGGATGCCTTGGAAAATACAGGCATTCTGCATGAAGGCCAAATGACAGATCATGCAAATAAAGCGGATACAGATGTTTGGTATTTTTATAAGTTATTGAAATTTAAGTATTAAAACTTGATTCAAGACCTGGCACGGGCACTGCAACTACCCCAATACGTTTCTAAACCCGCGAAGGAATTGAACAATGACTGATATCAACAAAGAATCGATCTCCGTACTCAATGACCTGATCGAAACCAGTAAAGACGGCCAGGAAGGCTTCAAGACCTGCGCAGAAGACATCAAGCATCCAGAGCTCAAGGCGCTGTTCACCAAGCGTTCGGCAGACTGCGCGTCTGCGGCTGCTGAACTGCAGACGGCCGTGCGTGCCTTGGGTGGTGACCCGGAAGATTCCGGCAGTGTTGCCGGCGCACTGCACCGTGGCTGGGTCGATGTGAAGTCGCTGGTCACCGGTAAGGACGAAGAGGCCGTCCTCAATGAAGCCGAGCGCGGTGAAGACCACGCACTGAAGGCTTACAAGGAAGCCCTCGAGAAAATCAACAAACACAACCTGGTGGGTATTCGTGACCTGGTTGAGCGTCAGTACCACGGTGCGCAGCGCAACCATGACCAGGTGAAAGCCCTGCGTAACCAGGCTCGCGCCCAGTAACACATGTGGGAGCGGGCTTGCCCGCGATAGCGGAGTGTCAGTCGACAGATATACCGACTGACATGACGCCATCGCGGGCAAGCCCGCTCCCACAGGGGATCTCGTCGGCAGGACGATTTTGAATACACCATAAATCACTGTGGGAGCTGGCTTGCTCCCACATTTTTATTTCACATGCCTGATCAGCCGATGCTGATCGCCGGCAACTGGGTCAAAGTCACCACCTGCTGCTTGCGTGGCGCCAGGATCTCCGCTTCGCCATCCACCACCAACTCATCACGCTGGTTGAACACCTGGGTGGCAATCCGCACGCGGAATTTGGGCAGCTTCTCGAGAATTTCCAGACGTACGGTCAGGGTGTCACCGATTTTCACCGGCTTCTGGAAGCTCATCTGCTGGCCGATATAGATGGTGCCCGGCCCAGGCAACTCACAGGCGACTGCCGCGCTGATCAAGGCGCCGCTGAACATGCCGTGGGCGATACGCTCCTTGAACATGGTGGCCTTGGCGAATTCGGCATCCAGGTGCACCGGGTTATGGTCGCCGGACATGGCTGCGAACAACTGGATATCGCGCTCTTCCACGGTTTTGCTGTAGGTGGCTTTCTGGCCGACTTCAAGGGCTTCGTACGGAGTGTTGGTAACCTGGGTCATCTAATCCTGCATCCTGTGGCTAATCGATAAACATGATTCGTTGATTTTAAACGAAATGGTTAAGCGTTTACTCGCAGCGCGCCGGCCGGTGATGGTTCACGGCCTGTGCCATCCAGGTCAGTACATCGGCGGTGACCGCGTCGCGGTTGGTTTCATTGAAGAGTTCGTGGCGCGCCTGCGGGTAAATATTCAATTGCAGGTTCTGGCTGCCGGCCTCCCGCAGCGCATTGGCCAGAAGGGTCAGACGCTTGCCCTCGCTGACCGGATCACATTCGCCGCCCATCACCAAAATCGGCAGGCCCGGATCAATCTGTTTGAGATTGGACGCTTTGCTGATTTGCTGCAAGCCACCGAGCAAGTCGATCCACAGCTGGTTGGTGCAACGAAAGCCGCACAACGGGTCGTTGACGTACTTGTCCACTTCGTCCGGGTCGCGGCTCAGCCAGTCGAACGCCGTACGGTTGGGCTTGAAGGCCTTGTTGAACGAACCAAACGAGAGGAATTCGATCAGCGCGCTGCGCCCCCGCAGGCCCTGGCGCAGGCGTTCGGCGCGGGCGATCAGGCGGGCGGCGCGGTACAGGGCCACCGGCTGGAAGTTTGAACCACTGAGAATCGCCCCGTGCAGGCTGGCACTGTGATGCAACAGATAGGCCTGGGCGATGTAGCTGCCCATGCTATGGCCCAGCAGGATGATCGGCACGCCAGGGGCCTGCTGGCCGATGTGCTGGTTGAGCGCGGCCAGGTCACCCACCACTTTGTTCCAGCCATCGTGCTCGGCAAACAGGCCCAGGGTGCCTTCATCGGCGGTGCGGCCATGGCCGCGCAGGTCTGGGGCATAGACCCCGTAGCCGGCGTCACACAAGGCCTGCGCCAGGCGCACATAGCGGCCGCTGTGCTCGGCCATGCCATGGGCCAGCATCACCAGCGCCGTGGGCGGCCCGTCCGGTAGCCACTGGTTGACGTACAGGCGGCTGTGGTCATTGGCAGTCAGCCAGAAAGTGGTGTGGTTCATGGCGCTTCCTTTGCTCAGGGTCGTTGCAGTGTATAGCTCATCTGTAGGCCGGCGTTTGATCACCCCGGGCCTCAGGGACAAGATTCATACAATCAATGACACGTTTTTGTGTATTTGCCAGTTTGGCTATAACTGCTAACGTCCCCGAAGCTCCGCTTCCCATCTGCTGTTGGAAGCGGTCGGGCACACTCAGGTAGAGGACAAGAATAATGCAACCTGATTTCTGGAATGACAAACGCGCAGCAGGCGTTCCCAACGAGCTGGACCTGTCGGCGTACAAGTCAGTAATCGAAGTCTTCGAGCGTTCCTGCAAGGCCTTTGCCGACCGTCCGGCATTCAGCAACATGGGGATCACCCTGACCTACGCCGACCTGGAGCGCCAGAGCGCGGCGTTCGCCGGCTACCTGCAACACCACACCGATCTCAAGCCGGGCGACCGTATTGCGGTACAGATGCCCAACGTCCTGCATTACCCGATTGCCGTGTTCGGCGCCTTGCGCGCCGGGCTGATCGTGGTCAACACCAACCCGCTGTACACCCCGCGGGAAATGCGCCATCAGTTCAAGGACGCCGGCATTCGTGCCCTGGTCTACCTCAACTTGTTCGGTTCCAGGGTCCAGGAAGTGGCGGCCGACACCGAGATCGAATACCTGATCGAAGCGAAAATGGGCGACTTCATGCCCGCCGCCAAAGGCTGGCTGATCAATACCGTGGTCGACAAGGTGAAGAAGATGGTCCCGGCCTACAGCCTGCCCCGGGCGGTGTCGTTCAAGCGCGCCTTGCGCATGGGCGCGGGCCTTTCCGTGACCCGCCATCCGGTGACCCTCGATGATATCGCGGTGCTGCAATACACCGGCGGCACCACCGGCCTGGCCAAGGGCGCGATGCTGACCCACGGCAACCTGGTGGCGAACATGCAGCAGGTGCGGGCGTGCATGTCCCAGCTGCGCGAAGACGGGCATCCGCTGGTCAAGGAAGGGCAGGAGGTGATGATCGCGCCGCTGCCGCTGTACCACATCTATGCCTTCACCGCGAACTGCATGTGCATGATGGTCACCGGCAACCACAACGTGCTGATCACCAATCCGCGGGACATCGGCGGCTTTATCAAGGAACTGAAGAAGTGGCGCTTTACCGGGCTGCTGGGGCTCAACACGCTGTTTGTCGCGCTGATGGAACACCCGGACTTCAAGACCCTGGACTTCTCCCACCTGAAGATCACCAACTCCGGCGGCACCGCCCTGGTCAAGGCCACGGCCGAGCGCTGGAAGCAGGTCACCGGCTGTTCCATCGGCGAAGGCTACGGCCTGACCGAGACGTCGCCGGTGGCCAGCACCAACCCCTACGGTGATCAATCGCGCCTGGGCACCGTGGGCATTCCGGTGCCGGGTACGGCGATGAAGGTCATCGATGACGCCGGCGAGGAGCTGCCGCTGGGCGAGCGGGGCGAGTTGTGCATCAAGGGCCCGCAGGTCATGAAGGGCTACTGGCAGCAACCGGCAGCCACTGCCGAGACCCTGGACGCCGAAGGCTGGCTCAAAACCGGCGATATTGCGGTGATCGACCCGGATGGGTTTGTGCGCATTGTCGACCGCAAGAAGGACCTGATCATCGTCTCGGGCTTCAACGTGTACCCCAACGAGATCGAAGACGTGGTGATGGCCCACCCCAACGTGGCCAACTGCGCGGTGATCGGCGTGCCGGACGAGCGTACCGGCGAGGCGGTGAAACTGTTCGTGGTGGCACGGGCCGAAGGCGTCAGCCTTGAAGAGCTGAAGAGCTACTGCAAGGCCAACTTCACCGGCTACAAGGTGCCCAAACATATTGTGTTGCGGGACTCGCTGCCGATGACGCCGGTGGGCAAGATCCTGCGGCGCGAGCTGCGCGACATCGCCTGACCTGAATTGAAATACGATTCAAATGTGGGAGCTGGCTTGTGTGGGAGCGGGCTTGCTCGCGATAGCAGTGTGTCAGTGCCAGATGGATTGCCTGACCCACCGCTATCGCGAGCAAGCCCGCTCCCACATTTTGACGGCGTACATCCTGGGAATAGAGCTGTTTTAGGTGTTATAGAATCTTTGCTCTAAAAATGACTATTGGATATTCTTGAGTCATTTTTATGACTGTAGGGCCCTCTTTTGGCTCTAGGCGGCCCTTTGCAAAGCTGCTACTCTCGGCGCGCTTTGTGACCTCTCGGCCTGCTTGAAACAGCCAGAATCACCTAAAAAAACACACACAAATAATAATCGCATCAAATGCGGTGAATGAATTCGCGTCGCTGAGGAGTGGGCTTCCATGATCGAAGACTTTTGGAAGGATAAGTACCCCGCCGGGATTGCTGCAGACATCAATCCAGACGAGTATCAAAATATTCAGGCGGTACTGAAACAGTCCTGCCAACGCTTCGCCGACAAACCGGCTTTCAGCAACCTGGGCAAGACAATCACCTACGGTGAGTTGTACGAATTGTCCGGTGCCTTTGCTGCCTACCTGCAACAGCATACCGACTTGCAGCCCGGTGATCGAATCGCCGTGCAATTGCCCAACCTTCTGCAATACCCGGTCGCCGTGTTCGGGGCTATCCGCGCCGGCCTGATCGTGGTCAACACCAACCCGCTGTACACCGCGCGGGAAATGGAACACCAGTTCAACGACTCCGGGGCCAAGGCCCTGGTCTGCCTGGCCAACATGGCGCACCTGGCAGAAAAAGTCGTGCCCAAGACGGGCGTCAAGCACGTGATCGTCACCGAAGTGGCTGACCTGTTGCCGCCGCTCAAGCGGCTGCTGATCAACAGCGTCATCAAGTACGTGAAAAAAATGGTCCCGGCCTATCACTTGCCCCAGGCGATCAAGTTCAACGACGTCCTGGCCAAGGGCCATGGCCAACCCGTCACCGACGCCAGCCCTGCCAGCGAAGACGTGGCCGTGCTGCAATACACCGGTGGCACCACCGGCGTGGCCAAGGGTGCGATGCTGACCCATCGCAACCTGGTGGCCAACATGCTGCAGTGCAAGGCGCTGATGGGCTCCAACCTCAATGAGGGCTGCGAGATCCTGATCACACCGCTGCCGCTGTACCACATCTATGCCTTCACCTTTCATTGCATGGCGATGATGCTGATCGGCAACCACAACATCCTGATCAGCAACCCGCGCGACCTGCCGGCGATGGTCAAGGAGTTGTCGAAGTGGAAGTTCAGCGGCTTTGTCGGCCTGAACACCCTGTTTGTGGCCCTGTGCAACAACGAGGGCTTCCGCAAGTTGGATTTCTCGGCGCTCAAGGTTACCCTCTCGGGTGGCATGGCATTGCAACTGGCGGCGGCCGAGCGTTGGAAAGCCGTGACCGGCTGCAACATCTGTGAAGGCTACGGCATGACTGAAACCAGCCCGGTAGCCACGGTCAACCCGATCCAGAACATCCAGATCGGCACTATCGGCATCCCGGTGCCTTCGACCCTGTGCAAAGTCATCTCGGATGAGGGCGTCGAATTGCCCCTGGGCGAAATCGGCGAGCTGTGTGTCAAGGGCCCGCAAGTGATGAAAGGCTACTGGCAGCGTGAAGACGCCACCGCCGAAGTCCTCGACAGCGAAGGCTGGTTGAAGACCGGTGATATCGCGATCATCCAGCCAGATGGCTACATGCGCATCGTCGACCGTAAAAAGGACATGATTCTGGTCTCCGGTTTCAACGTCTACCCCAACGAGCTGGAAGACGTGCTGGCAAGCCTGCCAGGCGTGCTGCAATGCGCGGCCATTGGTGTGCCGGACGAGAAGTCGGGCGAGCACATCAAGCTGTTCATCGTGGTCAAGCCGGGCGCGACCCTGACCAAGGAACAGGTAATGGAGCATATGCGTGCCAATGTCACCGGCTACAAAGTACCCAAGGCTGTCGAGTTCCGCGAAGCGCTGCCGACCACCAACGTGGGCAAGATCCTGCGTCGCGAGTTGCGTGATGAAGAGCTGAAGAAGCTAGGCCTGAAGAAGTAAACAAAAAGCCCCGCGAATGCGGGGCTTTTTATTGGGCGCTGATTGGAATGCAATCCAAATGTGGGGCTGATGTGGGAGCAACTGTCTTCAACATGCCATTCGTCACCTCCATTCGGTGCCGTCACGCAGCATGGCATTCAGTCTGATAAGCAGTATCCGCATGCAGGCAATGAGCAACTGTCTTCAACATGCCATTCGTCACCTCCATTCGGTGCCGTCACGCAGCATGGCATTCAGTCTGATAAGCAGTATCCGCATGCAGGCAAGAGCGCGACTTTCGCGCTCTTGCCTCTCTCGCGCAGAGCCTCGTAGCGGGTTTTGAAGTCAGCTTGATAGCGGATCACAACCCAGCTANCAGTCTGATAAGCAGTATCCGCATGCAGGCAATGAGCGCGACTTTCGCGCTCTTGCCTCTCTCGCGCAGAGCCTCGTAGCGGGTTTTGAAGTCAGCTTGATAGCGGATCACAACCCAGCTAGACATGTACAACGCATGTCGTACGCGGCCTCTTCCTCCGTAAATTTGCCGT
>NZ_LKBY01000092.1:0-106363 GCF_002699915.1 Pseudomonas sp. ICMP 8385 | reverse complement strand
CCGGTGCGCGGGTCGCGTTTGACCGCGTGGTTCAGGTCGGGAAACTTGAGCGGGTCGCGCAGGAAAAACACCGGGGTATTGTTGCCCACCAGGTCCCAGTTGCCTTCTTCGGTATAGAACTTCATGGCAAAGCCGCGGATGTCGCGCTCGGCATCGGCGGCACCGCGCTCACCGGCCACCGTCGAGAAGCGGGTGAACATTTCGGTCTTCTTGCCGATCTCGGAGAAGATCTTAGCCCGTGTGTAGCGGGTAATGTCGTGGGTCACCGTAAACGTCCCGAACGCGCCCGAGCCTTTGGCATGCATGCGCCGCTCAGGAATGACTTCCCGGTCGAAGTGGGCCATTTTCTCCAGCAGCCAGATATCTTGAAGCAGGGCAGGGCCGCGCGGGCCGGCGGTTTGAATATTTTGGTTGTCGACGACTGGAGCGCCAAACGCAGTGGTTAGCTTTTTCATGATCGATTTTCACCATCAGGGCTAATGTAAGCGCCAGCCTTAGCCATCCACCCCAGGAGAGGAAGGGCTTAAGTGCGACGATTGACTGTTGCTCCAGGTCGCAGGCTGCAGCAGCGGCTTGGTCCATGGATGCGTTTGCAAACCTTGAAAAAACTAATGCCATTTGATGTTGATGGGTAGCGTCGCAGGCGAGAGGCAGGCTCCCGTTCTTGAGAGAAAGGCTGGCCTAGGCGTGAGCCGGCAAGGTCGAATGGGTATTCGGCTGTGCCGGATGTTTTATGTGCTGTCGGACAAAATCCAGATAGGTCTGCACGATGGGGGAGGGATGGGGGTGTAAAGGGTGGTGCAGGGTGATCTCCAGCTCGGGGAGCGGGTGATTTTCCAGCAGGGCGACCAATTGATGGTTTTTGATGTGTTCCATGGCCATGAATGGAGGCAGTTCGGTCACGATGTCACCCGCCAGGGCGCGGCTGCACAAATAGGCGTAATCGTTGGTGATTATTGTCGGCTCGGGTTTGAACAGTTCCGTGCCCAAATGCCAGCGAGCCGTGCTGCCTTGGCTCCAGGCGCCACACGGGAAGGTGTGCAGGTCTGTGACCCTGGCGGGCACCCCCAGGCGCTGGAGCAAGGCGGGAGCCGCCACCAGGACGTGGCGGTAGGCGAGCACCCGTTGCGTGTTCGAGGGTTGCTGAGTGCAACGGCCAATGCGCATGGCCACATCAATATTATCTTCGATCAGGTTGATGAGCCTGTCGCTAGTTCGCACTTGCAACACAATGTCTGGGTAACGCTGCTGGAACCTTGAGAGCATCTCCCACCAGGGCTTGAGCGAAGACGGTAAAGAAAGGCACAGGAGCCCTTTGAGCCGGCTCTGATCACTGAGCAAGGCGCGTTCACCATTGGCCATTATTTCAAGGCCCCGCCGGGCGTGCTGGTATAGGCGCATGCCGGCGTCTGTGAGGCATGTGCCTTGCACCGAACGTTGCAACAGTTGCACATTGAGCGCTTGTTCCAGGTCCCGGACCCGACGGCTGACGGTGGCAAGCGGAATACCCAGGCGCTCGGCAGCGGCGCTCAGGCTGCCGCATTGCGCCGTGACCGCGAACATGCGAACAGCATTCAGATCCATGTTGCCGTGGCTGTGGTCTGTGAGGCGCAGAGGCTGAAGGGGGTCGTCATGGCGACGGCATCTGCCAGGCCCTGAAGCAATATCCGTTCGCTGCGCTCGCTATTGAGGTCGGCGCACATGATCAGGGGTTTCTTGAAGGCCGCTCGCAGCCAGCGGCGAAAGCCTTCGGGGTAGGCCGGCCCTGTGCCGGGCATCCATTCAATCACGTGCAGGTAAGCAATGTTGCGCTGGTTGAGTTCCTCGGCCAGGTACAGGGCCATGGCATGGGGCGCGCAATCTTCTCTGTCATTGAGGAGGCCCCAGGGTGACAGGCGCACGCCAATGCGCTCCGCCCCCAGGACCCCGATCAACGTATCCACGATTTCCAGTAGGAACCGGGCCCGGCTCTCCAGTGAGCCTGCGTACTCGTCCTGGCGCGAATGGGGCCCAGTGGCCAGGAATTGCCCAATCAGGGAATGGCTGGCGCCATGGAGCTCAACCAGATCAAACCCGGCCGTCATTGCATTGACGGCGGCGTCCACAAACGCCTGTTGGGTCAGGCGAATGTCTCCCAGCGTCATTTTTCCGGGGCTTGCAGTCGCCACCCGGCCCACATGCCAGAGCTGCGCAGCAATCAGGCTGCCGACTTCATGAAAGGTGTCGGTAATGACTTTCCAGCCGGCAACCTGCCTGGCGCAATAGAGCCCAGGAGTAGAACTGGGGCCCTGCCCCTCGGAGCAGACAGGCACCCCCGACGCAATAACCAACCCAGCCTGCATACTTTGAACGCAGCACGACAGGTTGGGTTGCGATGGAGAGGGCTGCGGGGGGGTAAAAATCATACGGTTTTTCAGGGTCAGGTGCCCGATATCCAGGGGGGAAAGTAAGCGCGTTGTCAACGGGTACATCCTCTGGAACCGCCAGGAAAACGGGGCTATATACATAATGACCACTATGTAATAATTCAGAGGAATGACAGTGTCAATATTTTTTGTAGTGATCGTTAGAATCAGGGGAGAAGCATGGCTGAACGAGGAAGACCTCGCGCCTTTGACCGCGGGCAGGTACTGGAGCAGGCCATGGATGTATTTTGGTTGCGGGGATACGAAGGGGCATCGTTGACCGCGCTGACCCAGGCGATGGAGATCAATCCACCCAGCCTGTATGCGGCGTTCAAGAACAAGGAAGGTTTGTTCCGGGCCGCGCTGGATCATTACCTGACGCATCATGGTGCCTATCGCTACAGCGTCCTGGCAGATGCCCCGACGGCTCGCGAGGGCGTGCAGGCCCTGCTCAAGGAGACCGTCGCGCGGTTTTATCACAGCCATCCACCCCGTGGCTGCCTGGTGGTGTTGGCGGCGTTGTCTGGAACCCCCGAAAGCCAACTGATCCAGGACGAACTCAGCTTGCAGCGCAGAGAAACCCACCGCCTGATCGAGGCGCGTATTCGCCGGGGCCTGCTGGAGGGGGACGTGCCGGTGGGGACGAATATTGAAACGCTGTCGGGTTTCTATACCACCGTCATGTTTGGCCTGAGCGTACAGGCCAAAGACCAGGTTGCGTATGAGCAGATGGTTGCATTTGTGGAGACCGCGATGGGCGTCTGGCCGCCGCTATCGTTGTGACCCTGCAAGACCGCACGACGGCCCCTTACTGTTTTGTCCCTTCCATATATGAAATATAAGTTGTCATTCTGAGTGGTTAATATCCAATTCTGATTGGTAGATAGTGAGGTCACTGGCTCAACGCCGGAACCTTCACATCAATCGGAGCCTCATGATGACGATTAAATCTGTTCTAAGCCTTTATGAAACGGCCCTTAATACCAACGACATCAAGACCATTCTCGACTTGTATGGCAGTGATCCGGTGTTCATGCCTCAGCATGCGCCGGCCCTGGTTGGTCGTGACGCGGTGCAAGCCGGTTACCAACAGGTTTTTGCCACCCTCAAGCTGAATGTCAAGTTCACCATCCACGAGATCGAGGAAGTCGGTAACTGGGCCTGGGTACGCACCTCCTCGGCGGGGATCACGCGCATTCTGGCGGCCGGGCTGGATGTGACCGAAGGCAACAATGAGTTGTTCGTGTTCCGCAATGAACAAGGTAGCTGGAAGATTCATCGCTATCTGTTCGCCACCACTCAACCACGCGCCTGAGGTCATCACCATGAAAGCTTTTGTCATTGAACAAGCGGGCACACCTGATGCCTTGAAGTTGCGAGACATTGCCCCTGTGCAACCCTCCAGTGATGAGGTCAGGATCCGCGTGCGGGCATTGGGCCTCAACCGTGCCGAGACCTATCTGCGTGCCGGGAAAATGGGCCCGATCACCGCTCCCCGAGTGCCAGGGATCGAGGCCGTGGGCGAAGTGATTCATGACCCGTCGGGAACCTTTCGTACCGGCCAGCGCGTGGCGACGGCCATGGGGGGCATGCAGTTCGCACGCCATGGCAGTTATGCCGAAGAGGTGACGGTGTTACGCAGCAACGTGATTTCCCTGGACGGTTCGACGCTGTCATGGGAGGAGCTTGCCGCGTTGCCCGAGGCCTATCTCACGGTCTGGGGCGCACTGGACAAGAGCCTGGCGATTCAACCCGGCCAGACCTTGTTGGTACGGGGGGCGACTTCTTCGGTAGGGATGGCGGCGCTTACCTATGCCAAGGCCCGCGGTCTGAAGGTGATCGCCACGACCCGTTCGGCAGATAACGTCCAGCGTCTGCGTGAGATGGGGGCCGATCACGTGCTGATCGACAATGGCTCGATTGCCGAGCAGGTTCGCCAGTTGATTGCGCAAGGCGTGGATGCGGTACTGGAAGTGGTCGGTGCGGCAACCGTGCGCGACAGCCTCAAGGCCGTGCGCCCATTCGGTGCTGTCAGCGTTATTGGATTGCTGGGGGGCGCGCCGGTGCTGGAGCAATTGAACCTGATGCAGGACCTGCCGGCGGCGGTGAAGTTGAACTTCTTTGGCAGCGGCCTGCTGGGTACGCAGGACATGCCTCTCAAGGACAGCCCCCTGTTGTGGATTGCCAAGGAAATCGAAGCGGGGCGCATGCCGTCAATCCGCACGAAAACCTTCGATTTCGAGCAGATTCCTGATGCCCATCGCTTGATCGAAAGCAATGGGGCTCTGGGCAAACTGGTTGTAAAACTCTGACACTAAGGAGCACATCATGCGTACTTCATTACGGGCCCTGACCTTGGGCGTCTTGCTTCTCCCCGCCATCGCCATGGCGGCTCAACCGGCCCCTGACAAAGAGAACGTGAAAGAGGCCGTTACAGCCCAACTGAACCATTATCAAGCGGCGCTGAACGCCTCGGACCTGGATCAGGTGATGGCGCTTTATGCACAGGACGCGGTGTTCATGGCGCAAAACAGTTTGCCGGCTGTGGGGCGTGATGCGGTGCGCAAGGCCTATCAGCAGGTGTTCGCCGCGATCAAACTCAACATCCGCTTTACGATTGACGAGGTTCGACCGCTGTCAAAGGATTGGGCATTTGCGCGCACTCGCTCCAACGGCACCGCCACGCCGCTGGGAACGGCTCAACCGGCCGGTGCTGAAGGTAATCAGGAAATATTCTTGCTGCATCGCGAGACCGACGGGAAATGGCGTTTTGCACGCTACATTTTCTCTACGACCAACGCTCCCAAGTAGTTGCGAGCGGGGATGGCGATACACAAAAACGCCGCTCGGTTATGAGCGGCGTTTTTGTTGACCGGCGATTTAAGGCAAGTGCAAGAGCCTCGCGGCGCCCATGGTGGGATCAGAGTTTCGGCAACTGCCCGATACGCCCCATCATCTCGGTCACGATCTGCAAGTCCAGCAGGAACTGCTCGGTGGTCTTGAACTCATTGTCGGTGTGGCCGGTGTACTTGGCCTCGGGCCGGGCCAGGCCGAATTGCACGCCATTGGGCAGTTCATGCACCGATGTTGCACCGGCCGACGTACCGAACTCGGGCTTCATGCCCAGGTTTTCGGTGGACACGGCCAGCAGCGCCTTGACCCATTCGCCCTCGGGGTTGCGATACATCGGCGCGGCGACCGAGTAATCGAAGGCGGGTGTAATGCGGGTCTTGCTGCTCCAGGCACTTAGCTTGTCGGCAATTTCTTTTTTGAGGACGTCCGGGGACTTACCCTTTGGTACCCGCAGGTTGACCGCCAGCTTGAAGGCTTTTTCATCCTGGCCAACGAAGGTCAGGGAAGTGGTCAGCGGTCCCATGAACGCATCGGAAAAGCCCACGCCCAGTTTGCCACCCAGGTAATCCAGGCCCCAGTTATCGGCGGCGTAGCGGGCGGCGTCAGTGATTTCGTTATGCTTGAGCGCCACCTTGCCATCCAGGCTGTTAATGAAAACCAGCATCCGCGCCACCGGGTTGATACCCGATTCAGGCTCGGAAGAGTGCGCCGACACGCCCGTAACGGTCAGCTTGACGTCTTTGCCGACGACCTTGGCAGCTACCGTGAAATCGCCACCATTGGCCTTGGCGAACGCAGTGCCGGCCTGCTGCAGGCTGGCGGCCAACTCGGCGGGTTTATCGCTGCGCAAGGTGGCCACCGATGCCGAGGGAATCTGGTTGGTCGCCAGGCCGCCGGTCATTGAGAGGATTTGCGCACCTTTGCCCTCGGCCTTGCGCCTGGCGAAGGTCGCCATGACCGTGCCATAGCCTTTCTCGGCGATCACCACCGGGTAACCGCCGTCCAGCGCCAGGTTGTAGTTCGGCGTCGGGTTGCGTTCAAAGTAGTAAGGAATGGCGTCACCGGTGGTTTCTTCGGTGGTGTCCACCAGCAGCTTGAAGTGGCGTGCCAGTGGCAGGTTTTCTTCCTTGATCACTTTCATCGCATACAGCGTGACCACGATGCCGTTCTTGTCATCCTCGGTGCCACGGCCGTACATGCGGTCGCCAATCAGCGTGACCTTGAACGGGTCGAGGCGGGTGCCGTCGGCCAGTACCCAGTTTTCCGGGGTCACCGGCACCACGTCGGCGTGGGCGTGAATGCCGACCACTTCATCGCCGGCACCTTCCAGGGAAATTTCGTAGACACGGTTGTCGACGTTGCGAAAGTTCAGGTTGAACGCCTGGGCCAGGCTCTTGATCTTGTCGGCGATCTTGATGAATTCAGGGTTGTCGTGCTGGGCGACGCCTTCGACCTGGAAGGTCGGGATGGCCACCAGCTCGCGCAGGGTCTCGGTCGCTGCCGCGCCGTATTTCACCCGGGCATAAAGGCCCAGCAGGCGATGAATCTCGTTTTGCTGGTCGGCCGAAAGGCTCTTGTTGTCGAGAAACGCACTGATGGCCGGGCCGAGGTCAGCGGCTTTGCTCAGTTCGCTCTTGGCCAGGCTGCCCAGGAACGTGCGGAAGTCCTTGATCGAGGCGTCATTGAACGTCTTGAGGATGGTCGCGTTCTGTTGCGGGGTGAGATTGGCCAAGGCTGGCGCGGTAAAGGCGGACAGGCTGGCGACCATCAGGGTGGCGGCGGCCAGGTGCTTGAGGGAAAAATCCATTGCTGGGGCATTCCTTTGCAGGTAGTGAGTGGGAAGTTTCTGTCAGAAACATTTCCGCACACTAGCATCACCTATACGCTGGAGGGGAGCCTCTGGTGGCGGGATGTCCTATCGCAATACGAAAACGCCGCCTGCCATCAAGATGGTGGTGACGTCAGTCCAGGCTGTAACGCACCGACAGCGTGCCCTTTTTCTCCGACAGGCCGAGGATCGTGATCGGGCCGATTTGGGCAAGGGTTTGTACGTGCGTACCGCCGCAGGTATAGGGCGGCAGGTCGCCAAAACCGACCTCACGGGTGCCGCTGTCCAGCGTCATATGGCGTGGCAGGTCTGCGGCGATCCATTGGTTGACCTGTGCCTGCAAGGCATCGGCCTCCATGTTTTGTGCGGCTTCCCCACGGATAAAACTGATCTTTCCTTCACCCGGCCAGTGGTGGGCCTTGATCGGCATCCAGCCCAGGGTTTCACCGGCATTGCCGATCAGATGCCCGGCCGAATGCAGGCGTGTATGCAGGGCGCGGCGTTGCGCATCGACCCGCGCTTGCTGCGGGCCAAGTGCAACGGGTTGATCCACGTAGTGCACGATGCGTTCGGCTTCCTGCACCACTTTCAGCACGTTGCTGTCCCCCAGCCACCCCGTATCAAAAGGCTGGCCGCCGCCCTGGGGGTGGAAAATGGTGGACTGCAGCACCACCGCAAAGTGTTGCTCATAGGGCGTGCACTCCAGCACATCAACATCGGCAACCAGGTGGTCATGGGTGAAAAACAGGCGCTGGGTCATTTTCTACATCCGCATCAGGGTTCTGGATAGCAGTATAAGCAGTGCGCTAATAGGTGATAATCCGCTGAAACTTCAATGGACTTGTGCGTCATGAGCATCAATCTTCCTTTGCCGCTGTTGGGCGAAATGGCGATTTTCGTCAAGGTCGTGGAAACCGGCAGCTTCTCTGAAGCCGCGCGCCAACTGGGGGCTTCGCCATCGGCGGTGAGCCGCAGCATCTCGCGCCTGGAACAGGCCCTGGCCAAACGCTTGTTGCAGCGCACCACGCGCAAGCTGCGCTTGAGCGAAGGCGGCGAAGAAGTCTTCAAGCGCTGCCAGGAGATGGTCAACGCGGCGCGCTCGGTGATGGAAATCAGCGGCCAGTACACCGACGAAGCCGAAGGGCTGGTGCGGGTCAGCGTGCCCAAGGCGGTTGGGCGCTTTGTGGTGCATCCGCATATGCCGGAGTTCCTGCGGCGCTATCCCAAGGTCGATGTGCAACTGATCCTCGAAGATCGGCAGGTGGATCTGATTGATGACAATGTCGATTTGAGCATCCGAATCACCGATAGCCCACCGCCGGGGCTGGTCGGGCGCCAGTTATTGCCGATCGAGCATTTGCTGTGTGCCACGCCGCAGTATCTGGCTGCGCACGGCACGCCGCTGCATCCTCATGACTTGCTGGAGCACAGTTGTATCTACCTGGGCGAAACCCCCGGGGATGCGCGCTGGAAATTGCGCCAGGCTGGCAAAACCGTGACAGTGGGTGTGCGCGGTCGGTATGCGGCCAATCACACGGGGGTGCGCTTGGATGCGGTGCTGCAGGGTGTGGGGATTGGCAGCCTGCCGTACTTCACCGCGCGGCATGCATTGGAGGAGGGGCGGTTGGTGCAGGTCCTGGCGCAATGGGATTTCATTGCCTCGTACCATGGGGATGCCTGGTTGCTGCATTCGCCCACACGCTACCTGCCGCCGAAGTTGCGGGTGTTTATTGATTATCTGGTGGAGTGCATGGCCAGGGAGCCGACATTGCGTCGGCGGTAGGCGCGCGATCGAGAATGTGGAGCAGGTTAGTGTGGGAGCGGGCTTGCCCGCGATGGCTGAGTGTCAGTCGATACATTGGTTGACTGATACACCGCTATCGCGGGCAAGCCCGCTCCCACACAAGCCCGCTCCACATTGGGATCTTTGGTGCTTTTGAGATCAGTGCTTGGGCTGGTCGTTGGACATGGCCAGCAATTGCTTTTCCTGGTTCCAGTCGAACGGCTCGTCGTTCTGTTCAGCTTCAAAGCGGCGTTCTTCCAGGGCCTGGTACAGGTCCAGTTCATCGTCGGGCATAAAGTGCAGGCAGTCACCGCCAAAGAACCACAGCAGGTCGCGGGGGACCAGGTGGGCGATCTGCGGGTAGCGCAGGATCACCTGGCTCATCATGTCCTGGCCCAGGTATTGGCTTTCGATCGGGTCGATGGGCAGCATGGCGCGCAGTTCATCGAAGCGTTCCAGGAACAACGCGTGGCTTTCCTCGGGAACCTGTTCGGCTTCGCCGACGGCAACCAGGATACTGCGCAGGTGGTCGAGCAAGACGAGATGATCGGCAACGACGTTGGACACGAGAGTAAGTCCTCAAAAGCAAAAACGGGCGCGAGAGTATATAGCTCTCGCGCCCGTTTTTATATGACCGCTGGCCTTAGCGCACTCTGCCGGGGGCCTGGGCCAGTTCCTCCTTGCTGAAGTCATCCACGTCGATCACCTTGCGTCGCGCCGCTTCTGCGTCGCGCAGGGTCTGCGCCTCTGCCGGTTGCAGCACGCCAGCTTCCAGTGCGGCATCGATGGCGTGTTCCCCGGCCCGTGGCTTGACCTGTCCGCTCTTGAGGGCCGTGTGCAGTGTTTTTTGCAACGGATGGCTGGCATCCAGCAGGTCGTAGGCATGTTGCAAGGC
Source organism: Pseudomonas sp. ICMP 8385 (assembly GCF_002699915.1). Taxonomy (NCBI): domain Bacteria; kingdom Pseudomonadati; phylum Pseudomonadota; class Gammaproteobacteria; order Pseudomonadales; family Pseudomonadaceae; genus Pseudomonas; species Pseudomonas sp. ICMP 8385. Next base: position 96,599 of record NZ_LKBY01000092.1, on the reverse strand, counting down.
GCCGACCGGATCTTGTGCCGATTGCGGGCGGTAGCAGCCAGCCAGCAGCTCTTCGAGGGTCGGGTCGCCCTTGGCCCGGCCAATCACTGCGGCGACTTCAGCGTCCAGGGCATCGGACGGGCCTTTATGCCGGCGCCCGAACGGGAACACGATGACGCGCATCAGGCAGCCCAGCACTTTGTTGGGGAAGTTGCTGAGCAACTCATCCAGCGCGCGCTCCGACTGGCCAAGGCTTTCCTCCATGGCCCAGGCAAACAGCGGTTCCAGATGGTCCGGCGAGTCGAGGTCGTGGTAACGCTTGAGCGCCGCCGAGGCCAGGTACATATGGCTGAGCACATCGCCGAGGCGTGCCGAGAGGCGTTCGCGCCGCTTCAGCTCGCCACCCAGCAGCATCATGCTCAGGTCCGCCAGCAGGGCGAACGCAGCGGCCTGGCGATTGAGCGCACGGAAGTAGCCCTGGCTCAAGCGGTTGCCCGGGGCTTTTTCAAAGTGGCCCAGGCCCAGGTTCAACACCAGGGTGCTGGCGGCGTTGCTCACGGCAAAGCCGATATGTTGCATCAGCAGCCCATCGAACTCTTTGAGGGCCTGGTCGCGGTCTTCACGGCCGGCCAGGGCCATTTCCTTGAGCACGAACGGGTGGCAGCGGATCGCCCCCTGGCCGAAGATCATCAGGTTGCGCGAGAGGATATTCGCGCCTTCGACGGTGATGAAGATCGGCGCCCCTTGCCAACTGCGGCCCAGGTAGTTGTTGGGCCCCATGATGATGCCCTTGCCGCCGTGCACGTCCATGGCGTGGCTGATGCACTCGCGGCCGCGCTCGGTCAGGTGGTACTTGAGGATCGCCGAGAGCACCGAGGGTTTTTCCCCCAGGTCGACGGCATTGGCGGTGAGTATCCGCGCGCTGTCCATCAGCCAGGCATTGCCGCCGATACGGGCCAGGGCTTCCTGGATACCTTCAAAGGCGGACAGCGGTACGTTGAACTGCTCGCGCACCTGGGCGTACTGGCCGGTCACCAGGCTGGTGAACTTGGCTGCACCGGTGCCCACCGCCGGCAGGGAGATCGAACGGCCTACCGACAGGCAATTCATCAGCATCATCCAGCCCTTGCCGAGCATCTCCTGGCCACCGATCAGGAAATCCAGGGGAATGAACACGTCCTTGCCGGAGTTGGGGCCGTTCATGAACGCGGCGCCCAGGGGCAGGTGACGACGGCCGATTTCCACGCCGGGGGTGTCGGTGGGGATCAGCGCCAGGCTGATGCCCAGGTCCTCTTCTTCACCCAGCAGGTGGTCCGGGTCATAGGCCTTGAACGCCAGGCCGAGCAGGGTCGCGACCGGCCCCAGGGTGATATAGCGTTTTTCCCAGTTCAGGCGCAGGCCAAGGGTTTCCTTGCCTTGCCATTCGCCCTTGCAGATCACCCCGGTGTCGGGCATCGCGCCGGCATCGGAACCAGCCAGCGGGCCAGTCAGGGCAAAGCACGGGATATCGTCGCCGCGGGCCAGGCGCGGCAGGTAGTGGTTGCGTTGTTCGTCGGTGCCGTAGTGCAGCAGCAGTTCGGCTGGGCCCAGGGAGTTGGGGACCATCACGGTGGAGGCGAGGTCGCCACTGCGGGTGGCCAGTTTCATCGCCACCTGGGAGTGGGCGTAGGCGGAAAAGCCCTTGCCACCGAACTCCTTGGGGATGATCAGGGCAAAGAAGCCATGTTGCTTGATATGGTCCCAGGCCGCCGCCGGCAGGTCCATGGCCTGGCCGATTTCCCAATCGGTGACCATGGCGCACAGCGCTTCGGTGGGGCCGTCGATAAAGGCCTGTTCTTCTTCGGTCAACTGCGCCTTGGGGTAGGCCAGCAGCTTGTCCCAGTCGGGGCGGCCGCTGAACAGCTCGCCGTCCCACCACACGGTACCGGCGTCGATGGCATCGCGCTCGGTCTCGGACATCGGCGGCAATACTTTCTGGAACCAACTGAACAGCGGCGCGGTGAAATACTGGCGGCGCAGGTCAGGCAGCAGCAGCGGGGCGGCGACCACCGCCAGCAGGACCCAGAACACCAGCAGCAACCAGCCCGGTGCATGGCTGAAGGCGCCCATCGCCAACAGATAGACGGCGACCACGCCCAGGGCGGGCAGGGGCGCGGTACGACGGTGTGCCAGGTAGGCAATGCCGAGCACCAGAACCAGTATCCACAACAACAGCATATTCAATCCTCCGTGAAACCAGGGGCAGAAGCACCCTCAGAGCTTAGTCGGCATCCGAAGAAGCGGAGCCCGAGGGTGTTACGTGGTGTGGCGGGAAGTGCTCTCCAGTCACAGGCGGCAGGCGCCGGCATTTGGCCGAATCGTCGTTATCCCTGCGCCAGGCCTGTGGTTAGACTCCAGGCTCGCCTCGGAGAAAATACCCATGAAAGCGTACTTGAGTCCCAGCCGCTTCATCGATAGTGACCACCCCACGGTGGTGGAGTTCGCCGAAAAACATCGCGGTTCGAGCCGTGAGCCCCGTGACCAGGCAGTCAGCCTGTATTACGCCGTGCGTGAAGCGGTGCGCTACAACCCCTACACCTTCAGCCGCGATCCGCAAACCCTGTGTGGCAGCTACGCCCTGGCCGCGGGCCAGAGCTATTGCGTGCCCAAGGCCACCCTGCTGGCGGCGTGCGCCCGGCATTGCGGCATACCGTCGCGCATTGGCCTGGCCGATGTGCGCAATCATTTATCGACCCCGCGCCTGATCGAGCTGCTCAAGAGTGATGTGTTCGCCATGCACGGCTACACCGAGCTGTACCTGGATGAGCGTTGGGTCAAGGCCACGCCGGCGTTCAACCAGCAACTGTGCGAATTGTTCGATGTGTCGCCCCTGGATTTCGACGGAATCAACGACAGCGTGTTCCATCCGTTCAACCGTCAGGGCCAGCGTTCCATGGAGTATGTGCTGGACCATGGGCAATTTGCCGAGGTGCCCGAGGCCTTCTTCTTTGCCCATATAGCGAAATGTTACCCGCATCTGTTTGGCGAGCAGTCGCCGCAATTGTTAGGCGATATGCAGAGCGATTTGAGTCGCGACTGAACCGGCGTATGCTGCTTCGGCATTCATCCACTGGGAGGCGGTTATGCTGAAGATCTGGGGTCGTAAAAATTCGTCAAACGTCAGGAAGGCACTGTGGTGCGCCGAGGAGCTCGGCCTGGACTATGAGGCAATTGATGCGGGCGGGGCCTTTGGTGTGGTCGATACGCCGCAGTACCGGGCATTGAACCCCAATGGCCGGGTGCCGATGATCGAGGACGGCGAGTTTGTGTTGTGGGAATCCAACACCATCGTGCGTTACCTCTGCGCCAAACAGGCGTCGAGCTGGTACCCCACGGATCTGCAGGCGCGGGCCAATGCCGAGAAGTGGATGGACTGGACCACCTCGACCTTTGCCGAACCGTTCAAGACCGTGTTCTGGGGGATTTTGCGCACGCCGGCCGAGCGGCAGGACTGGGGCAGCATCCATGCCGGGCGCAATGCCTGTATCGAGGTGTTGAAAACCGTGGACCAGGCCCTGGCCGAGCAACCCTACCTGTCCGGTGCCGAGATCGGCATGGGCGATATTCCCCTGGGCAGTTTTATCTATGCCTGGTTCGAGATGCCTATCGAACGGCCCTCGATGCCTCACCTGGAGGCGTGGTACCAGCGCTTGCAGCAACGCCCGGCCTATCAAAAAGCCGTGATGACCGCGTTGACTTAATACTGACTATTAATACAGGTGACTGTACTTGTGCGGCGCGGGCAAGCACCATGCTTACCGTGCGCCGCAGTTGTATTAAGTGTGGCGTGGCCTTATCTATTCTTTCTATTCCCTTCCTTGGTGCGTAATCCGATATGAGTTCCGCTCTGTCCATCCGGCAGCTAACCAAAACCTACGGCAACGGTTTCCAGGCCCTGAGTGGTATCGATCTGGATGTCGCCGAAGGTGATTTCTTTGCATTGCTCGGCCCCAACGGGGCCGGCAAGTCCACCACCATCGGCATTCTGTCGACCCTGGTCAACAAGACCAGTGGCACGGTGAATATCTTTGGCCATGACCTGGATAAGTCCCCGGCCGCGCTCAAGCGCAGCATTGGCGTGGTGCCCCAGGAGTTCAACTTCAACCAGTTTGAAAAGACCTTCGATATCGTGGTGACCCAGGCCGGTTACTACGGCATCCCGCCGAAGATCGCCAAGGAGCGCGCCGAGCAATACCTGACCCAGTTGGGGCTGTGGGACAAGCGCGATGTGCCGTCCCGCTCCCTGTCCGGCGGCATGAAGCGGCGCCTGATGATCGCCCGCGCCCTGGTGCACGAACCGCGCCTGCTGATCCTCGACGAACCGACGGCGGGGGTGGACATCGAATTGCGGCGCTCGATGTGGACCTTCCTCACCGAACTGAACCAGAAAGGCATCACCATCATCCTCACCACCCATTATCTGGAAGAGGCTGAACAGTTGTGCCGCAACATCGGCATCATCGACCACGGCACCATTGTCGAGAACACCAGCATGCGTAACCTGCTGGGCCAGTTGCATGTGGAGACGTTCCTGCTCGACTTGAAGAACAACCTGTCTGCGCCACCCGCGCTGACCGGCTATCCCAACCGCCTGGTAGACAGCCACACCCTGGAAGTCCAGGTGGACAAAGCCGTGGGCATCACCGCGCTGTTCAGCCAGTTGGCCTTGCAGAACATTGAAGTGTTGAGCCTGCGTAACAAAACCAATCGCCTTGAGGAGTTGTTCGTGTCCCTGGTGGAGAAAAATCTGGCGAAGGTGGCGGTATGAGTTCCGAGCTCCAACCCAACCTGGTCGCGCTCAATACCATTGTCTACCGCGAAGTGAAGCGCTTTATGCGCATCTGGCCGCAGACCCTGCTGCCGCCGGCGATCACCATGGTCCTGTACTTCGTGATCTTCGGGAACCTGATCGGCCGGCAGATTGGCGAGATGGGTGGCTTCACCTACATGGAATACATCGTGCCGGGGCTGATCATGATGTCGGTGATTACCAACTCCTACGGCAACGTGGTGTCGAGTTTCTTTGGCAGCAAGTTCCAGCGTTCCATCGAAGAGTTGATGGTCTCGCCGGTGTCGCCACACACCATCCTGATCGGCTACACCCTGGGTGGCGTGTTGCGTGGCTTGATGGTCGGGGCGATTGTGACGCTGCTGTCGATGTTCTTCACCGACCTGCAGGTGCATCACCTGGGGCTGACCATCCTGGTGGTGGTGCTGACGGCGACGATCTTCTCGTTGCTGGGCTTTATCAACGCCGTGTTTGCGCGCAACTTCGATGACATCTCGATCATCCCGACCTTTGTGCTGACCCCGCTGACCTACCTGGGCGGTGTGTTCTACTCGATTAGCCTGCTGCCGCCATTCTGGCAGACCGTGTCGCTGGCCAACCCGGTGCTGCATATGGTCAACGCCTTCCGCTACGGGATCCTGGGCGTGTCGGATATCAAGATCAGCGTGGCGATCACCTTCATGATCGTGGCGACGGTGGTGTTGTATCTCGGCTGTGCGCGGTTGCTGGTGAGTGGGCGCGGGATGCGTACCTAAGCGTTCAGCCGCAAAAAGTGTGGGTGTGGGCTTGTGTGATTCATCAAGTGTGCAGGGCTATCTCGATCCGCTCATGCAGCCCTCACCCACATCGAGGCAACGCCAAACACAATCCTATAGGTTTGCTGAAACCAGCGCCGGCCAAAGCGCTATATAGGTAAAATAGATAACAGTTAGAGATATTACCCGTTATATAGATATTCGTTTCGCTTCTATCATGGGCTCAACCTCATACGAGGCAGAGGATTGAGCCATGACGTGCCCCACTAGCATTACCACCCGTTACAAACCATTGAGCCACCTGGCCGGCCCCAGGGAGGTGATTCGCCAGTTCACCCCCAACTGGTTCGCCGCCACCATGGGCACCGGCGTGCTGGCGTTGGCCCTGGCGCAATTGCCGGTGCAACTGCCGGGTATCTATGCCATCGCCGAAGCGCTGTGGCTGCTGACGATCGTTCTGTTTGTGTTGTTCAGCGCCTTGTACGCGGCGCGCTGGGTGATGTTTTTTCACGAAGCGCGACAGATTTTCGGGCACTCCACGGTCTCGATGTTCTTCGGCACCATTCCCATGGGCCTGGCGACCATCATCAATGGCCTGCTGTTGTTTGGCCTGCCGCGCTGGGGCGAGGGCGTGGTGCAACTGGCCGAGGCCCTGTGGTGGCTGGACGTGGCCATGGCCCTGGCGTGTGGGGTGTTGATCCCGTTCATGATGTTTACTCGCCAGGAACACAGCATCGACCAGATGACCGCTGTCTGGCTGTTGCCGGTGGTGGCTGCCGAAGTCGCCGCCGCCAGTGGTGGCCTGCTGGCGCCGCACCTGGCCGACGCCCATGGGCAACTGGTGATGCTGGTGACCAGCTACGTGCTCTGGGCATTTTCCCTACCGGTTGCGTTTAGCATTCTGACGATCCTGATGTTGCGCATGGCCCTGCATAAACTGCCCCACGCCAATATGGCGGCGTCGAGCTGGTTGGCCCTTGGCCCGATCGGCACCGGCGCCCTGGGCATGTTGTTGCTGGGCCATGAGGCACCGGCGATTTTTGCCGCCAATGGCTTTGCCGGCATCGGCGAGATTGCCGCCGGCCTGGGGCTGGTTGCCGGGATCACCTTGTGGGGCCTGGGCCTGTGGTGGATGTTGATCGCGGTGCTGATCACCCTGCGTTACCTGCGTGCCGGGATTCCGTTCAACCTGGGCTGGTGGGGGTTTACCTTTCCGCTGGGGGTGTATGCCCTGACCACCTTGAAACTGGGCAGCACCCTGCACCTGGCATTTTTCAGCGTGACCGGCAGCGTGCTGGTCGCCGCCCTGGCCCTGATGTGGCTGGTGGTCAGCAAGCGCACGGTGCAGGGCGCCTATAAAGGCGAGCTGTTTGTTTCACCGTGCATTGCAGGATTGGGGAATAAGTAAGCAGGATTAGGTAAAGTCGTGGCCTGAAAAATCAATAAAGCCTTCAGGCCACGCAGGAACACGGACGATGAGTCACCCCTCGCAATTCACCTTGCTGCGCAAACGGCGCTTTCTGCCGTTCTTCATCACCCAGTCCCTGGGGGCGTTCAACGACAATGTCTTCAAGCAGTCGTTGATTCTCGCGATTCTCTACAAGCTGGCCATCGAGGGCGACCGCTCGATCTGGGTCAACCTCTGCGCCTTGCTGTTTATCCTGCCGTTCTTCCTGTTCTCGGCCCTGGCCGGGCAGTTTGGCGAGAAATTCAACAAGGATGCGTTGATCCGCGCAATCAAGATCGGCGAGATCGTGATCATGGCCATCGGTGCCGTGGGCTTTATGACCAACCATCTGGAATTGATGCTGCTGGCGCTGTTTGCCATGGGCACCCACTCGGCGCTGTTTGGCCCGGTGAAGTACTCGATCATGCCGCAAGCCTTGCACGAAGAGGAGTTGGTGGGCGGCAATGGCCTGGTGGAGATGGGCACGTTCCTGGCGATCCTTGCCGGGACCATCGGCGCCGGGGTCATGATGTCCTCGACGCACTATGCGCCGGTGGTGTCCACGGCGATTGTGGCGATTGCCGTGCTGGGTTACCTGGCCAGCCGGGGTATCCCGCGGGCCGCGGCGTCCAGCCCCGAGATGCGCCTGGACTGGAATATCTTCAGCCAATCCTGGGCCACCTTGCGCCTGGGCCTGGGGCAAACGCCCGCCGTGTCGCGCTCGATTGTCGGCAACTCGTGGTTCTGGTTTGTCGGGGCGATCTACCTCACGCAAATCCCGGCCTACGCCAAAGAGTGGCTGTATGGCGATGAGACCGTGGTGACCCTGATCCTCACCGTGTTTTCGGTCGGTATCGCCCTGGGCTCGATGCTCTGCGAAAAGCTTTCCGGGCGGAAGGTGGAAATCGGCCTGGTGCCCTTCGGCTCGTTCGGCCTGACGGTGTTTGGCCTGTTGCTGTGGTGGCATTCCGGCGGCTTCCCGCAAAACGTCCAGGCCAACGATTGGCTGGCGGTGTTGGGTTACGGCCAGGCCTGGTGGGTACTGGCCGATATCCTTGGCCTGGGGGTGTTTGGCGGTTTCTATATTGTGCCGTTGTATGCCTTGATCCAGTCGCGTACCGCTGAAAACGAGCGGGCACGGGTGATTGCCGCCAACAATATTCTCAATGCGCTGTTTATGGTGGTCTCGGCGATTGTCACCATCGTGCTGCTGAGCGTGGCCAAACTGTCGATCCCCGAGCTGTTCCTGGTGGTGTCGCTGCTTAACATCGCGGTCAATACCTACATCTTCAGGATTGTTCCCGAGTTCACCATGCGTTTTATGATCTGGCTGCTCGGCCATTCCATGTACCGCGTGCAGCATCGCGACCTGCAACATATACCGGACGAAGGCGCGGCGTTGCTGGTGTGCAACCATGTGTCGTTTGTCGATGCACTGCTGATTGGCGGCGCGGTGCGTCGGCCGATTCGCTTTGTGATGTACTACAAGATCTACCGCTTGCCGCTGCTCAACTTTATCTTCCGCACAGCCGGCACGATTCCGATTGCCGGACGCCATGAAGACCTGGAGATCTACGACAAGGCTTTCCAGCGTATCAGCCAATACCTCAAGGATGGCGAGTTGGTGTGCATCTTCCCGGAAGGCAAGTTGACCGCTGACGGTGAGATAAATGAATTCAAGAGTGGCGTGACGCGGATTCTTGAGGAAACCCCGGTGCCGGTGATTCCCATGGCGCTGCAGGGGTTGTGGGGGAGCTTTTTCAGTCGCGACCCGAACAAAGGGATCTTTCACCGGGTCTGGTCGCGGGTGACGTTGGTGGCGGGGCCGCCGTTGGCGGTGGAGCAGGCGACGCCACAGGCCTTGCAGGAACAGGTTGGGGCGTTGCGGGGGAGTGTCAGGTAGGTTTTTCGGATTTAAGGGTCTCATCGCAGGCAAGTCGACGATTCGACTTGCCTGCGATAGCGTTAGTGGCTTAAGCGCTGATCTTGAGCCCGACCAGCCCGGCAATGATCAACGCCACACTGGCCAAGCGGAACAGCGCCATGGACTCCCCAAACAGGATAATCCCGGCAATCACCGTGCCCACTGCACCGACACCGGTCCAGATGGCATAGGCGGTACCCAGCGGCAGCTCCTTCATGGCCAGCCCCAGCAGGCCAAGGCTGACGGCCATGGCCGCAATTGTCAGGGCGGTGGGCATCGGTTTGCTGAAGCCATCGGTGTATTTCAGGCCGACGGCCCAGCCCACTTCAAACAGCCCGGCAAAAAACAGAATGACCCAGGACATATTGACCTTCCTTTTAGAAGTGGGGCCGTCCCCGGATGGAATGCTCGAACGAGTCGCGGGGTCGTCCCCGCGAAGGGGCGTAGAGTGCCGAAAAGTCAGGATTCGATCAAGTTTCGGCGAGGGCCTTGCGATCTTCCTTCTCGCTCATCCGGCGGAAATACGTCGACAACAACGCCCCGGAAATATTGTGCCAGACGCTGAACAGCGCACTGGGCACCGCCGCCAGCGGCGAGAAGTGCGCACTGGCCAGCGCGGCGCCCAGCCCCGAGTTCTGCATGCCCACCTCCAGCGCCAACGACTTGCGTTGCGCCAGCGGCAACCCGAATACGCGGGCGGTGAGGTAACCCAGCAAGTAGCCAAAGCTGTTGTGCAACATCACGACCGCCATGATCAGCAGGCCCGACTCGGCAATCTTCGCCTGGCTTACAGCCACCACGGCAGCGACGATGGTCACGATGCTGACCACGGAGATCAGCGGCAACACCTCGACGGCATGACGCACGCGCTCACCCAGCAGACGTTGTGCCAAGACACCCAGCACGATAGGCAGCAACACCATTTGCAGGATCGACCAGAGCAGTTCCATGAACGACACCGGCAACCAGGCCGAGGCCAGCAGCCAGATCAAGGCAGGCGTCAGCAGTGGGGCGAGGAGGGTGGTGATGGAAGAGATGGCCACTGACAGCGCCAGGTCGCCACGGCCCAGCCACGTCATGACGTTGGAAGAGGTGCCGCTAGGACAGCAGCCGACCAGAATCACGCCAACGGCGATTTCCGCTGGCAGGTTGAAAGCCTGGCACAGCAGCCAGGCCACGCTGGGCATGATCACAAACTGCGCGATCACACCCAGGGCCACGCGCCAGGGGTGGCGCGCGACCTCGGCGAAGTCTTCAAGTTTGAGGGTCAGGCCCATGCCGAACATCACCAGGCCCAGCAGCGGCACGATGGCGCTTTTCAGGTCGATAAACCAGGTGGGCAGCAAAAACGCCACCACGGCAAAAATCAACACCCAGTAGGCGAAGGTATTGCCGACGAAACGGCTCAGGGCGGCGAGTGCGCGCATGGCGATGTCCTTATTATTAGAGTGCTGGAACTGGCAACCCAATCAACTGTAGGAGCCAGCTCCCACACAAGCCAACTCCCACATTTTTATCTTCACACGGCTTAGATGCCTTGCGGGGTCTCTTCACCGCCCAATGCTTCTACCAGTGCGGGCAGGAAGTCGCCAAAGGTCAACATCATCAGGGTAAAGCTGGCATCCAGTTGGCCCAGGGCCTCGTCGCCGCCGTCCTGTTCGGCCTGGTCTTGCAGCAGGTCTTCAAACTTCAGGCGCTTGACGGTCATTTTGTCGTCGAGCATAAACGACAGCTTGTCCTGCCAGGCCAGGGACAGTTGGGTCACGACTTTGCCGGTGGTCAGGTGCAGCTGGATTTCTTCGCCGGTCAGGTCCTGGCGCTTGCAGCGCACAATGCCGCCGTCTTCGTGGGTGTCGCGCAGTTCACATTCGTCGAGGACGAAGAAGTCATCGGCCGGCTTCTGGGTGGTGACCCAGTCGGTCATGATGGCGGTGGGCGCGGTTTTCACGGTCAGCGGGCGTACCGGCAGGGTGCCGATCACTTCACGTAGGGTCGACAACAGGTCTTCGGCGCGCTTGGGGCTGGCCGAGTTCACCAGGATCAGGCCCTGTTTCGGCGCGATGGCAGCAAAAGTCGATGAACGACGGATAAACGCGCGGGGCAGGAAGGCCTGGATGATTTCATCCTTGATCTGGTCCCGTTCCTTTTTGTAGACCTTGCGCATTTGCTCGGCTTCGATCTCTTCGACCTTTTCCTTCACCGCATCACGCACCACGCTACCGGGCAGGATACGTTCTTCCTTGCGTGCTGCGATCAGCAGGAAGTCACCGCTGACATGCACCAGGGGCGCGTCTTCACCTTTACCAAACGGCGCGACGAAACCGTAAGTGGTCAGCTCCTGGCTTGCACAAGGGCGCGCCGGTTTGGTGGCCATTGCAGTTTCCAACGCCTCGGCATCAACAGGCAGATCTTGGGTCAGGCGATAGATAAGCAGGTTCTTGAACCACATGGGGTGAGTCTCTCCTTTATACAAAGTGGGGCATTATTCTCTTGATAGCGCCCCAGGCCAACCCTGCCTAAGCCATTGGAAGGGCTGAAAAAAAAGATTTAAGAAAGTGCTTGCCAGAGCAGGGGACGCTCCGTAGAATGCGCGCCACACCGAAACGAAGGGTGATTAGCTCAGCTGGGAGAGCATCTGCCTTACAAGCAGAGGGTCGGCGGTTCGATCCCGTCATCACCCACCATTCGCTTCATGTGTTACGCGCAGCGGTAGTTCAGTCGGTTAGAATACCGGCCTGTCACGCCGGGGGTCGCGGGTTCGAGTCCCGTCCGCTGCGCCATATTCGGTAACCTGGAACACTGAACGCCAGGTCACCACATAAAGCCCGCTCATCGAGCGGGCTTTTTGCTGTCTGGGGTTTGTGAAAATCCCTGGCCATAAAAAACGCCGCCGATCATTTCCGATGACCGGCGGCGTTTTTTATGGGGCGCTTAGAAATCCCAGCGCGTGGTGACCATGAAGTTACGCGGTTCACCGTAGGCCGCCGAGTTATAGAAGCCGATATTGGTGTAGTAGGACTTGTCGAAGATGTTGTTGACGTTCAGTGTCGCCGACAGATTTTTGGTGACCTGGTAACGGGTCATCAGGTCCACCAGCCAGTAGGCTTGCTGGGAAAACTCTTCATACCCGTTATGCGGGGTGTTGTAGATATCCTGCCAACCCACACTCTGCCAGCGCACGCCGCCGCCGACGGTCAACTTGTCGAGCTCGCCCTTGAGTTTGTAGGTGGTGTACAGCTTGACCTGGTCTTCAGGCTCGAACGTGGAGATCTTCACGTCCTTGTCATCGCGCACGATCTTGTGGGTGTAGCCGGCCTGGAGCTGCCAGCCGGGGGCGATCTCGCCGGACATCTCCACTTCGTAGCCCTTGGTCACGGCCTTGCTGCTCTTATAGGCATAGTTGGATGGGATCGGCGTCTGATTGTTGTAGGCGTCATCCGACAGCGCGCGATTGGATTCATGGATTTCAAAGTACGCCGCGCTGGCGTTCACCCGGCCGTCGAGGAAGTCGGCTTTCACCCCCAGCTCCCAGTTCTGCCCTTCATCCGGCTCAAGCAGCTTGTTGTCCCGATCGCGGTTGTAGTTTTCCTGGGGCATGAAGATATCGGTGTAGCTGGCGTACACCGAGTAGGTGTCGTTCAAGTCGTAGACCGCGCCGACATACGGCACAAAGCGCCCGGACTCGCGGTAATTGGGGTTGTAGCCGGTGACCTGGTAGTTGACCACGCGACCACCGAGCAGCAGCTTGAGGTCATCGGCCAGGTTCAGGCGCGTGGTCACATAGGCGCCGGTCTGGCGTACGGTGTCGTCGGTCAGGGATTGGGCATTGCCCCAGTCCGGGAGGGTGGCGTGGCCGTGCCAGTTATTGAAATCGACGATGTTCGGGCTGAGGTTCCAATAGCCTTTGCCTTTCCATTCGGAGGCACTGATGGAGCCGCCCAGCACCAGTTCATGTTCCCGGCCGCCGAGGCTGAATGGGCCACTCACGTACAAGTCCGCCGAGTCGCTGACCGTTTCCCCGGTGTATTTGCCCGAGGTGAGTTGTGCGGTGCCGTCCGGCTGCGGCTGGTCGCCCTGGATCGAGCCCATCAGTGCGTGGTAGCCGTTGATCTTGTGGTCCAGTTGCAGCTTGGTCACCCAGCCGTTGCCCAGGTCATGTTCGAGCATGGCGAACACGGTGCGGGTGTATTGCTCCCAGCTGCTCCAGTCGGCGGCGTTGTTGAACGAGCGCTTGACCTTGTTACGTTCACCCTTGGAGTTGATCAGCGGGAAGCTGCCTGACCAGGAAGAGCCCTTGGGCAACGTATCCTGGTAATCGCCGCCGACAGTCAGCAGGGTGTCCGGCGACAGGTCGAACTCCATGATGCCGTAGTACGTCGGGCTCTTGCGCGAGTAGTGGTCCATGAACGAGTGCTTGTCCTGGTAGGCCGCGACTGCCCGGCCGCGCACAGTGCCGCTCTCGGTCAGCGGGCCGCTGACGTCCAGTTCGCTGCGATAGTTGTCCCAGGAGCCGGCGCCGAGGGTGGCATGCCCCTGGAAATCGGCGGTGGGTTTCTTGCGCACCAGGTTGATCGTCGCGCCCAGGGAACCGGCGCCGGTGAGCAGGCCGGTGGCGCCCTTGAGCACTTCGACGCGGTCATAGATCGCCATGTCGCTCAGGGTGTTGCCCGCCGAATAGGCGACGTTGCGCGCCGTCGAGGGAATGCCGTCGTACTGGAAGTTATTGATCGAAAAACCCCGGGCGTAGTAGTTGCTGCGCTCGCTGTCGAAGGCCGACACGGTGATGCCCGGGGTATGGCGCATCACATCGTCGACGGTGTTCAGGCCGAAGTCATCCATGTGCTGGCGCGTAACAACACTGACCGATTGCGGGGTTTCCTTGGGCGTCAGCACCAGGCGTGTGGCGGTGGCGATGCTGCCGGGGGTGTAGGAGCCGCTGTCTTCGGTGACGTTACCCAACTGGTTGCCGCTGACTTGGGTCGGGCCCAGCTCCAGGGTGCCGTTACTGGCGGTGGGCGCGGGTTGCAGCGCATACCCCTGGTTGCTTTTGACCGCGACGTAGCCGCTGCCGTGCAACAACCGGTCGAAGCCGTCCTGGATCCCGTAGTTGCCTTGCAGGCCAGGGCCAGCGAGGCCTTCCAGCTCGCGGGACTGGAACACAAGCGCCACGCCGGCCTGCTGGGCAAAGCGGTTGAGCGAACTGCCCAGAGGCCCGGCAGGAATGTTGTAAGCCTGGGCAACGGTGCTGGCCATATCCGCCTGGGCCGGGCTGCTGTGCAAGGCGCCAACGGTGACGGCGAGCATGGCCAGGGAAAACGGCGCGCTTCTCAGTAGGCCAAAGCGTCCACGGGGGGAGGAAGGGGTGTGCATGGTCAAGGCAATCCTTTCGGTGTCGAATTACCTTGCTTGACGGGCAACTGCGCAAAAACCGGAAGCCAATGCGAATAATTATTTTTTGGGTGTGGGGTCGGGGTTGACCACGATCAGCCACGGGGTAAAGGCGCGCAGTTTTATCGGCAGGGCCTGCGCCAGCAGTTGCAGGGCGTGGTCGCTGTCATCCAGGGGGATTACCGCCGACACTCGCAGGCCCTGTAGCGCGGCACGATCAAATTGCAGGCGGCCTGTGCGATGCCGGGCGATTTCATCCAGCACTTCGGGCAATGGCCGGTTTTCCACCACCAGTTGGTGGCGGCGCCAGGCTTCGTTGATGCTGGCCGGGTCTATGCTGCCGGTCAGGCGTACGCTGTCGGTGCTGATCAGGGCCTGGGAGCCGGCGGCGACCTCCAGGGTCTGCCGGGCATCGGCGCTATGGGCAGCCACGCGGGATTCGAGCATGGTCAGCACGGTGCTATCGCCCTCGCGCTTGACCACAAACCGCGTGCCCAGTGCGCGCAGGCTGCCGTGGGCGGTCTGTACGATAAATGGCCGTGCCTGATCGTGGGCCACTTGCACCAGGATTTCGCCTTGTAGCAGGTCGATGCGCCGCTGCGTGGCGTCGAAATGCAAGTTGGCCGCGCTGATGCCATTGAGGCTCAGCGCCGAGCCGTCTGCCAGGCGCAGGGTTTGCCACTGGTCGGGGCCATTGCGCACATCGGCCATCCATTGTTGTGGGTAAGGGCTCAACAGCAGCGCCGCCGCCGGCAAGGCCAGGCTGCCCGCCAGCAACAGGCTGCGTAGCGCACGTTTGCCGCGCCGCGCTTTTTTCTCGGCGAACGCTGCATTCAGCGCCGCCCGCGCCGGGGATTTTTTCCCGCGCAGGGCCTGCATCCGCGAAATCACCGCTTCCATGCGTGCGGCGGCTGCGGCGTAGTGGGGGCCTTGTTGTTTCCAGCACTCGAACGCCAGGCGCTGCGCTTCGCTCAGCTCGCCTTCATGCAGGCGCAGCATCCATTCGGCGGCTTGTTCTTCGATCTGTTGGCGGGCGTCGGGCATGGGTGGCTCAGGTGTCCATACTGTGGCCGCAATGCACCAGGGCCTGGATCAGGTATTTGCGCACCGTGCGTTCCGAGAGCTTGAGTTGCCGGGCGATCTGCACTTGGGTCAGCTCTTCAAGGTAATAGAGCACAAACGCCTGGCGCGAATACTCATGCATGCCTTCAAGGATAAAGGCGATCTGTTCCAGGGCTTCGAGGGTGGTGTGGATCTGCTCCGGTGACTGGAACCCCTCCAGGGCATCGATCGTCAGCGCCAGCTCTTGCAGGTAGGCCTGTTCAATTTGCTTGCGTCGGGCCTGGTCGATAATCAGGCGGCGCGCGGTGGTGCTCAAGTAGGCCCGGGGTTCGCGGATCGTCGCCACCGACTCACGGGTGTGCAGGATGCGGGCGAAAGTGTCCTGTGCCAGGTCGGCCGCATTCTGCCGACAACCCAACTTGCGCCGCAGCCAGGTGAACAGCCAGCCATGATGCTCGCTGTAGAGCTGGGTTATTTCCCGTTGGAATGGCGGTTCACCCACAGACATCGGCGTGGCCCAGGTGTTATTGAGAATAATTTCTAATTGTGGGACCAGGGTTGGGCAAACGCAAGAGACTCGCGTTTAGCTGCTGCAAACGCCGGTTTTCAAGGGGGCGGGCGGTCGTGGCCAAGATATTTCAAATAAATTGCATTTAAATCAACACATTGCAAAATTTTCGTATATGATGCGCCCCGCACCGAACGTAAAGGGTGATTAGCTCAGCTGGGAGAGCATCTGCCTTACAAGCAGAGGGTCGGCGGTTCGATCCCGTCATCACCCACCATTACGTCCAATGCTACGCGCAGCGGTAGTTCAGTCGGTTAGAATACCGGCCTGTCACGCCGGGGGTCGCGGGTTCGAGTCCCGTCCGCTGCGCCATATTTGCTTCCAATAAGGTGCTACTAAGCACCTGGAAGTCACGGAAACAGCGGCCTTGAGCCGCTTTTTTCGTTTTCAGGGTTCCATGAAGAGCCTCTCTAAGATACTTTCCTGCGTGACCTCGCTAGTTCGATGCAGTACAGCTTTTCGCTGACGGCAAATATCTCTGTACTCATTGGCCTGCACGCGGCTTCTGGGACAATCTTCGTTTCACTCCACTAAGGCTGGGATAACCACTGCCTTACGTTCCCTGCGCGCTTGTTCTATGTGTTGATGGTATGAACCATAGACGTCTGCACAACAAACTTTTCTCCAGTTATTGGCTACCTCATGATCGATCTCACAAAAAAGGAGGGCCTCAAAGCTGTTAGAAGGTGATGATCTGCGAGCGTGCATCCTTATAGTTCAATGAAAAGGAACGTTATTTCGTAATAAAGCTATAGATCGATAAATAAAATAAAAATAATCGAGAGATCCTCCATGCGTACGGAAAACAATAATAGACGCCAAATCGGCATGGCCGCCCCTTTACTTTTTATCCTTCCCTTATATGCTCCATTCGTGGATGCTTTTCCATTTAAGTTAAAAGATTCCGACATAAATGGGTATTTTGACAATACGTTGAAGTACAGTAGTGCGTTCCGAGTGTCGGATAAAGACCGTAGTCTTATAGCCGAGCCAAATGCCGATGATGGCAACCGAAATTTCGATAAAGGTCTTATCTCCAATAGGGTCGACCTATTCTCTGAACTGGGTTTGAGTTACCAAAACCTGGGTTTTCGCGTGAGCGGCGCGACTTGGTATGACGAGGCCTATAACCAAAGTAATGACAACGACTCTCCGGTGACCGTAAACCATAACGGCCAGTATGATGAGTTCAGCAGCGACACTAGAAAAATAGCCGGCCGAAAAGGCGAACTGCTTGACGCATTTGTATACGGCTCCACGGACATCGACGGCCACCGGGCCTCATTCAGGCTCGGCAAACATACCCTTCTGTGGGGGCAGAGCCTATTCTTTCCCACAAATGGTATTGCTTACGGACAGGCGCCAATCGATGTGGTGAAAGCTCTGTCGGTACCTAACACTCGAGCGGCAGAGTTGTTCAGGCCGATCAACCAACTCTCAGCCCAGTTTCAGTTCTCGGACACGGTCAGCATGGCTGCGTTCTACCAACTGGATTGGGAAAAGACTCGGCTTCCCCCTGTGGGTAGTTACTTCAGTGTGTCGGATGTTATTGGGGAAGGGAACGAGAAGATCATTGTTGGGCAGTCGCCCTTCATCGGTGATGCACAGGGAAACATCGCGCTGTACCGGGGCAAGAGTCGAGAGGCCAGTAAGTCCGGGCAGTTTGGGCTCTCATTGACTATGCGTCCAGGAGACGGCAATACAGAATATGGTTTCTATGCCTTGCGTTTTAACAATCGGTTGCCGCAGATATATGCCTATCAAGGGAGGGGGTTTTTACAGCAACCCGGGCAAGTGGGCGAATTTACTGAGGTATATTCTGAGGGTGTCAAAATGTTCGGCGCGAGCTTCAGCTCCAGCGTAGGCGAAGCCAATTTCGCCGGCGAGCTTTCCACGCGCTATGACATGCCGTTGCGAAAAAACACCCCCGTATTCGTTGCGTTGGATGATAACGACCGTAGCCGTCATGCCGAAGGCCGCACGCTACATGCGCAATTGTCAACCATTTATCTCGTCCCTCGAACCCCCATTTGGGAGTCGGCGACTTTCGTCGGCGAGTTAGCCTGGCATCGACTGCTGTCTGTGACGCGTAACAAAGAGCAGTTTGATAGTGAGGACTTCACCAATAGCGCCATCGGGATGCGCTTCGTATTAGAGCCGAGTTATTACCAAGCAGCGCCCGGTCTGGATTTGTTTGTCCCGGTCGGCATGGGGTATACCCATGGCAAATCACCTATTGATCCCGCATTTAACAACTACAACGCGGATGGCGGTGGTGATCTGAGCATTGGACTGCGCGGGGTTTATGAGAATAAATGGAACGGGCTGATTAACTACTCGCATTTTTATGGCAGCGCCAGTACGAAAAATAATGCCTATCGCGACCGTGATTTTATCTCTATTTCCATTCAGCGTGCCTTTTAACGTACGGCTTGATTCGGAGTATTTATATGAAATTTTCTCGTTTCCTATTTATGGCTGGCGCGGCATTGGTTTTTGCAAACACAGCGATTGCCTCGAACACGGTAGATGAAGCAAATAGATTAAAGTCTGAACTGACACCCTTCGGTGCAGAGCGGGCGGGCAATACTGATGGCACTATTCCAAAATGGGAAGGTGGCTACACCACGGTTGACCGCAACTATAGGCCCAACGGTAAGCGCAGTGACCCGTTTGCGGCTGAAAAACCAATTTTAAGTATTACAGCTAATAATTATAAAGAACATGCGAACCGGCTGATCGAGGGGCAGCAGGCAATGTTTGCCAAGTACCCTGATTATCGTATTGATGTTTACCCTACTCATCGAACCGCAGCCGCTCCGCAATGGGTGTATGACAATACCTATCGAAACGCTCAAGAAGCCAAAGTCTTGAAAGAGGGGGCGGCGGTGCAGGGTGCCTACGGCGGCGTCCCGTTTCCGATTCCAGCCAATGGTAACGAAGCAATGTGGAACCACATGCTCCGCTGGCAAGGTGAGGCCTATACGTCGGAATTTAGTGCTTATAACGGAACGTCTACCGGACGCACCTCGCTCACTTCAACAAACACCGCGTATTACCAGTTTCCGTACTATATAAAAGACGGCCGTGACACGTTTAATGGCATCTATCGGAAGATCAAGCTATTGCCGACAGCGCCTCCACTTCAGGCAGGACAATCGATTCTGGGGTTTGATCCACTGGATCCCCTGGCCAACGGGCGCCCGACTTGGCAATACCTGACCGGTCAGCGGCGGACGAGGAAACTACCGAATGCGGCTTATGACACTCCGTCATTTGTCACATCCGGGCAGATGAATTATGACGAGGTTTATATATTTGAAGGGCCGATGAACCGATACTCCTGGAAACTTATCGGTAAACAAGAGTTGTACGTTCCCTATAACAATAATAAAAACCTGCAACCCACTAAAGATTCGGATGTTCTCGGTGCCAACTTTCTGAATCCCGACTACGTACGATGGGAGCTACATCGCGTGTGGGTCGTAGAAGCAGAGCTTATCCCCGGCAACCGGCATGTGATGCCAAAGCGCAAGTTCTATCTCGACGAAGACACTTGGCAAGCTGTGCTTGCTGATAACTGGGATGCCAAGGGAAAACTTTGGAAAACAGCTTATATGCTGAATATCGTAGCCCCTGAGCTTCCCGGGGTCGTGAACTCAAGCTTTGGCGTCTACGACCTGCAGACGGGGAACTGGTTTGCTAACAATGTTTTTAACAGCTATGAAGACCAAATCACGTTCCATAAACCTTGGCCCGACTCGTTCTTCTCGCCTGACTCGCTCGCCAGTGAGGGTGTTCGCTGAACTTCAGCTGCGCCGGATAATTTGGCACGGTAACTTTCATGGTCGGAGAAGAAATGAATAAGTTGTTATGTGCCGTTGGGCTGCTAGGCCTCCTGTCGCTTTCCCAAAATGTCTTTGCCGTCAGATTTGAGGATGTCTCCACTTATCTCACTTCTGTTAGTAAAGCCGGTAATCGATTGGTTGCAGTCGGCGAACACGGAAAAGTGCTGCTATCCGAAGATAATGGCAAACATTGGCAATCTGTTGAGGGAGGTGTTACCAACACCCTTACAGCCGTTAGATTCTTCGATGACAGAGAAGGCTTCGCGCTCGGTCATGGCGGTACCATCCTCAAGACAAGTGATGGGGGGCAGACCTGGAGAACTGTACTGCAGGGCGCACAGGTTGCAGAACTGACCAGAGAAGCTGCGGCAAGGATCAGCTCTGATTCGCAGCTAGGCCACAAAGCATCTGAGCTTGAGCTATACGCGCAACGTCTCGATAAAAGTGAGGCAAGCGATCCGCTGTTTGACATTCTGTTTTTTGGGACCAACAAAATTCTAGTGGTGGGCGCCTATGGGATGGTATTGCGCTCAGACGACGGAGGGGACACTTGGCAGGTTTGGATGGCCCACGTCGAGAACCCTCAAGAGTCTCATCTCTATGCCATTGCTCAAGCCGGTGATGCCATCTACCTTGCCGGAGAACAAGGCTATCTTGCACGTTCGCTTGATCAAGGCAGGACATTTCTCAAGTTGAAAACCGACGTTGGCAGTAGTTTTTTTACTCTGCAGGTGGACAACCAGGGCAAGATTCTAGCGGCCGGACTACAAGGGATCCTTGTACTAACTGTTAATCAAGGGGGATCTTGGACCAGGCTCGATACTGGGCAGATTGGCACTCTGATTGACAGTGAGAAAGATGATCGTGGAAGAATCTACTTTGCCGATTTAAATGGCCGTCTTACAAGGCTGGTAGGGAATACGCTTACGCCAGTACAAAATGCGGATTTACCTCTTTCGGCATTTGTTATCGACTCTGAAGGCGCATTTGTAATTGTCGGTGCCTCGGGTATAAAAAGAATAACGGTCGATAAAGAAATATCCACTGGAGGGGCAGGCCATGAAGCTCTCTGAATCGACTGATCCGCTTGATTTTTCTGATCCACAGTCGTTTGACAAAAGATCCGGTAGTCTGGTGGAAAGACTGTTGTTCAATCGGCGAGGCTTAGTGTTGCTCCTCTGTTTTTTTGTCACCGTCATTCTGTCAGGGCAATTACGGCATCTTGAAATAAACGCAAATTTTGAAAAAATGATTCCTTATGATCATCCGTATGTTCAAAACTACCTGAGCAATAGGGATGAGTTGGGGGGACAAGGAAACTCTTTGCGAATTGCCGTTGAAAATACGCGCGGCTTTATATACGAATCGACTTACCTGGAGACCCTCAAGCAAATCAACGATGAAGTATTCCTGATACCTGGAATTGATCGCCCTTTCATGCGCTCCTTATGGACACCATCGACTCGGTGGATGGCCGTTACTGAAGACGGGCTTGACGGGGGAGCAGTGATTCCTGATGACTATAGTGGTGATGCCCAATCCTTGAATGTCGTAAAAAGTAACGTCGAACGTTCAGGTGAAATAGGTAAGTTGGTTGCTTTAGATGGCCGCTCAAGCGTTATCTATGTTCCTTTACTTAATCTGGATACCGAGACAGGACTTACCATCGATTACCAAGCCTTATCGCAAAGGCTCGAAACGCTACGTGATAAGTATTCCCAGCGGGGCGTCGAGCTACACATCATTGGATTTGCCAAGGTGGTGGGCGACCTCATCTCTGGATTACAGAAAATCATCATATTTTTTGTTCTGGCCGTATTTATTATCGGGGCGGTACTTCTTTGGTACACACGCTGCGCTAGAAGTACATTTCTGGTTTTGTTCTGCTCACTCATCGCTATTGTGTGGCAATTGGGGCTTCTCCCTCTCTTTGGACTAGGGCTCGACCCTTATTCGATTCTTGTGCCGTTCCTTGTTTTTGCTATTGGCATAAGTCATGGTGCACAAAAAATGAATGGCATCATGCAGGATATTGGGCGGGGTGCGCACAAACTAATAGCTGCACGCCTTACATTCCGCCGTCTGTTCCTTACCGGGCTGACAGCGCTTCTCTGTGACGCCGTCGGCTTCGCTGTTCTGTCGATTATCAAGATTGAAGTTATCCAAGATCTTGCTTTGGTGGCCAGTATTGGCGTGGGAATGTTGATCTTCACGAATTTGGTTTTGCTGCCGATTTTGTTGTCGTATGTCGGTGTTAGTCCTGCAGCCGCGGCCAAAAGTATGCAGAGCGGCGCAGTGGGGCTCGTGAAAGAAGATCGACATAGAGTTTGGCTTTTCTTGGATCGTTTTACCCAGCGTGGATGGGCAACGGCTACCGTGTGCGGCGCACTCGGTTTGGCGGTTTTCGGTTTTTACGTAAGTTTGCATGTGAAGATTGGTGACCTTGAACCCGGGGCCCCAGAGCTTCGGGCCAACTCACGCTACAACCTTGATAACGCGTATATAACGGAAAATTATGCGGCCAGTAGCGACGTAATGATCGTTATGGTGAAAACGCCAGAAAATCAATGCGCCCTTTATAAAACCCAGGCAAAGGTAGATGACCTGGTATGGAGGCTTCGTGATCTCCCAGGCGTGGAGTCGACGAGATCACTCGCTCAGCTCAGTCGGGCCGGGCTGGTTGGAATGAATGAAGGTAACCCCAAGTGGTTTGATCTGTCGCAGAATCAAGCGATGCTGAATTCAATTGCTACGAATGCCTCGCGCGATTTATTTAACCAACGCTGCAGCCTCCTTTCCGTATTTATCTATTTGTCTGACCATAAAGCGAATACGCTTGAAGGCGTTACCAATTTAGTAACGGATTTTTCGAGAGATAACGCCACAACTGAAGTGCAGTTTTTGCTGGCTGCAGGCAGTGCAGGGTTTGAGGCAGCCACGAATCAAGTTGTAAGGGACGCTAATCGTGAAATGCTGATCTGGGTATATGCGGCTGTTGCGCTACTCTGCCTGATAACCTTCCGAAGTTGGCGTGCAACACTATGTGCTATTTTGCCTTTGATGCTGACATCCGTGTTATGCGAAGCATTGATGGTATGGCTGGGTATCGGGATCAAGGTGGCCACTCTTCCAGTTATCGCGTTAGGTGTCGGTATCGGCGTTGACTATGCGCTATACGTTATGAGTGTGTTGTTAAAGAATCATCGCGCTGGTCTGGGGCTTTCTGAATCTTACTACGGTGCTCTACTTTTTACCGGCAAGGTGGTGATGTTGACTGGTATCACTCTTTCTGCCGCTGTCTTTTTCTGGGTATTTTCCCCGATAAAATTTCAGGCAGATATGGGGGTTCTTCTCGCCTTCATGTTTCTTTTAAATATGCTGGGTGCGCTGATACTGCTGCCGGCTTTGGCATACTTCCTGTTGTCCGCGCCTCAAGTGAAAAATGAAAAATAGCATGCTGCTATCAGAGCGAAAATATGGTTTCCTGTTGCGAGTTCATTGTGTGAACCCTGAACGTTTGCGGAAAGAACTTTTCTCTGGTTTTTTACTCTTCCATAATCCGATATACAAAAATCGTCCTAGTCGATCAAGGTGGAAGTAACTGGAGGTTTATTTATGTCGATCATTGGGATTG
Source organism: Pseudomonas sp. ICMP 8385 (assembly GCF_002699915.1). Classification (NCBI taxonomy): domain Bacteria; kingdom Pseudomonadati; phylum Pseudomonadota; class Gammaproteobacteria; order Pseudomonadales; family Pseudomonadaceae; genus Pseudomonas; species Pseudomonas sp. ICMP 8385. Next base: position 73,166 of record NZ_LKBY01000092.1, on the reverse strand, counting down.
AAAGTCTTGTGTATGGTGTCGATGATATTGCTCTGTGTACCCAATACTTGAAAGATTTTGGTTTGGCACTGAAGCGCAGCGATGAAACCGAAGCTGTTTTTGAGCTGGCTGAGGGTTCAAGTGTATATGTTAGATCAATTAATGACTCTCGTATTCCTAACTCCAAACAAGTAGGTTTTGGTGTGCGCGAAGTGATCTGGGGTGTTGATACGCAGCAAGCATTAACTGCACTGGTTCAGAGCCTGAGTCAAGATCGTGAAGTGAGCGTCGACAGTGACGGCACCGCTCGGTTTTTCACGGATGGTGGCCTTGCTTTTGGTCTTCGTCAGTTTACAAAGAAACCGATTGTGAACGCTCCAGCACCGACCAACGCCCCCGGGATGGTCTGTCGCTTAAATACTCCACGGCCTTGGCGAACTCAAGCTATACCAAAAACTATTAATCATATCGTTTTTGCGGTGCCTGATTTTTTGCAAGAAACTGCCTTCTTCCAAGAGCGTCTGGGTTTCAAGTTATCTGATTATCAACATAATGTCGGTGTCTACTTGCGAGCGGACGGCACTAATAACCATCATTCATTGCTTGCCATGAATGCCTCCATGCCAACGCCTGGAATGGATGGACAATTGCGTTTCCATCACGCCAATTTTGGTGTTTGCGATCTGGATGAATTAATGATCGGCGTGAATAACATGGAGCGCGCCGGCTGGCCTAAGTCTCACTTTGGATTGGGTCGTCACCGAATCGACTCGGCGTTGTTCTGTTACCTGCCGTGTCCGGCCGGTGGCGAGATCGAGTACGGCACCGATGCCGACTATGTGGATGACACATGGGTGCCGAGAGAGTGGCCGATACCACTCTTTGCTTATTCCCACTGGGTTCAAGACATTCCCCCCTTTTTAGTGGAAGCCCCGGCCTGGGAGTTCCGTTATTTGACCGATGGAAAGATCCCGAAGATAAAGTAGACACGTTCAGAAAATAATAATTCTAACAATAACAGGTGACTAAATTGGCAATTCGCAAAGTCCTGATTGTTGGCGGTGGCATCGGTGGTCTGACCGCTGCTATTGCACTTCGTCGAAAAGGGATTGAGGCCGACGTAATAGAACGTGATCCAAATTGGTCTGTTTATGGTGTCGGGATCATCCAACCCTCAAACGTGCTACGTGCTCTACACGAGATTGGATTGGGCGACGCCTGTATTCAGAACGGTCGTGGCTTTCAGGGGTGGCGCTTCTGTGACGCTCAAGGAAACCTGCTCGGCGAAGCCGGTAGTCATAATGTTCTTGGGCCGGACTACCCGCCTGTCAATGGGATTCGTCGGCCCGCCCTTCATAAGATCCTTACGGAAACGACCCTGGGACAAGGCACTTTAGTTCGCCTGGGGGTTACGCTCAGCTCATGGGTAGAAGATCTCGAAGGTGTTGACGCCATTTTCAGCGATGGAACCGAAGGGCGATACGACCTGATTATTGGGGCGGATGGGGCCTATTCAAAACTGCGTCAACAGATATTCGGGGATATGTCTAAGCCAAGCTTCACCGGCCAGGGCGTTTGGCGTCATAACTTTGAGCGCCCTCGCGATCTCGACTGGGGAATGCTCTTTTTTGGCGGGAAAAGCAAGGCAGGCCTTGTACCGATCTCTGAAACGCTCATGTACCTCTTTGTTGCCACACCTGAGCCCGGTAATCCGAAACACCCTACCGATCAGCTTCACACCTTGCTTAAAGAACGCCTTGCAGAGTACGGCGGCATCGTGAAGCAGCTGTCCGAACAGATTGTCGATGCGAATGACGTGGTCTATCGCCCGATGGAAGTTGTGATGCTCCCTGAACCTTGGCACAAGGGGCGAGTCGTGCTGATTGGTGATGCGGCGCACTCAAGCACTCCACACCTTGCCGAAGGTGCGGGAATGGCGATCGAAGATTCGGTTCTTCTTGCCGAAGTATTAGCCACTAATGGCCAAAACGTCGAATTGGCTTTGACGATGTTTGAACAACGCCGGGCGCCAAGGGCAAAACTTGTCTATGACGTGAGTGTTCGCCTTGGAGAGTGGGAGATGGCTCAGTGGAATGGGCAACCTCATGGTGATGTCGGTGCACTTATGAACAGTACTTATACAACACTAATGCAACCGATCTGACTTCGTGAGTCAGTTAAAGCCACTAACTAAAAGGTAATTTATTAGATGAGTAAAGTCATTATTACTTGTGCGATTACTGGGTCGGCTCATGTACCGACTATGTCTCGTTACTTACCCATTACGCCAGATGAAATTGTAGAGCATGCGATTGAAGCGGCAGAGGCTGGTGCTGCGATATTGCACCTGCATGCTCGTGACCCTCAGGATGGACGGCCGACACCGGATCCGAAAGTATTCTCTCAGTTCGTCCCGCGCATTGCACAAGCAACCAATGCCGTGATTAATATAACGACGGGCGGCAGTATGGGAATGTCGCTTGAAGAACGTCTTGCCTATGCTTTGCAAATCAAGCCTGAACTGTGTTCGTTGAACATGGGGTCGATGAATTTTTCATTACACCCTCTCGCAAAAAAAATAACAGATTTCCGCTTTAGCTGGGAAAAACCGTATCTCGAAGCTTTTGAAGATAAAGTTTTCAAAAATACGTTCAAAGATATCAAGCACATCATGTTGAAGTTGGGTGAGGAGTGTGGCACTCGATTCGAGTTTGAGTGCTATGACATTAGTCATCTTTACAACCTGGCTTTTTTCTTGAATGAGGGGTTGATCAAACCACCGTTCTTTATTCAGTCGATTTATGGCGTCCTGGGTGGAATGGGGCCTGATCCAGAAAACCTTTCGTTGATGCGCACCACGGCTGATCGACTGTTCGGGCGCGAGAACTATCGTTTTTCTGTCCTGGGAGCTGGCCGCCACCAAATGCCTCTCGCTGCGATGTCCGCAGTCATGGGGGGGAACGTGCGCGTAGGTCTTGAAGACAGTGTGTTTCTTGGTAAAGGCGAACTCGCCGTGAGCAATGCCGACCAGGTGCGCAAGGTACGCCGCATTCTGAGTGAACTGTCGCTCGAAGTAGCAACACCCGATGAAGCACGCACGATGCTTGCCCTCAAGGGGCGCGATGCCGTCAATTTGTGAGGAACTGAAATGGTCGAGTATTTTCCAACTAATTACGTCTGGAACTTATCAGTCAATATCGCTTTAGGTACGGGCGGGAATACGGGTGAGATTGATGAGGTCTGCCGACCTTTGATTGAGCCGTCCCAACGTACAGATGATAGTGGCGCAGAAGAGTTCTTCATGGCATGGCGCGACCTTGGGGACCGCCTTTATTCGCTTGCCGAGGACGACCTGGCCGCCGGGAGAAAGCTGAGTGCGGGGACCAAACTCGCTCGTGCCGCCGTGTATTACATCACGGGCGAGCGGGTGACTCACCCAACCTTCGAGCCGCGAAAAGAAGCCTACAAAAAAGGTCTGGACTGCTTCGCCCGGCATATTCAACTCAGCGGGGCCAACTGTCAGCGCGTTGATATTCCGTACCGTGGTAAGACACTGGCCGGTTTGTTAGTCAAGGCCAGGAACAGTCAGGGCCCGGCCCCCTGTGTGGTGCTTGCGAACGGCCTGGATAGCTTCAAGGAAATGATCTACGGCAGCGGCATCCAGGATGCGCTCGCCAACCGTGGAATTTCGAGCATTGCGATTGATCAACCGGGTACCGGCGAAGCCTTGCGTTTGAATGGTCTGACAGCGCTGATTGAAGCGGAAGTATGGGCCGGCGCAGTGATTGACTACCTTGAGCAGCAAAACGATGTCGACAGCGGCAATATTGGTATGTGCGCCTGGTCGCTTGGGGGGTACTACTCACCTCGGGCTGTCGCGATGGAAAAGCGTTTCAAGCTTTGTGTGGCGTGGGGCGCGAACTTTAACTGGGGGGAATTGCAAAAGCGCCGTCTGGCACGTGAAGGCGACCGGCCGGTACCGCATTATTGGGATCATGTGCAGTGGGTTTGGGGCAAGCCAAACCTTGATGAGTTCATGGCCTTTTCTGAAGGCATTACCTTGGCACCCGTCATCGACAAAATCACTGTGCCGTTCCTTGTCGTTCATGGTGAGGCGGACCGTCAGATCCCCAGCGAGTATGCCCATCAACAATATGACGGCGCGGTTAATAGTCCTAAACGGGAGCTCAAATTCTTCACTCGTCGTGAAGGCGGCATTGAACATTGCAGCGCAGACAATATGACGAACGTACGCGACTATATCGTTGATTGGATCGCGGAAACCTTCACTGAGCTAGGGGCTAGCGGGGTGAGAACATGACGCGTGGGAAAAACCCTCTTGACGGCTGGGTGCTTAACCGCGCCGACATTAAGCACGTTGGACATGACCTGAGAAGGCCGGAATGTATCCTCGCTGAGCCCGACGGCACGCTTTGGAGTGCCGACGCTCGGGGAGGTGTCATGCGCATTGATCCCAGCGGCGATCAACACCTGCTTGTTCAGCGGCAGAGTTCTCACTTTGACCTCAAGGCAGATATCAAGTCGAGCCTGCTTTCTGGAACGTTGCCCAACGGACTTGCCTTCACAAGCCATGGCGACTTTCTGATCGCAAACTTTGGTACTGACACCCTGGAACTCATGACCAGAGACGGGCGTTCGCGTGTACTGCACGACACGATCGATGGAAAGCCACTCGGTAAGGTCAACTATGTGATGCGTGACTCAAAAGATCGGATCTGGTTGACCGTTTCTACTCGTACCAATCCGTGGAGCGATGCGGTCCGTAAAGATCTTGCTGATGGATATATCGCCTTAATAGATGGCAATGGGCTGCGGGTTGTTGCTGAGGGTTTTGCCTTCACCAACGAAATCTGCCTGGATGCGAACGAAGAGTACCTTTATGTCGCTGAAACCACTGCGAATCACGTTAGCCGCTTAAAAGTTGCGCCTGACGGAACACTTTCCGGGAGGGAAGTATTTGGTCCGAGCGATTTAGGGCGAGGCTTGATTGACGGTATTACCTTTGATGCCTATGGAAACCTTTGGGGGGCGATGTGTCTCTCTGACAGGCTTATCGCAATTACACCCGAAGGGGATTTGAAGACCCTATTTGATGACGGCGAAGACCCTGCTGTCGAGCAGTTCGAGCGCGAATTCCAGTCTGGCCAGGCGCTATCTTTTGAAACGCTTGCGGCATGTGGAGGAACGGTCTCGCCTTGGATGGCCAGTATTACGTTTGGTGGGCCGGATCTCAAAACGGTTTATGTCGGTAGCCTTAAGGGGACGACTATCCCTACTTTCATCTCTCCTGTTGCCGGTTTGCCAATGGTTCACTGGCGCTGACTTGGGTCTGGTTGTGCGGGGCGGTTGAGACCTGAATATGTATACGGGGTAGTGAGCGTTCCGAACAGCCTTGCTCGATTTGCGGAATAACCATTGTTGCGCTAGTGTGAAATTGCCTACGAGGCGTATCAATGATCGAGCCCAATAAAAAATGCGTCTTAATAAATTCGATCTTAATAATCTGGTCTGTCTTGATGCGTTGTTAGCAGAGAAGAGCATAACGCGCGCTGGCGACCGACTGTTCTTAAGCCGCCCTGCCATGAGCAATGCGCTGGCACGGCTGCGTGAGTATTTCAACGATGAAATTTTGACGCAGGTGGGCAAAACAATGGTGCCTACACCCTTTGCCCTGTCATTGCAGGCTCCCGTGCGCGACCTGTTGTTACGCATGCAGGCTGTTATCTCTGCGTCGCCGTCCGATATAAACCTAGCAACGGTTGCCCGTCGGCTTTCGGTTACATGTTCGGACTATGTCGCTTCGATCTTTATGCCAGTGGTTTTAGCGCATATTTATGAACAAGCGCCCAGTATTGCATTTGATATACGTCCATTTTCATCCCGGTATTTAGAAGAAATCGACAGCGCAGAGATAGATTTTCTCATCACGTCTGATAAGGCGATCAGCGACGAGCATCCTTCGGAAATGCTCTTCACTGATACATTTTCTTGTGTCGTTTGGGATGAAAACCGGAAGCTCGGCGCAACTCTAAGTCTTGAAGAGTATTTGAGCCTGGGGCATGTAGTCGCTCAGTGGGGAGTAGGCCGTATCAAAGCTTTGGACGAGTCTTTTCTCCAGGAGCATAACCTGTCCCGGCGTATCGAGACCTGGGTTTCTACGTTCACGCAGATACCTCAATACGTAGTGGGTACCGGGCGAATCGGCACACTACCGACCCGGTTAGCACAATGGGCAGCCCAGCGCTGGCCGCTTCGTATTTTTGAATGTCCAGTCCCTATCCCTCCTCTTAACGAGATGATGCAGTGGCACGCCTATCAACAGTCAGACCCTATTCAATCCTGGGTCAGAGAGCAGTTTCGGTATGTCGGGGGCTTGCTCACAACCCCACCAACCGGTAGCCCACCTGCAACTCGGTAATAAAGTACTGCGGCTGCGCCGGGTCCACCTCCAGTTTTTGCCGCAGATGCGCCATATGCACCCGTAGATAGTGGGCGCGGTCGACGTAATCCAGGCCCCACACTTCCAGCAGCAGTTGCCGGTGGGTCAGTACGCGGCTCTGGCCGCGAATCATCGCGCAGAGCAAGCGGTACTCGATGGGGGTCAGGTGTACCGGCAGGCCTGAGCGCCACACTTCATGGGTCGCCAGGTCGACGGCAATCTCGCCAAACGCCACCTTGCTGGTCGCCATCACGGTGCCGGTGTGTCCATGCCGGCGCAGTTGGGCGCGGATGCGGGCGAGCAACTCGGGCACGCCGAATGGCTTGGTCAGGTAGTCATCGGCACCGGCGTCCAGGGCCGCGACTTTTTCTTCTTCACGGTCACGGGCCGACAGCACCAGGATCGGCACCGCGAGCCAACCGCGCAGTTCGCGGATCAATTGTTTGCCATCGCTGTCCGGCAAGCCGAGGTCGACGATCACTAGGTCGGGCTGGCGGCTGGCGGCATGGATCAGCGCCCGTTTCACGCTGTCGGCCTCGAACACATGAAAGCCTTCATCTTGCAGGGCAATGCGCACAAAGCGGCGGATGTTGGCCTCGTCTTCAACGATCAGAATGCGTGCAGTGTTCATAAGGGTTCCATGGCCGGTGGGGTGCCTGCCGGTAGCGTGATGGTGAAATGCATGCCGCCCGCGCAGCCGGGGTTGGCTGCGATACGCCCGCCGTGGGCCTCGACGATGCGTTTGGCCAGCGCCAGGCCCAGGCCGATGCCGGCCACCGACGATTCCTGCTGGCCGCGGGTGAAGGGCTCGAACAGATTGGCTGGCGCGCTACCGGGGCCGGTGTCGCTGACCTCAAGCACAATGTGCTCGCCGGCCAGGCTGGCGGCCACGCTGATGGTGGTGCCCGGCGGGGTGTACTTGGCGGCGTTGTCCAGCAGGTTGACCAGCACCCGTTCGATCAGCAGCGCGTCGACGTCCACCAGCGGCAACTGCGCGTCGAGCGTGGTGTGTACGCGGTGTTGCGCCAGTGGTTCGCGCAATTGGCGCAGGGCGCTGCCGACGATTTCTTCCAGCGAGTGCCATTGGCGGTTCAGGCGCACACCGTGTTCTTGCAGGCGCGCCATATCCAGCAGGTTTTCGATCAGCCGCTGCATGGAGGTGGCCTGTTCGTGGATGCCCTGCAGCAACTCGCTCAGTGGCCCCGGCGGGGCGTGGGGCAGGGCGGTGTCGGCGGCGCCGATCAGGGTGGTCAGCGGCGTGCGCAGGTCGTGGGAAATGGCTGCGAGCAGGGTGTTGCGCATTTTTTCGCCTTCCATCTGCACCAGGGTGCTTTGCGCCACTTCGACGAAATGCACGCGCTCCAGGGCAATTGCCAGCTGGCTCATGCAGGCCTCCAGCAGGCGGCGTTCCTGCGGGTCGTGCAGGCGATCGCGCTGGGCCAGTTCCAGCACCAGCACGCCGCGCACGCGCATCGGCGCCTTGAGCGGCCAGTAGCTGCCCTTGGCCGCCGACAGCGTATCGGTGCCGTGGCCGGCGGGGTGGCCGTGGTCGTAGGTCCACTGGGCGATGCTGTCGTCGATCGGCAGCCCACCGGCGCTCACACTGTGGACGCCATCGGCGGCGTCCGGCAGGGCCAGGCCCACCCGGGCCTCGAAGACGCCGCTGAAGGTGCGCAGCGCGACCTCGCTGATCTGCTCCACGGTCAGCGCCGCCGACAGGTCGCGGGCCAGGCGCGCCAGGGAGGTGGCGCGGCGTTCCCGTGCGGCGGCGGTGCGCGCTTCGTGACGCAGGCGTGCGGTGAGTTGGCCGGTGATCAGGGCGATGCCGAGCATCAAGGCAAAGGTGAAGAAGTACTGAGTGTCGTTGACCGTGAAGGAATAGCGCGGCTGGACGAAAAAGAAGTCGAGACACAGCACCGCGAGCATCGCCGCCCACACGCCGGGGCCGCGTCCAAAGCGCAGCGCTACCAGCACCACCGTGAGCAAAAACAGCATGACCACGTTGGCCAGGTCGAACACCTGCAGCAGCAGGGCGGCGACGGCGCTGGTGGCGAAGCAGGCCAGGCTGGTCCAGACGTACGCCAGGCGAGTGCCGGGCAGTGGCGTGGTGTTTTCGCGCACGGCGGGTTTGCCCGGCAGCAGGCCATGGGCAATCACAATCTGGTCGATTTGCGGGTGATGGCGGCTGATCCGGTCGCTGACCGACTGATGCCAGAACCGCCACCGGCGGCGCGGATGATGGCCGAGCATCAGGCGACTGGCGTTGTGTTCACGGGCGCAGGCCGCGAGGGCTTCGGCAACGTCCATGCCCGGCAGTGTGGCGGTGTCGGCGCCGAACTCCTCGGCCAGGGCCAGGGTTTTCATCGCGCCCAGGTAGTGCCTGGCGCCGCGCCCCTGGGCCGAGGCCACATGCACCACAATCCAGTCGGCTTCCAGCTTTTGCGCCAGGCGCGCCGCTTCACGCACCAGGCGTTCATCGCCGGCATCCCCGGCGATGCCGACCAACAACCGTTCGCGGGCCGGCCACAGGGTCTTGATCGACTGCTCGCGGCGGTACACGCGCATCTGCGTATCGACCCGGTCGGCCGTGCGCCGCAGGGCCAGCTCGCGCAGCGCCAGCAGGTTGCCCTTGCGGAAAAAATGCTGTGACGCACGCGCCGCCGCCGGGCCCAGGTACACCTTGCCGTCCTTGAGGCGTTGCAACAGATCGTCGGGCGGCAGGTCGATCACTACCACTTCGTGGGCGTTGTCGAACACATGGTCTGGCACGGTTTCACGCACCCGTATGCCGATGATCCCGCTGACCAGGTCATTGAGGCTTTCCAGGTGCTGGACGTTGAGGGTGGTCCACACGTCGATGCCGGCGCTGAGCAGTTCTTCCACGTCTTGCCAGCGTTTGGGGTGACGCGAGCCGGGCACGTTGCTGTGGGCCAGTTCGTCCACCAGTAACACGGCAGGATGGCGCAAGAGGGCGGCGTCGAGGTCAAATTCGCTGAGGGCGAACTCACGGTGCAGGTGCTGGGCGCGGGGCAGTTGTTCGAGGCCGTGGAGCCGCTCGGCGGTGTCCTGGCGGCCATGGGTTTCCACCACGCCGGCCAGCACGTCGCGGCCCAGGCTGGCTTCGCGGCGCGCCGCTTCGAGCATCGCGCAGGTCTTGCCCACCCCGGCGTTGGAGCCAAAGTAGATACGCAATTTGCCGCGCAAGGCGGCCTGTTCTTCTTGTTGGACCCGGGCCAGCAGGGCGTCGGGGTCGGGGCGTTCGTTGTGTAAGGCGGGCATGTCATTCCTGGTCAATGGGGTTCAAATGTGTGGGGCTTGCCCGCGATAGCGGTGAATCAGTCACAGCGCTATCGCGGGCGAGCCCGCCCCCACATTGGGGTTGAGTCGTTACACCAGGCCCACTGCGGTCAAGAGCATGTCGATCAACTTGATCCCGGCAAACGGCACCAACACCCCGCCCAAGCCATAGATCAGCAGGTTGCGGTTGAGCAGGGCCGCCGCGCCGATTGCACGGTAAGTCACGCCGCGCAGGGCCAGGGGAATCAGCGCGACAATGATCAGCGCGTTAAAAATCACCGCGCTGAGAATCGCCGAGTTGGGGCTGCTCAGTTGCATCACGTTCAACGCGCCGAGCTGGGGGTAGGTCGCGACAAACGCCGCCGGGATGATTGCAAAATACTTGGCCACGTCATTCGCCACGCTGAAGGTGGTGAGGGCGCCGCGGGTCATCAGCATCTGCTTGCCGACTTCAACCACTTCGATCAGCTTGGTCGGGTTGCTGTCGAGGTCGACCATATTGCCGGCCTCCTTGGCGGCTTGGGTGCCGCTGTTCATCGCCACCGCCACGTCGGCCTGGGCCAGCGCCGGCGCGTCGTTGGTGCCGTCGCCGGTCATGGCCACCAGCTTGCCCTGGGCCTGGTAGTCGCGGATCAATTGCAGCTTGTCTTCCGGGCGGGCTTCGGCGAGGAAGTCATCTACCCCGGCCTCCACCGCAATGGCCGCAGCGGTCAGGCGGTTGTCGCCGGTGATCATCACGGTCTTGATGCCCATGCGCCGCAGCTCGGCGAAGCGCTCCTTGATGCCGCCCTTGACCACGTCCTTGAGTTCCACCACGCCCAGCGCCGTGGCGCCGTCGCTGACCACCAGCGGCGTGCTGCCGCGCCGCGAGACTTCATCGACCTTGGCCTGCAAGGCCGCCGGAAAACTACCGCCCAAGGCCTCGATATGGCGGCGGATCGCGTCCGCCGCCCCCTTGCGAATCGCCCGGCCTGCGGGCAGGTCGACGCCGCTCATACGGGTTTGCGCGGTGAAGTGCACAAAGCTGGCGCCCAGTTGGTTGATGTCCCGCGCGCGAATGTCGAACTTCTGCTTGGCCAGCACCACAATACTGCGGCCTTCCGGGGTTTCATCGGCCAGGGAGGCCAATTGCGCGGCATCCGCCACGTCGGCCTCTTTGATCCCCGGCGCCGGCCAAAAGCTGCTGGCCTGACGATTGCCCAGGGTGATGGTGCCGGTCTTGTCCAGCAGCAACACATCGACGTCACCTGCTGCCTCCACCGCCCGCCCGGAAGTGGCGATGACATTGGCCGACATCATCCGGCTCATGCCCGCCACGCCGATGGCCGAGAGCAGGCCGCCGATGGTGGTGGGGATCAGGCAGACCAGCAAGGCCACCAGCACCGTGGCGCTGACCACGCTGCCGCTGCCGCTCATGAGCACGGCGAAGATCGAGTACGGGCTCAGCGTGGCGATCACCAGCAGGAACAACAGGGTCAGGCCCACCAGCAGGATGGTCAGGGCCACTTCGTTCGGGGTTTTCTGCCGCTTGGCCGATTCGACCATCGAGATCATGCGATCGAGGAACGCCTCGCCGGGGTTGACGCTGATGCGCACCACCAGCCAGTCCGACAGCACACGCGTGCCGCCGGTGACCGAGGAAAAATCGCCGCCGGCCTCGCGAATGACCGGTGCCGATTCGCCGGTGATCGCGCTTTCATCCACCGACGCCACGCCCTCGATCACGATGCCGTCGAGCGGCACCAGGTCGCCGGCCTCGACCAGCACCACCTGATCCTTGCGCAGCAGCGTCGCTTCGGTCGGCAGCCAGGCCGCGCCGTGCTTGGGTTGTTGCAGCAGCTTGGCCAGGGTCTGGCGTTTCATCCCGCGCAGGCTGGCGGCCTGGGCGCGGCTGCGGCCTTCGGCCAGGGCCTCGGCGAAGTTGGCGAACAGCACGGTGAACCACAGCCACAAGGTGATGCTGAGGATAAAACCGCTGGGCGCTTCACCCTGGCCGCCCAGGGACTGGAACCACAACAGGGTGGTGAGGAGGCTGCCCAGGTAGACCACGAACATCACTGGGTTTTTCCATTGCGCCTGGGGTAGCAGTTTCTTCAGCGCATCCCCACACGCGGTGAGCACGATGGCGCGATCAAACAGAGGTAAACGAGCATTTTTCATGAGGGCAATCTCTTACTCACTGGCCGCAATAGGCGGTGATGGCAGGCGGGCGTCCAGCGCCAGGTTGAGTTGCAGCACATTGACCCGGGGCTCGCCGAGCAGGCCGAGGGTGCGCGCGCTGGTGTGCTGGCTGACCAGTTGCAGCAGCTCGGCTTCGGGGATCTGCCGCAGGCGCGCGACCCGTGGCAGTTGCAGGCGCGCATTGGCCACCGAGATATGCGGGTCGAGGCCCGAGGCGGAGGCGGTGACCGCGTCCACCGGCACCTGGGCGTCGGCGGCCAGGCCATTGGCCAGGCGATAGGCCTGCACGCGGGCGGCCACCTGGTCCACCAGCTTCTGGCTGGTCGGCCCCAGGTTGCTGGCGCCGCTGGAACCGGCGTTGTACGGCTGCGACACGCTTTTGCCCGGGTCTTGCGGGTCGGCGCCCAGGGTCATGCTCGGGCGGCCATGGAAGTATTGCGGCCGGGTGAAGTGCTGGCCGATCAGGGTCGAGCCCATGACCAGGCCATCGCGTTCAATCAGCGAGCCGCGGGCCTGGAACGGGAACATCAGCTGTGCGGTCACGGTGGTGAACGCCGGGTAGGCGAACCCCGTCAACAGCATGAAAAATACCGCCGACACCAGCACCGGGCGCAACAGCCCCTTGAAGATCGATTGAGTTGTCATCTACGTGTCCTCAGTTGTACGTGTGGCCGGACAGCAACTGCAGTTGCTCCACCAGCGGGCCGAGCGCGAGCGCCGGCAAAAAGGTCAGGCCGCCGACCACCAGCACCACGAACACCACCAGCAGCATGAACAGCGGGGTTGCGGTAGGAATGGTCCCGGCACCGGCCGGCACGGTTTTTTTCAGCGCCAGGGAGCCGGCCACGGCCAGCATCGGCAGCATGGTGAAGAAGCGCCCGATCAACATCGCCAGGCCGATGGTGGTGTTGAAAAACGGCGTGTTGGCGTTCAAGCCGGCAAAGGCCGAGCCGTTGTTGGCGGTGCCGGAGGTGTAGGCGTACAACACCTCGCTGAACCCATGGGGGCCGAGGTTGTTGAGGCTGGCCATGGTGTCGGGCCACAGGGCGGCGAGGGCGGTGAAGCCGAGGATGCTGATGGGGTGCGCGAGCACCGAGAGCATCACCAGCTTGATCTCCCGCGCCTCGATTTTCTTGCCGAGGAACTCCGGGCTGCGACCGATCATCATGCCCACCAGGAACACCGTCAGCAGGGCGTACTGGATCAGGTTGATAAAGCCCACGCCGTCGCCGCCGAACACGCAGTTGAGCATCATCTGCGCCAGGGGCACGAAACCGCCCATGGGGGTCAGCGAGTCATGCATGGTGTTGACTGAACCGGTGGTCGCCGCCGTGGTGGTGGCAATGAACAGGCTGCTGTCGGCGATACCGAAGCGCAGTTCCTTGCCCTCCATGTTGCCGCCACTGTGTTCCAGGGACAGGGTCTGGTTGGCGCCGGCCTGGGTCAGCAGTGGGTTGCCGTTTTGCTCGGCGCCGTAGACCAGGGCGAGGAAGCCGATGAACATCACCAGGAAGGTGCCGAAAAACACCCAGCCCTGACGGCGTTGCAGCAGCATGCTGCCGAAGGTGTAGGTCAGCGCCGAAGGGATCAGCAACATGCTCAGGATATGCAGGATGTTGGTCAGCGGCGTCGGGTTTTCAAACGGGTGCGCGGCGTTCATGCTGAAGAAGCCACCGCCGTTGGTGCCGATGTGCTTGATCGATTCAAAGCTGGCCACTGCGCCGACAATCAACTGTTGCTGCGCCCCTTCCAGGGTGGTGACCAGGGCCTGGGAGGCGAAGGTCTGTGGCATGCCCTGCCAGACATACACCAGTGCCATGCCCACGCACAGCGGCAGCATCACGCGGTACAGCGTGCGGGTGAAGTCGACCCAGAAGTTGCCGATATCGCCCGAACTGGAGCGGCTCAGGCCACGAATAAAACCGGCCGCCGCGACCACGCCGGAGGTGGCGCCGACGCACATCAGAAAGGTGATGACCGCCATCTGGCTGAAGTTCGACAGGCTGGTCTCGCCCGAGTACGCCTGCCAGTTGGTGTTGGTGATAAAGGACGCGGCGGTGTTGAACGCCAGGTCCGGGGTTTGCGCGGCGAGCCCCAGTGGGTTGATCGGCATGAAGGTCTGCAGGCGCAGGACCAGATAGCCCAGCAGCATCATCGCCGCGTTCGACAACAACAGCGCCGAACCGAAGCGGGCCCAGCCCATGGTTTCCTGTGGGTCGATGCCCAGCAGGCGATAGGTAAAGCGTTCCGGCAAGGCATGCCGGGTCCCGGTGAAGACCCGGGTCAGCCATTTGCCCATCAGTACGGCGAGCCCCGTCATTACCCCCAGGACCAGCGCAAATTCCAACAGCGTGCTTAACATGTCGTGGCTCCGTTCAAATCTTGCCCATGGCGACAATGGCCATGGCAGTCGCAACAAAAAACACCAGGGAAAGGCTGATAAACATCAGGTCGTACATGGCCAGCTCCCTAGAATTTCTCTGCGCGAATAAGGGCGTAGCCCAAGTAAGCGAACAGCCCCACGGCACATAAGCCGCTGGCGATATAAATGAACTTAAGTGTGAGCACGGTGTAACTCCCCTGAATAAATAAGCCGCAACTGCGGACGCGGGGAGGTTAATCCCCGGGGTATCAAGTTCGGGCACTGATTACGCGTGGCGGTATTAAGACGGCATATAGAGAAAGTTCTGCCGGGCAGACGAAAAAAAGGGATCGCCCGCCGCCCGGGTATCCCTTTAAACACTGGGTGCTGCTGAGGTTGACGCCCCGCTTATTTGGTTTTGTTTTTCTTCTCGCTGCGGGTGGCGAGGTGCTCGAAGCAAAATGCGGCAGCACCGAAGAGCGCAATCATTGACAGGACGATCATGCCTAAAGTTGAACTTTCCACGATAACTTCCTACGGGTATTAGGGTAGGCAGTGACGGTAGAGTGTTTGCACTTGGTTACTCAATAGCGGCGACGTAAACGTTATGCAGAATAGACAAACTATATGAACTCTTTACGCGGTGCTGGGCACCAGCGCCGCGACGATCCCGGTTCCCCCCGGAGTGGCCATGACCTGACGGAATACCCCCATACCCATTGGTCGATTGCACCGCGGCCGGCACCCACGCTTATCTATAGCCACGCGAAGACTTCAAGGCGGCACAGTGCCCGCTTCTAACAATGGCCTGCAACGGCAATAAAAATAGTCTGTCTGGGGAAGCGCACGAGATGAAATACCCATTGCGTCCTTTGGTCTTCTGGCCAACCTTTCTGATTCTGCTGGCGGCGGTGATCGCCAGCTATATCGACCTCACGGCATTCCTCGCCGTGAGCAAACAGCTCAATACGGTGATCCTGCAAAACTTCTCCTGGCTGTTCAGTGCCGGCTCTTTCGCCATGTTGGTGCTCACGGCCATCGTGTATTTTTCGCCCCTGGGCCAGGTGCGTATCGGCGGGGAGGGCGCCACGCCGCTGTTGAGCAAATGGCGCTGGTTCATGGTCGCGCTGTGCACCACCCTGGCGGTGGGCGTGTTGTTCTGGACCACGGCCGAGCCGCTCTACCACCTGTACTCACCGCCCGGCAGCCTGCCGATCGAAGCGGGCAGCGCGGCGGCCAAAAGCTTTGCCCTGTCGACGATGTTTCTGCACTGGACCCTCACGCCCTACGCCATTTACCTGGTGCCCTCCCTGGTGTTTGCCCTGGTGTTCTACAACCTGCGCAGCCACTTCTCCATCGGCGCCATGTTGCAACCCTTGCTCGGCGCCGCACGGGTCAAGCGCTATGCCGGGTTGATCGACACCCTAGCGATGTTCGCCCTGGTCGCAGGCATGGCCTCGTCCCTGGGCACCGGCGCGCTGACCTTGGCTGGCGGCCTGAGCCAGTACATTGGCGGCGAGACCACGCCGTTGCGCCTGGGCCTGATCATCGCGGTCATCGTCTTCACCTTTGTCGCCTCGGCCGCCAGCGGCCTGCAGCGCGGCATCGTCATGCTGTCGTCGTTCAACACCTGGATCATGCTGGCCCTGGGCGCGTTCGTGTTGTTGTGCGGGCCGACCCTGTACATCTTCAGCCTGGGCGTCGAGTCCCTGGGGGTCTACCTCGATACCTTCTTCAGCCGCAGCCTGGCCACCGGCGCCGCCAGTGGCGACAGCTGGCCGCAGAGCTGGACGGTGTTCTACTGGTCGGTGTGGTTTGCCTGGGCGCCGGTCAGTGCGCTGTTCCTCGGCAAGATCGGTCGGGGCTACCGGGTGCGCGAATTTATCCAGATCAACATGCTGTACCCGGCGCTGTTTACCGCGCTGTGGATCTGCATCTTCTCCGGCAGCAGCCTGTATTTCGATGCCCTCGGCGATGGCAGCTTGAACCGCGTGCTCAACGAACAAGGCGTGGAGCATGTGCTGTACCAGATGTTCCAGCAGTTGCCGGCCAGCGGCCTGATGATCGCGTTTTTGCTGTTTGTCGCGTTTATCTCGTTCGTCACCGCCGCCGACTCCAGCACCGACGTGATCGCCAACCTGTGTAGCCAAGGCGTCACCGCCGATTCGGACCTGGACGGCAACCCGCTGCTGAAGATTGTCTGGGGCGTGATCATCGGCACGGTGTCCTGGGTCATGGTGGCCTTTGTCGGCATCGACGGGGTGAAGATGCTCTCCAACCTCGGTGGCCTACCGGGCATGCTCCTGGTGCTGCTGGCCAGCACGTCGTTGCTCTACTGGTTGCAGAACCCCGCGCTGCTGGACGTCAAAGCCCCTGCGGTGCAGGTCGAACCTGGCCTGCGGGGTGCCCGCCCGGTGGCGGATTTTGCCCGCTGACTTGTCTCTTGGTTGCTGGAGTTACCCATGGAAATCGTCACCGAATTTGCCTACAAGGTTCGCGAGATCGAGCACTGCCTGATCCCCATGAGCGATGGCACGCAACTGGCTGCCCGCATCTGGCTGCCTGAAACCGCGGGCGCGCAGGCCTTCCCGGCGATCCTCGAATACCTGCCCTATCGCAAGCGCGATGGCACGGCGGTGCGCGATGCCCTGACCCACGCATGGATGGCGGGGCAGGGCTATGTCTGCGTGCGGGTCGATATGCGCGGCAATAGCGAATCCCAGGGCCTGATGGCCGATGAGTACCTGTTGCAGGAGCAGGATGACGCCCTCGACGTGATCGACTGGCTGTGCCAGCAGCCCTGGTGCGACGGCAACCTGGGAATGATGGGCATCTCCTGGGGCGGCTTCAACAGCCTGCAAGTCGCCGCGCGCCAGCCCCAAGCATTGAAGGCGATCATCACCCTGTGCTCCACCGATGACCGCTTTGCCGATGACATCCATTACAAGGGCGGCAACCTGCTGCTGGAGAACTTCGGCTGGGCCGCGACCATGCTCAACTTCAGCGCGGCGGTGCCCGACCCGCTGCTGCTCGGCGAGGTCTGGAAAAGCCTGTGGCAACAACGCCTCGACGCCATGCCGCTGCTGGCCGAGACCTGGCTGCAACACCAGACTCGCGATGCCTACTGGCGTCACGGCTCGGTGTGCGAGGACTACTCGGCGATCAAGGCGGCGGTGTACGCCGTGGGCGGTTGGGGCGATGCCTACAAGAATGCGGTGCCGCGCCTGATGGCAAACCTGCCGGGGCCGAAAAAAGCCATGATCGGCCCGTGGATCCACAAGTACCCGCATTTCGCGGTGCCCAACCCGGCCATTGGCTTCCTGCAAGAGGCCAGGCGCTGGTGGGACCACTGGCTTAAAGGTATCGACAATCGGGTGATGGACGACGCGGCCTGCACCTTTTACCTACAGGATGTGTTGGCGCCCAAGGGCAGTTATGCCGAACGCCCAGGGATCTGGGTGCAGACCTCGGGCTGGCCCGACCCCCAGGTGCAATGGACCGACTACAGCCTGACCGACCAGGGCCTCAGCCCCGGCCAGCAGGTACTGGGCAGCCCGCGCAGTATCTGTTCGCCCCTGACCACCGGCCTGCACCAGGGCGAATACTGCGCCATCTGGTTCGGCCCCGACGGCCCCACCGATCAGCGCCGCGACGATGCGCAGTCGCTGTGCTTCGACACCCCGCCCCTGGCCGAACCCCTGGCGCTGCTGGGGGATGTGCGCTTGCACCTGCGCCTGGCCAGCGATACCTGCTGTGGGCAACTGGTGGCGCGCCTGAACGCGGTGGCGCCCGACGGCCAAGTCACGCAGATCACCTACGGCGTGCTCAACCTGGCCCTACGTGAAGATTTCTCCCGTCTGACGCCACCGGTGCCGGGCGAACCGCTGGATGTGCAGTTGAGCCTGGATCATATCGGCACACGGGTGCCGGCCGGCTACCGCCTGCGCCTGGCCCTGAGCACCGCGAGTTTCCCGTTGCTGTGGCCCAGCCGCGAGCTGACCACCCTGACCGTATTGCCTGCCCTGCAACGGGTGCAATTGCCGGTCTTCAGCGGCGCGGCCGTGCCATGCCCCTTCGACGCCCCGCAAGCGGCTACCCCGGCGGCGCTGGAGGTGCTGCGGGCGGCGGCGCCGAAACGCACCTTGATCGAGGACGTGGGCAGTGGCGAAGTCTGCGTAAAAATCGAGGACGACCTGGGCGCGGTGCGCTTCACCGAGCACGGCTTGGCGGTGGACCAGCGCTGCACCGAGCAATACCGCACCTTGCCCTGGGATCCGTTGTCGACCCGGGCCGATATCCACTGGCAGTACCGCGTCGAGCGCGCGCCGTGGTCGGTGGCGGTCGACAGCCACTTGCAGGTGCACGCCGACGCCCAGTGGTTCTACATCGAGGCGCAGCAGCAGGCGTGGGAAAACGGGGTGCAGGTGCATCACCGAACCTGGAACAGGCGGGTTGCGCGGGTCGCGTTGTGAGTGGGCAAGTGGCAGGATGGGGGCTTACCTGATCAGCCACGGACCCCTGCATGCCGCGCCGAAATGTCGACCTGCCACCGCTCAACTGTTTGCAGACGTTCGAGGCGGCCGCCCGGCATTTGAGTTTTACCCAGGCGGCCCACGAACTGAACCTGACCCAAAGCGCGGTGAGCCGGCAGATCAAGCGCCTGGAGGAGGACCTGGCGCGCCCGCTGTTTTATCGGCTGGCGCTGGGCCTGAGTCTGACCCCGGCCGGCGTGCGTTACTTTCGCACCATCCAGCGCCTGCTGCGCGAGCTGGACCGTGAATCGGCGCAGTTGCGCCGACGCGGTGCCGATCGCCAACTGACCCTGGCCAGCACGCCGACCATCAGCTCAATCTGGCTTGCCGCGCTGTTGCCGGCCTTCCAGCGCGAGCACCCGGACCTGGATATCCGCATCTTGTGCAGTGAAAGCCCGAGCCACCTGGATGTCAGCGAATATGACCTGGGCCTGTTCTATCACCTCGACGAACTGCCGGCGCCCCTTGGCCTGGAACTGACCCCGGTATTTGCCCGCGAGCAGGTCATCGCCGTGTGCAGCCCCGGCTACATCGAGCGCCACGGCGCGATACGCGACGCCGAGCAGCTGCTGCACAGCCATACCTTGTTGATCGTCGAGGACCATTCCCACGACTGGCTGACCTGGGCCGACTGGTTCGCCGATATCGGCGCGCAGTATCACATGCCCCGTCATGCCTTGCGCACCAACAGCTATCAGTTGCTGATGCAATCGGCGGTGATGGGGCATGGCGTGGCCCTGGGCTGGAAGTGCCTGCTCGAAGGCGAGCTGGCTGCTGGCCGCCTGCAACTGGCCTTGCCCCATCACATGCACAGCCGTGGCCGCCTGCAACTGATGCAACCGCAACACCGCAACCCACCCTCGGCGGCGCGCAGTTTCCAGCAATGGTTGCTGACGGCGTCCGATACAACGCCGCAGGGGCTTTTCTGTGGGAGCGGGCTTGCCCGCGATGATCGTTAACGATGACGCGGTGAGGCGGTCTTGTTGACGTCAGCGCGGGCGTTGTTCACGGGGCGTTGCGGCTATGCCGATAATCACTCACCGCCTCATACACCGCCTTGCGCAGCCGGTTGATCCCGCCAATCGGCCGGTGTTCTTCCACACCAAACCAGGGGTTGAACGACTGGTTGTCACAGGCCAGGTTCAGCTCCGGGGTATCAAAGTCCTGCGCCGGGATGCGGATTTTAGCCACGCTCTCGTAGGGCGCGTCGCTTTCCTTCCATTCGATGCTGGTGTCTTCGATGGGCATGTATTTTTGTGGGTTCTGGCGCTGGATCTGCAACACAAAACACGCATCGACACGGTCGGTGGACAGCTGCTGGCTCAAGGCGCTGCGCAAGAAGTTCGGCAAGTCCTGGTTCTGCTTGGGCAGGCTGTACTCCGGGCAGCTTTGCGGGTCTGGGGCGACGCGGAACTTGGCGTTGGCCGCACCAAACTTGTAGGGCGATACCGAAAAGTATGTCGCCTCGGTCGGGCTGGTGGGGGCCGGTGCCAGCGTTGCCAGGGCGATAAACAGATGGCGCACCTGCCAACTGCGCGGGTCGAGACTGGGGAAAAACGCCATGGCCTTCTTGCCATCGGCCTGGGCCCCGACGTTCTGCGCGTATTCCGCCACATCGCTGACAAAAAAGTTGGGGTGGCTGAACATCACAAAGTCCTGCTCGCTGCGCGCCTGCTGATCGGCCAGCAGTTGCTTGCCTGGCACGTCCAGCAGCTTGATCGCCATGCCGCGGGCGTCGCGGATGCTGTCGAACTGTGGATAAGCGTTACCGTTGGACAGGCGCATCATTGCCTGCCAGGTCTTGCCCGGCTCGGCGAACACGCCCTGGCGCAGCGCCGGGTCGAGGTCCGGCAGCACGCGGACTTCGGCCTTCACACAGCCGTGGGCCTTGGCGTGGGCATCGCGCAGGTAACGGGTGCCTTCGCGATGCTGGTCGACGATGCGCACCGCCGTCTGAATGATGCCCTGGGTCATGGCGGCTTCGCCGGGCGGAATCTGCTCATCGACCGACACCGGGCCGCTGTGCTGCCAGGCAAACCACAGGGTCGTCGCCAACCAGCCGAGCAGGCCCAGGCCTACCAGCCATAACAGCGTCTTGCCGAGAAACGCGCCGAGGCGCAGCCACAGTCGAGCGAGCATGGAACGGTCCTTGTATCGAAATGGGGAAGTCATGGCAGTTGCTGCTCCAGCGGGCCGCCCAGTACTTTCAGGTATTCCAGCAGCGCCCAGCGTTCCTCGGGTGCAAGGCCCCGGCCAATCACCCCGTTGCCACGCTTGCCCGCACGGAATTCGTGGCCGCTGTTGTGGTTGCCGGTGATGCGGGTATCGAACAGAAACGCATTTTTAAAGGCCTCGGTGCGATAGCCCAGGTGACGCGGGTTGTAGTCGAAGGTGCCTTTATAGAAGGTGCGGCTGCGCTCGTACTGGGGCGAAAGCAGCTGGTAGATCGTCGGCACCGAACCGTTGTGCAGGAACGGCGGCGTGGCCCACACGCCGGCCAGTGGGCGGGCCTTGTAGGCGCGTAGTTCGCGCACGCCGATGGGCAGGCCGTAGCCGTCCAGGCGCGGGCGTTCGGCCGGGGTGACGCCGGCGGCGCGGTAGGCGTGCTCTTCGACAAACGCGGTGACATAGGCCAGGCCCTTGGCCACGGACAGGCTGCGCAGGTCCAGGGGTTCGGTCGGCGTGGGGTGCAGTTCGACATTCAACTGCGCCAGCTCGGCCGGGTCCCATTGCAGGGCGCTGAGGTCGTAGCGCTGGTCGGCAATGTTGCTGGCGGTGCCGGGGTCGGTGCCGATGTAGTCCACCGGCAGCATTTTCAGTTGTTGCACCGGGCGGCCGTTGACTTCGCTCACGCTGGGCACATGGCAGGCCGCGCAGTTTTCCGCGAACAGCGCGCGGCCACGGGCGGCCAGGGGTTTGTCGATGGCACCGAACAACGCTTCAGGCCAGGTCGGCGGCTTGAGCCGTTGCAGGGTTTCTTCGATCCGGTTCAGGTCCCGCACGCGCACGCTGGAAGGGTAGCGCGCATCGCCCTTGAGGGGCTGGCCGGCGCTGTCGAAGAACGCCAGGGTCGCGCCCACGCCCAAGGCCTCGCCGATATTGCGCGCCATGGGTTGCTGGGCCGAGCCGTTCCATTGCACCCAGTCGAAGGTCCACATGTCCCACAGCTGCGGGTAGTCCACCGGCGCGTTGGCGATACGGTAGTTATCCGGCGAAATGGCATCGCCAAAGCTGGCGTTGGCGATGCGGCCGAAGGCGTCGGTGCGCCCCGGGCCTTCTTCGGTGGGGTAGAGGCCACGGTGGGTATCGTTCCAGGCCACCTTGAGGAAGTTGTCCAGGGACTGTTTGAAGTCCTGGCGCAACTGATCGTACTGGGCGTCGTATTGATCCCCCAGCACGCTATGGGCAAAGCGCCTGAACTTCAGCGGGTTGTAATAGGTCGCGGCGAGGCTGGCCACCAGGGCCTGGCCAAAGCTGCCGCCGCGCAGGGTCGGCACGCTGGACGGCAGCACATGCTGTGCAGCGCCGCCGTCGATACGCAGGGCCTGGCCATTGAAATGCAATTCGCCGGTATGGCAGGCGGCGCAGGTGATATCGAGAAACTCGTCGTTGCTCCCGGCATTCTTGTGCCGGGCGAAACCTGCGGGCAGGTTGCCGGGGTTCTGGGCTGTGGCCTGTTGTCGCGGGTCCACCAGGAAACCGAAGCGCGCCAGGTAGGCCGGCTCGGCAAAGCGCTGCTGGGAAAACGGCAGCTCCAGCGCGGTGAACCAGTTATAACGCAGGCCCTTGACCTGGGTGCCCTGGGGCGTGAAGTAGTAGGCCTGGCGGTCGGCGGCGCTCCATTGGTCCTGGTAGTGCACCTGCTGCACCGGCACGTAATCCGGTAGCTTGGGGTTGATCACGTAATAGAGGACCACGGCCAGGGCCAGTCCCATTAATGACAGGATCAGGAGTAAAACACGGGAAAAAATGCGCAAGATAACTATCCTTGTCGAGTTGTTGCGTCCTTATGCCACTGAGCGCGGCAGGCGGCAAGTAGCCATGATCGGTCTGCACCGGCGGTTTTCGGCTTGCCTGCTGTCCTTCAGTGGGCTTTGGGGCGGATGAAAATGCTTTTAAACACGTGAACTTATCAGAAGTTTCCTGCTCACATGCCGGTAGCCATTGGTCGTGGCCGCCTGATAAGCTCGCGACTTTATCTGAATGCCCTTTTGGCGCATGAACAAGGAAATAGCATGAAACAGCATCGGTTGGCGGCGGCGGTGGCCCTGGTTAGCCTGGTACTTGCGGGTTGTGATTCGCAAACCAGCGTAGAGCTGAAAACCCCGGCGCAGAAAGCTTCCTACGGTATCGGCCTGAACATGGGCAAAAGCCTGGCTCAGGAAGGTATGGATGACCTGGACTCCAAGGCCGTGGCCCAAGGCATCGAAGATGCCGTCGGCAAGAAAGAACAGAAGCTGAAGGACGAAGAACTGGTCGAAGCGTTTTCCGCACTGCAAAAGCGTGCTGAAGAACGCATGACCAAGATGAGCGAAGAGTCGGCAGCCGCCGGCAAGAAATACCTCGAAGACAACGCCAAGAAAGACGGCGTCGTCACCACCGCTTCCGGTCTGCAGTACAAGATCGTGAAGAAGGCCGAAGGCGCCCAGCCCAAGCCAACCGACGTAGTGACTGTGCACTACACCGGCAAGCTGACCAACGGCACTACCTTTGACAGCTCCGTGGATCGCGGCAGCCCGATTGACCTACCGGTCAGCGGCGTGATTCCAGGCTGGGTCGAAGGCCTGCAACTGATGCACGTGGGTGAGAAGGTCGAGTTGTACATCCCGTCCGACCTGGCCTACGGTGCCCAGAGCCCGAGCCCGGCGATTCCAGCCAACTCCGTACTGGTCTTCGACCTGGAGCTGCTGGCAATCAAGGACCCGGCCAAGGCCGACGCGCCTGAGGCACCGGCTGCCAAGTAAGCCGCTGCAAAACACCCAA
Source organism: Pseudomonas sp. ICMP 8385 (assembly GCF_002699915.1). Lineage (NCBI taxonomy): Bacteria > Pseudomonadati > Pseudomonadota > Gammaproteobacteria > Pseudomonadales > Pseudomonadaceae > Pseudomonas > Pseudomonas sp. ICMP 8385. The sequence continues at coordinate 49,372 of NZ_LKBY01000092.1, read as the reverse complement.
CGCCCCGTTTTACGGGGCGTTGTTGTTTCTGGGCCAGGGGCTTGGTCCAATCCGTGTGGGAGCTGTCGAGCCCTGGCGAGGCTGCGATAGCAGTAGATCAGGCAACACTCCTGCTGGCCATGCCGCCGCCATCGCCGCCTCGCCGGGGCTCGACAGCTCCCACAGTTGACCGTGGGGCAAATCAAAACGAACACCTGCGGCTTAGAGCAGTCTGATGCTATACCTCGGCACGGCTAGCCGCAGGCGCGCTTCAAGTCAATGAATTCTTGGGTTTTTTTTATGTGCGCAAAAAACGCCCGATCTGACTCTGGGCCTTGTATTACGCGGCTTTCAGCCGTGAAAATGGGCTCTGTTCACAAGGTTATCCACAAGTTGTGTGGATAACCTTTTCTCTCGCCTGGAACTGGAGTGACGATGAAAGCACCCTGGAATTTCACCCGCTTCCTGCCGTTGGCCGCCCGCCTGATTGGGCGTGGGCGCTTGCCGACCCTGTTGTTCGCGGTCGCTGCCAAAGGCTCAAGCCAAGGTAGCCGCCTGGGCAAGCTCAAGGACGACCTGAAGCTGCTCCAGGCGCTGTGCCTGGCCTACTGGCGCGGCGAGTACCGGGCGATCAGCCCCAAGGCGCTGATCTCGGTGGTGGCGGGGCTGATGTACTTCCTCAGCCCCATTGATGCGATCCCGGACTTTTTGCCGATGTTCGGCATGCTCGATGATATCGCGGTACTGGCCTGGGTCATGAAGAGCCTGGACGGTGAGTTGAGTGCGTTCCGCGCCTGGCGTGAACGCCAGCGCCCGGAGAAGTTGGTGGTGGTTGAACGCTTGCCCGCCACGCCGCAGCTTCTGGAGCAGGAAAACCCGAAAAAAAACTGAAGACGCGGATAATCCCCCTGCGCTCTTTAGGGCTGTTAGGATTACACTCCTAAGGAAAGTACTTACGTTGTAAGTGTTGTGATCCTACGGGGCAGTTATGGATATACAAATCATTTCACGGGATGGCGAACCCGAATACGCGGTTCTGCCATGGGCTCAGTACCAGGCGCTGTTAACCGCCGCCGGCCGGCAGCCACCGGCTACTCCTTCTGCACAACCCCCTCACACCGCTACCGAGCAGGATCTACGCCCCCTGGCGCACTTGCGCAGCCTGCGCGAAGCCAAGGGCCTGGCCATCGAGACATTGGCCCGCACCGTGGGCATCAGCCCGTCTTACCTGGGGCTGATTGAAAGTGGCGAACGCCAGCCGGATGCCGCGATCCGTCGCAGCCTGGCCTGGGAGTTGGGGATTGCGGGTTGGAGGGATGAAACGTGAGTGTGCGCATCAGCCGTCAACACTGGGATGGGTTGCTCAATGAGCTCGATCAGGCCCGTCGCCAGCGACATCTTTTGACTTACCGTGCGTTGCTGGAGCGTCTGCAATTCCCCACGCCTGCGATGCAAACCCTGACCGCCGCCCTGGAGCACCTGGCGGCCCTGGATGCCAAGGCGGACCAGCCACTGCGCAGTTCCCTGGTGATCAGCCAGGGTGCGAGCCGCTTGCCGCGCACCGGTTTTTTTGAATGTGTCGAGCGCCTCGGGCGCTTTTGCGGACCGTCCGATGGCGTCGCTGCGGCGTCGTGGCATGCCTCGGAAGTGGTCCGTGTGTTCGAGTACGAATATCCTGAGTCAGCGGAGGCCTGAGTGTTCTGGAAGCTTAAAGCGTATGCCAGCTATTGGTTGGCCCGCAGGTTGTTTCATTGGTCATGGTTTGTGCGCCAGCCCCGTGGCTGGCACTGGCTGGAGGGTCAGTTTGCACGCATGGCCAACCTGGGGAATGTCGAGGCCCAAAGTTTTTATGGGCATATCCTGACCTTTCGCGGCCAGGGGCTTGGCGCGCGTGAAGAAGGCGTGCGCTTGCTGCGCCTGGCGGGCCAGGCGGGGGATGGCAAGGCGGCCTATCAGGTGGGCGTGTTGAGCCTGGCAGGCAGCCTGGGCAAGGCGCCAGACCCGAGCGAAGCCGCACGCTGGTGGACCATCGCCGCCAAGGCCGGGCACCCGCTGGCGCAGATGCGTCTGGAGCAGTTGTAGGCGCGTACCTACAGCAGTTGGCGACTGTCGATGACATGGATGCTGTAGCCGGCCACGTTCTTGGCGTGATGCTTGGCCTGTGAGGCCAGCTCCGCCAACTGGCTGGCATCCAGGTGTCCACAGCTCAATGGATGCAGGTGCACCACGCCGATGGACAGCGACAGCAAGGCAAACTCCTGGCGCACCCCCTGGCGATTCAGGGCGATAAAACAGCCCGCGTCCAAATGCTCGCTGCGGTAGAAACGCCGGCATTGGGTCTGGAAATCGTCCACCAACTGGTTAAGACGCTTGCGCCAGTCCTGGGCGCCCAGCACCAGTAAAAAATCATCGCCGCCAATATGCCCGACAAAATCGCGGCTGGGGTCCACCCGGTCGTTGAGGCACTGAGCCAGGCACAGCAGCACTTCATCGCCACGGCCATAGCCGTAGATATCGTTGAACGGCTTGAAACTGTCGATATCCACATAGCAAATCACCGATTCGCGCTGTTGCTGCAACAGCCGTGTCAGGCACTGCTGGATCGGCACGTTGCCCGGGAGCAGGGTCAGCGGGTTGGCGTAGCGCGCCTGTTGGATTTTCAGTTCGGTAATCAGCTTGAGCACATCGATCACCCGGCCCAGGCCCAGGTAGTTGCCGTTCTGGGTGATGATGAAATCTTCCTCGATGCGCTGCCGCGCGCGGCTGGTCAGCAGGCGGCTGACCTGTTGCAACGACTGGCTCAGTTCCACGGCCAGGAAGTCGTCGCTCATCAGGCGGCTGATGGGTTTGCGCGCAAACAGGTCGGTGGCAAACGGCTTGAGCAGCACATCGGACAACGAGTGCCGATGCACGATGCCGATGGGCTGGCCGCGCCCATCCAGGACCGCCAGGGAGTTGAGGTTGGCCTGGCGGCGAAACGCTTCCAGCACTTTGGCCGTGGCCGTGTCCTGGGCCACGGCCGGTTGTTCGTTGAGCAGGGCGCTGAGGTCACTGGCGTCCTCGTTGAGCGAGACACTGGTGCTGTCGGGCTGGGCCAGCATCCACCGGGCTTCGGTCGGCGGATGCTCCTGGGGGCGGCACAGCAGGTAGCCCTGGACCAGGTCCACGCCCATTTCCGTGAGCACCGCCAACTCTTGCGGCAACTCGATGCCTTCGGCAATCACCTGCGCGCGGGAGGCCTTGGCGATCTGCAGGATCGAGCCGACAAACTCGCGCTTGAGCGCATCCTGATGGATGCCATCGATAAAATGCCGGTCGATTTTCACGTAGTCCGGGCGCAGTTCAGACCACAGGCGCAAGCTGGAATAACCGGCGCCCAGGTCATCCAGGGCAATCGAAAAACCCATGGCGCGGTAGTGGTGCAGGGCGGTTTGCAGCAGTTGGAAGTCGTCGGTCGGCGCTTGTTCCGTGAGTTCGATCACGATCTGGCTGGGGGCGATCCCGTACTCGCGCAGCATCTGCAAGGTGCGTCCCGGTTGATGGGTGGTTTCCAGCAGGGACTCGGGCGAGACGTTGATAAACAGCTTGCCCGGCAGCTTCTGTTCGCTGAAATGCTTGCAGGCACTTTGCCGGCAGGCCACCTCCAGCTCATTCAGGCGCCCGGCCTGGCGCGCCACGCCAAACAACGCGAGGGGCGCGTGCAACGGGCTGTTGGACGGGCCGCGGCTCAGGGCTTCATAACCAAGGATGCGGCGCTCGCAGAGGCTGATGATCGGTTGGAACAGACTGTGCAAACTGCCTTGGGCCAGGATGGAGCCCAGGGCATTCAGCTGTTCGGTCATGGTCATGGTGATCTCGGTCGAAAAAAAAGGACCGGGTGCCTGGGGCGCCCGGTCCTTCATTTCACGACAGAATGATGTCTGTTTGATGACGCTCAGTGGAGCGACAACATTAAATTGCCATCATTTACTGCTTGGCCACCGTCTTACTGATTTTCAGGTAGTCCAGCAGAATCCGCCCGGTTTCGCTCAGGTAGGCATCATCTTCCGGCTTGGTCTTTTCAGGTTCGGTCGGCAGCGCGTCTTCGTCTTCTTTCTTCAGCTCCTTGAGCGGGTCTTCACCCTTGGCCTTGCGGCGGGTGTTTTCCAGGGCCAGTTGCTGGTTCTCGATATCGGTGTGCTGCGCACGGCGGTCCACTTCATTGAGGCTGACGGTCTTCTCGGCCATCAGCTTCTTGGCCAGGGCCAGCTTGTCGCGGATAAACACGAACTCGGCATCCTTGGCCGAGCGCAGGTCATGTTGGGCCTTGAGCTGGGTCAGGTACGGCTTGAAGGGGTCCGATGCCGGCTTGATGGCTGGACGGATGGTGTCCCATGGCATGGCTTCGGGCAGGGCGCTTTCGCCGATTTCCTTGGTGTCGATGATCGACGGGAAATCAATGTCCGGCAGGACGCCCTGGTGCTGGGTGCTCTGCCCGGAAACCCGGTAGAACTTGGCCAGGGTCAGCTTCAGCTCGCCATGGTTGAGCGGCTGGATCGTCTGCACCGTGCCTTTGCCGAAGGTCTGGCCACCGATGATCAGCGCACGGTGGTAGTCCTGCATGGCACCGGCAAAAATCTCCGAGGCCGAGGCCGAGAGACGGTTGACCAGCAACGCCATCGGGCCTTTGTAGAAGGCACCCGGGTTTTCGTCTTCCAGCACATCCACACGGCCGTCAGCGTTGCGCACCAACACGGTCGGGCCCTTGTCGATAAACAGGCTGGTCAGCTCGGTGGCTTCCTGCAACGAGCCGCCGCCGTTGTTGCGCAGGTCGATGACCACGCCGTCGACCTTCTCTTTGCTCAGCTCGGTGAGGATCTTCTTCACGTCGCGGGTGGTGCTCTTGTAGTCTGGGTCGCCGGCACGGAAGGCCTTGAAGTCCAGGTAGAACGCCGGGATCTCAATGACGCCCAGCTTGTAGTCCTTGCCATCCTGCTTGAGGTTGAGGACTTTCTTCTGCACGGCCTGGTCTTCGAGCTTCACTGCTTCGCGGGTGATCGACACGACCTTGCTGGTCTGGTCGTTCGGCGCGTTGGTGTGTGGAATCACTTCCAGGCGCACCACGCTGCCCTTGGGCCCGCGGATCAGCTTGACCACTTCGTCCAGGCGCCAGCCGACCACGTCGACCATCTCTTTGTCGGCCTGGGCCACGCCGATGATCTTGTCGGCCGGGGCGACCTGCTTGGTCTTGTCCGCCGGGCCTGCCGGCACCAGGCGCACGATCTTGACCTGATCGTTGTCGCTCTGCAGCACGGCACCGATGCCTTCGAGGGACAGACTCATGTTGATATCAAAATTTTCCGCGTTATCTGGCGACAGATAATTGGTGTGCGGATCGTAGGACATCGCGAAGGTGTTGATATAGGCCTGGAAGATATCTTCGGCGCGGGTCTGTTCCAGGCGGCTCAACTGATTCTTGTAGCGCTTGGTCAGCAGTTCCTGGATCGCCTTGGGCTCTTTGCCAGCGATCTTCAGGCGCAGGACTTCATCCTTGACGCGCTTGCGCCACAGGTCATCCAGGGCGGCGGTGCTGGTCAGCCACGGGGCCTCCTTGCGATCCACCAGCAGGGTTTCCTTCTGGGTGAAGTCGAGCTTGTCCACGCCTTTGTTCAACTCACCGAGGGCGAAGTCCAGACGCGCTTTGACGCGGTCCAGGTAACGCTTGTAAATGGTGAAGCCCGGCTGCAGGTCGCCGCTCTTGAGGAAGTCGTCGAACTGGGTCTTCCACTTATCGAACTCGGCGATATCGCTGGCCAGGAAGTAGCTGCGCGAGGGATCCAGCAGCTTGAGGTAGCTGTCATAGATGATCACCGAGCGCGCATCGTCCAGCGGTGGCTTGCTGTAATGGTGGCGCTTGAGCAACTCGACGACGTTAAGGCTGGCAATCACCTCATCGCGATCAGGCTGAAGTTTGTCCCAGCTATTGGCTGCGAACGTATTGGTCGACAGCGGCAACAGGCCGAGACCAATGAAAAGAGCGAGGGCGGTGCTGGGGAACAAATGCTTCATGCTGATTCGACGCGGGGGCAATTGATAACGCATATTAGGCCGTCTTTGAAGTCGCCGGTTCCATGTGGGCCGGTCGCATAATGCAAAAAGCCCGGCGCTACAGCAACGGGCTCAGTCCAGACTCACTATGGAGGCACTGTGAAAGCATTGCAAGGCGTTGAAGGTCATGTAGCGTGGGTTGAGACCCCGAGTCCTACGTGCGATGTAGGGCAAGTTCGCATTCGGGTGGCGGCAGCCGGCCTCAATCGGGCGGATTTATTACAGCGTGCAGGGCTCTATCCGCCACCGCCCGGGGTCAGCGAAGTGCTGGGCCTGGAATGCTCCGGGGTGATCAGCGAGGTCGGCGCCGGCTCGTCCTGGCAGGTTGGGGATCGGGTCTGTGCGCTGCTGGCGGGCGGCGGCATGGCGCAGGAAGTGGTGGTGGACGCGCGCCACGTGCTGCCGGTGCCAGAGGGGTTGTCCCTGGCCGAAGCCGCTGCGTTGCCCGAGGTGTACAGCACCGCCTGGCTCAACCTATTCCAGCTGGCGGCGCTCAAACCCGGTGAAAAGGTGCTGTTGCACGCCGGCGCCAGTGGCGTCGGCTCGGCGGCGATCCAGCTGTGCAAGGCCTTTGGCAGCCCGTGCTGGGTCAGCGTCGGCTCGGCGGACCGCCTGGCCTACTGCGAGGAGCTTGGCGCCCAGGGTGGTGTGGTACGTACCGACGGCATCGAGAGCCTGGGGGATTTTGGCCCGTTCGACGTGATTCTCGACCCGGTGGGCGGCAACTATGCCGCCATTAACCTCAAGCTCCTGGCCCGCGACGGTCGTTGGGTGCTGATCGGCTTGATGGGCGGGCGTGAAGCCCAGTTGGACCTGGCACAGGTGCTGGCCAAGCGCGTGCAAGTGCTGGGCTCGACCTTGCGCAGCCGTGATGATCAGTTCAAGGCCGATTTGTTCAGTGATCTGAGCCAGCATGTATGGCCGTTGTTTGGCGAAGGGCGGTTGAGTCCGCAGTTGGCCAAGACCTTTGCGATCGCGGATGCTGAGGCGGCGTTTGCGGCGTTGGCGACCAACCAGATTTCCGGGAAGCTGGTGCTGGTGATCGACGCAACCCTGGCTTGAGGCCAAGCCAGGGTTGAAACGCAGCCGAAGGTGAGAGCCGGGCTTGCCCGCGATAGCAGTAGTTCAGGCCCTGTTTTTGGCGGCTGACCCACCGCCATCGCAGGCAAGCCAGCTCCCACATTTAAATTGTGGCGTGGCCAAAATTCAGTGCCCGACCAAGCCCCCCCTGTGGGAGCGGGCTTGCCCGCGATAGCGGTGGTTCAGGCCCTGTTTTTGGTGGCTGACCTACCGCCATCGCAGGCAAGCCAGCTCCCACATTTAAATTGTGGCGTGGCCAAAATTCAGTGCCCGGCCAAGCTCCCACATTGGATTGGGTTTCAATTCAGGAAAGGGGGTGTCAGGCCCACTGGTGGATCGGCCAGCCGGCCTGTTCGGCATGGGCGCGCAACACCGGATCCGGGTTGACCACCTGCGGGTAATCGACCTTGCTCAACAACGGCAGGTCATTGCGCGAATCCGAGTAGAAGTACGCGCCCTCCAGGCTTTCACCTTCCTGCTCCAGCCACTGCATCAAGCGGGTGATCTTGCCTTCGCGGTAGGTCAGGACACCCACGGTCTTGCCGCTGTACACGCCGTAGGCCACCTCCAGTTCAATCCCCAGTACTTCATCGATGCCAATGCGTGCCGCAATCGGCGTGACCAAGTGCGTGCCCGAGGCCGAGATCACCAGGATCCGGTCACCGTTCTGGCGGTGGCGGGCAATGGTCTTGGTGGCGTCGCTGTAGATCAGCGGTTCGATACTGTCTTCCACCCACGGCTCCACCAGGTGCGCGACCTCTTCCGGGGTGCGGCCGATCATCGGCTCCAGGCTGAAGTCCATGAACTCTTCCATGGCCAACTCGCCGCGACTGTAGGCGGCCATCAACTCGTGGTTCTTGCGCATGAACGATTCGCGGTCCACCCAGCCCAGGCGGGCCATTTGTTCGCTCCAGAGGGTGGCGCAGTCGCCGTGGATCAGGGTGTCGTCCAGATCAAAAATTACCAAAGCCATCAGTCATGTTTCCTTAATGAACACTGCATCCTCAGGCTACCTCACACAGCGCACTGGGATCGATGGAAAGTGCCAGGCGTTGCCCGTCTGCGTGCAGATCCTGGGCCGAGCGGTTGAGCACGTCCACCACCAATTCAACGCCCCGGGCTTCGACGCGATAGCGAATCACATTGCCCAACAGGCTGTGGCTGCGCACCAGCGCATCAAGCTCGCCGCTGTGGTTCAGTTCGATGGACTCAGGACGGATCGCAATACGGCTGCTGACCGGACGCTGCAACAGCTTACTGGCTTGCTCGGCGTCCAGCAGGTTGTAGTTGCCGATAAAGCCGGCGGCGAAAGCGTCCACTGGGGCGGTGTAGAGGGTTTCGGCGTCGCCGCTCTGCACGATCTTGCCCTGGTTCATCAGGAAGATGCGGTCGGACATGACCAGGGCTTCTTCCTGGTCATGGGTCACAAAAATCGTGGTCAGCCCCAGTTCCCGCTGGATCTGGCGGATTTGTTCGCGCAGGTGTTTGCGGATCCGCGCATCCAGCGCCGACAGCGGTTCATCGAGCAGCAGCAGGCGCGGCCGGGTGACCAGGGAGCGGGCGAGGGCGACGCGCTGGCACTGGCCGCCGGACATCTGGTGCGGATAGCGCCCGGCCAGGTCCTTGAGTTCCACCAGTTGCAGCACTTCCTGGATGCGCTTGTGGCTGTCGTCGGCGTTGACCTTCTGCATGCGCAGGCCGAAGGCGACGTTCTGCTCCACCGTCATATTGGGGAACAGCGCGTAGCTCTGGAACACCATGCCGATATGGCGCTTCTGCGGGCTCAGCGGCACGATATCCTGGCCGTCCAGCAGGATCTGCCCGCTGTCCACCGGCGTCAGGCCGGCGATGCAGCGCAGCAGCGTGGACTTGCCGCAACCGGACGGGCCGAGCAGGGTCACGAATTCGCCCTTGGCGATCTCGCAGTTGATATCACTGAACACCGGGGTGGCGGCGTAGCTTTTTTGCAGGTGCTGGACGCTGACGAAGCTCATTGGCTTTTGTCCTTGTTCAAGAGGTTGGCGGCCCAGGTGAGCAGCAGCACGAAAAGGAAATAGGAAATGACCACGGCGCTGGTGAAGTGGCCGCTGCTGTTGCGCATATTGTTGAGGTACACCTGCAAGGTCTCGTAGCGCGTGCCGACCAGGATATTGGCGAACACAAACTCGCCGAACAGGAACGAGAACGACAGCAGCAACGCCACCATCAGGCCCTTGCGCAGGTTGGGCAGCACCACCAGGATCGCCGCCTGCCAGGTGCTGGCGCCGAGCAGTTGGGCGGCGTCCATCAGGTCACGCAGGTTGATCGCCTGCAGGTTGTTGGTGATCGCGCGGTACATGAACGGCAACGCCACGGTGAAGTAGCAGCCGATCAGGATCCACGGCGTGCCGACCATGGCCAGCGGCCCCGAGCCATACAGCTGCAACAGCCCCACCGACGACACCACCGGCGGCACCGCGAAGGGCAGCAGGATCAGGATATTCATCAGCGCGTCGAGCCTGGGGAAGTGGTAGTGCACCACGAACAGCAGCGGCAGGATCAGCACCACCGACAGGATCAGCGCGCCGACGCACACCAGCAGCGATTGGCCAAAGGCATGCAAAAAGCGCGGGTCGCTCCACAGTTGCACATACCACTTGAAGGTAAAGCCGGCGGGCAGGATGGTGGCCGACCAACTGCTGGCGAGGGAGTACACCAGGGTGCCGATCAGCGGCAGCACCAGGATCGCGAACAGCAGGTACACCACCACGCGATGATAGAGGGCAACGGGGCTGGCTTCAGCGCGAGACATGGTAGCTCCTCTTGAGCAGCAGTTGATGGACCACGGTGACCACGGTCATCAGCGCCACCAGGATCACGGCCAGGGCGCTGGCCATGTTCGGGTCCAGGGAAATATCGCCGGACACCATCGCTGCGATGCGGATCGGCAACACGTTGAAGTTGCCGGTGGTCAACGCATACACCGTGGCATAGGCGCCCAGGGCATTGGCCACCAGGATCACAAAGGTCCCCAGCAGCGCCGGCGTCAGTACCGGCAGGCCGATATGCCGCCAGTACTGCCAGCCACTGGCGCCCAGCAGCGCGGCGGACTCGCGCCAGTCTTCACGCAGGGCATCGAAGGCCGGGTACAGCAGCAACACACCGAGGGGGATCTGGAAATAGGTGTAGAGGATGATCAGGCCGGTCTTGGAGTACAGGTTGAAGTCCTGAATGATCCCGGCCTGCTTGAGCATGATGGTGATGCTGCCGTTGAACCCCAGCAGGATGATGAAGGCAAAGGCCAGGGGCACGCCGGAGAAGTTGCTGGTCATGTTGGCGAAGGCGGTGACGAAGTTGCGCAGTGGCGAATCCACCTTGCGCAACGAGTAGCTGCCGAGCACGGCGATGATGATGCCGAACACGCTGGAGTAGAAACTCAGCTCCAGGCTGTACTGGATCGCCTGCAGGTAGAACTTCGAGCTGAAGATCCTGCTGAAGTTGGCCAGGCCCCAGCCGAACTCTTCCGATTGCAGGCTGTTGACCATCACCCAGAACAGCGGCGCGATCTGGAACACGATAAAAAACAGGGCGAAAGGCACCAGGCACAAGGCGGCCAGCCATTTGCCACGGATCACTGAATTCACTTCAACAGCTCCTGGCAGACAGGTTTGTCGTGGGCAACGCCCAGCAGGGCGCAGACGGTGCCGCAGATCTCGGTTTGCGTGGGCAGGGCCTTGGGGTCGAGGCTGAACGCACTACCGAAGACAAACAGTGGTACTTCGCGCTCCTCCGGCAACAGGCCGTTGTGGGAGCGGTCGTTGTTCATGCCGTGGTCGGCGGTGACCAGCACCTGGTAGCCGGCGTCGAGCCAGCCTTGCAGGTAGTCGGCCAGGATAATGTCGGCCGAACGGGCGCTGTTGCGGTATTGCGCGGTGTCGAGGCCGAACTTGTGGCCGGCGTCGTCGATATTCATCGGGTGCACCAGCAAAAAGTTCGGTGTGTGCTTGAGGCGCAGGCTTTCGGCATCGGCCAACAGGTGGGCGTCGGGGTAATGATCGCTCCAGTAGAAGTGCCCATGCTGGATCGCCAGGGCCGGGTCGTCGGTATGCCGGTCGCGGGCGGCGATAAACGGCGAGCGGTTATACAGCTCGCTGACCCAATGGTAGGCCGCCGCCGCCGTGGTCAGGCCGGCCGCGGTGGCGTAATGGAAAATGCTGCGCTGGTTGGACAGGCGCGAGACGTGGTTGTGCACGATACCGCTGTCGATCGGCGCCACGCCGGTGAGGATGCATTCGTACAGCGGGCGCGAGAGCGCGGGCAATTGGCATTCCAGTTTGTACAGCGCCGCGCGCCCGGCGCCGACATAGGCCTGCAGGTGCCCCATGGCATGCCGGGCGACCTCGTAGTTCAGGCCGTCGAGCACCACAAGGATGACGTTGTGCTTCATAGGGGCAGGGGCTCCTCGGTGGTTCTTCTGGAACCGGATCAACTGTGGGAGCTGGCTTGCCTGCGATAACGGTGCATCAGCCGATACACGTGTTGAATGTCATACCGCTATCGCAGGCAAGCCAGCTCTCACCCAGGGCTTATTGCATGTTGATAATGACTTCTTCCTGCCACTTCTGCGGCAAGCCCTTGGAGGTCTTCTCCCAGGCATCGGCGTCCTTGATCGGGGTCACGCCCTTGTACTGCTCGTTCGGCAGCAGCTTGGCCTGCACTTCAGCGGGCAGGGTCAGGTGCTCGGCCCGGATCGGCCGGGCATTGCCCTTGGCCAGGTTGATCTGCCCGGCATCGCTGAAGATGTACTCGCGGGCCAGCTTGGCGGCGTTGGGGTGCTTGGCGTATTTGTTGATGATGGTGGTGTAGCCGGAAATCACCGAGCCATCCGAGGGGATCAGCACCACGTAGTCATCCGGGTTGGCCATCTTGGCCTTGTAGCTCAGGCCGTTGAAGTCCCAGACCACGCCCACTTCGACTTCGCCTTTTTCCATGGTGGCGATGGTCGGGTTGGCCAGGGAGATACGCCCCTGCTTGGCGATCTCGGCGAACATCAGCAGCGCTGGCTGGATATTCTTCTCGTTGCCGCCAGTAGCCAGGGCAGCGGCCAGCACACCGTTGGCGGCCTGGGCGGCGGTGCTCACGTCACCAATCGAGACCTTGTACTTGCCGCTCTTCAGGTCAGACCACTTGGTCGGCACTTCGGAGCCGTGCAGCAGCTTTTTGTTGACGATAAACGCGATGGTGCCGGTGTAGGCCAGGGCCCAGTTGCCGTCCTTGTCCTTGGCCCAGTCCGGGATCTGCTCCCAGGTGCTGGGCTTGTAGGGTTGGGTCACGCCCTGCTTGACCGCGATCGGTCCGAAGGCTGCGCCCACGTCACCGATGTCGGCGCTGGCATTGTCTTTTTCTGCGGCGAACTTGGCGATTTCCTGGGCCGAACTCATGTCGGTATCGATGTGCTTGAGGCCGTATTTCGATGCCAGGTCTTCCCAGGTACCGCGCCAGTTGGCCCAGTCATCGGGCATGCCGACGCTGTTCACGGCGCCTTCTGCCTTGGCGGCAGCTTCCAGGGTTTTCAAATCGGTGTCAGCGGCCATGGCGGCGGTGCACATGGCAATGGTCGAGCCTAACAGTGATGCCAGGAAAAGCTGTTTCATCCGAAGCTCCTTTGGGCGTTTTCAACGCTGCGTTTTTTTTGATGGCGCGGTGGGTTTGGTCTAGGTCAGCAATACACGAGCCAATTTAGGCGCGCTGGATGACAGTTTCATGTCGGTGTCGTTTTTAAAGCACCTGGCCAGGCGTCTGCCGGGTAAGCGTAGACCAAGGCCATGGCCCCGTAATCCCTGGACTTGGCCGATGTATTGCAGGGCGTGTGAGGTGGCGGCGCCAGGCGCTGTCATCTGTCGGTCATGTGTGATGCCTAGGCTTGCACGCAATAGCCGTCGCCCATACCCGGGGCATTTGGCGCACCCAAACAGTGCTGGCCTAGTCCAGATAGGTAACGTTGATGCGTGATGAGGCAACCAAAGCGGTGACAGCCATTGGCCTGGCGCTGCAAGAGCAGATCAGCCACGGTTTATTGAGCCCGGCGAGCAAATTGCCGGCCGAGCGCAAACTCAGTGAGTTGTTTGGTACCACCCGCATCACTGTGCGCGAAGCCTTGCTGCAACTGGAGGCCCAGGGCCAGATCTACCGCGAGGAACGCCGTGGCTGGTTTGTCTCGCCGCCCCGGCTGGCCTACAACCTGATGCAGCGCAGCCACTTCCACGCCATGGTCGGCGCCCAGGATCGTGTGCCTTCTACCGAAGTCATTTCGGCACGCCTGCAACCGGCGTCGGCCGCCGTATGCGCGTGGCTGCAACTGCCGGCGCTGTCCAGCGTGATCCAGATCTGCCGCAGGCGGCGTATTGATGGGCGGTTGGTGCTGTATGTGGAGCACTACCTCAACCCCCGGTATTTTCCGGGGATCCTGGCGTGTGACCTGAACGAGTCGATGACTGAGCTGTACGCTCGCAACTACGACCTGCACTACGGGCGCGTGCGCTTTGAAATTGTGCCGACCTCATTGCCGGTGGACGCGGCAGCAGCCCTGAAGGTCTCGGTGGGCAGCCCCGGGCTGCGGATCGCCCGGGTCAATTACGATCAGCATCAGCGCCTGATCGATTGCGACCTGGAGTTCTGGCGCCATGATGCGATTCACGTCGGGGTCGATGTGACCTGAACATCCTGCGGGCCGCTCGCCGCCGTCACCACCTGCACACTCAAGCGCGGCATCGCCAGGTCCATCCCGGCCTCATCCAGGTGGCGCTTGAGCGACAGGTTGAACGCCCGCGACACTTCCCATTGCTTGATCGGCGCAGTCTTGAAGCGCGCGCGCAGGATCGCGTTGCCGGACTCGAAGCTTTCCACGCCCTGGAACTCCAGGGGCGACCAGATATTGCGGCGTTGCAGCGGGTCTGCGCGCATTTTCTGGCCGACGTCGCGCATCAGCTTGATCGCCGTGTCGATGTCCATGCTGGCGGGCACCGCGACGCGGAAAATCGCATAGCCGAATTCCCGCGAGTAGTTCTTGATGCTCTTGATCTCGCTGAATGGGATGGTATGCACGATGCCGTCGATATCGCGCAGGCGCACGGTACGGATGGTCAGGCCTTCGACGGTGCCGAGGTGGCCGCCGACGTCCACGTAGTCATCGATGGCCAGGGAGTCTTCGATGATGATGAACAGGCCGGTGATCAAGTCCGCCACCAGTGACTGTGCGCCAAAGCCGATGGCCAGGCCGATCACACCGGCACCGGCCAGCAGGGGCGTGACGTTCATGCCCATGTTTGCCAGGGCGACGATGGCGGCGATGATAAAGATCGTTATGAACAGCACGTTGCGGATCAACGGCATCATGGTCTGCGCCCGCGCATTGGCCAGGCCTTTGCGCGAGCGGGTGAGGGCGTGGTGGATCGCGGTGTCGCTGAGGATCCAGATCAGCCAGGCGAACAGCAGGGTGCCTGCGAGGCCGAACAGCTTGACGCTGATCTCATGCCCGTCGCCCTCGGTAAAGCGGATCAGCGACCAGCCCCAGACCCGCAGGCCCAGTTCGATAAACACCAGCCATACCGCCAGGTGGGCCAGGGTGTAGACGAAGCTTTTCAGGCGCTCGGAATACAGCGCATGGCGCTTGTGCCCGCGCAGGGGCTTGAGGGCGTGGCGGCGCACCAGGCCGTTGATCACCATGCACAGCACCAGCAACACCGTGCACAGTAATGACTGGCGCAAGGCGGTGCTGGTATCGCCGGCGGACACGAAGGTGGCAAACAGCGAAATACCCACCAGCAGCAGCGCGGGCAGGTACCAGAAGGTGCCGATGATCTCGATCGTATCGCTCAGGGCGCGGCGGGTCAGGCGCCGGGACAGCGGCTGGTTGCGGATCAGGTGCGCGATGGGCCGGCGAAAGCGCAGGATAAACACGCCGGTGGACAGTGCAGCCAGCACATTGGCGAGCGTCGCGGCGCTGTGGGCCAGGTGGGTGCCCAGGGCTTCGGTCAGGCGCGGATCGCTCAAGGCCTCGCCGAAGGCGGCGAAGCTGCCGATCAGCCACAGCGGGCGAAATGCCTGGTGGCGCAGGATATACAGGGCGCGGTGACGGTGCGGGCCGTCGAGCACGGAAAAGGCGATGACACAGATCGCCGAAAAACACGTGCCGATCACCAGCGCGTACGCCAGCACCATCGCCAGGGACTTGCCCAGGGACGAGGGCAGGGCGTAACTGAGGTAGACGGTGATCACCAGGGCAATCAGCCAGGGGCCGAGCTTGCGCAAGGCAAAGCGCAGCATGTCCCAGGTCTTGGGGTGTTGCGGCAGCTCTTCGCTGAGGCCAAAGCGCAGGCGCACCCAATGGCCGAGCCAGATCAGCGCGGCGGCCAGCAGGCTCCAGAGCAGCAGCACCACGGCAAAGCCAAAGATGATCGGCAGCCATTCGCTGGCGGGCAGCATCAGCGCGGCCAGCTCGCTCTTGGCCTGGTCGAACTCGACGGACCAGCGGTTGAGCGGGCTGTCGGCGCCGGCAAACTGTTGTTCCAGGTTGGCCAGGGTGCCGCCGATCAAGCTCAGTACCCCTTGATCGGCCTCCGGCTGGGCCTTTTTCGTGGCTTCGCGCAGCTTTTTCAGGTCGGCCAGCAGCTTGGTGCGCTGCTGGTCGTTTTCCAGGGTCTTGATCACCTCGTCCAACGACTGGCCCAACGGCACGTCGGCCTGTGGCTGGGCTTTGGTGCCGCTGCCCAGGATGCCTGGCAGGCCGACTGCCTGGGCAGGGGCGATGGGCAACAGGATCAGCAGGCACAGAAGCAGGCAGTGGTGCAGGGCAAACAGACGGGCAAGCACGAGGCGGTCAACCTTGGAAACGACAGATCGCCCGAGTGTACGAGGGCGCTATGCCCAATGCGAGTGCATTTGTTATTCGGCCAGTTTCGCGAGGATCCGGTAGACGATGGTGGCGAGGATCAGCAGCATGCCGATCCACATGCCAAACACACCGAGGTTCTTGTCGCGGAAGTTGAAGCCCACGGCCAGCAGGATCATGCCCGCGAGGATGGGGATGAGCATGGCGTGGAAGGCGGACATAGAGATCATAGTGGGGACGACCTTGTCGTAGAGAGATGCCTGTCAGTTTAGGCGGGATTGGCGCGGGGTGCCTTGATGTGGGTCAGATAGCGCCGCAGTGCGCTCGAAATCGCCATCGCGGGCAAGCCCACTCCCACACCCAATGTGGGAGCAGGCTTGCCCGCGATTGGCCGCAGCGCCATTGTCAGGGCAGGTCGCGACTCGCATAAAACGCACTCAGTACCTTCACCAGGTGCGCCAGGTCGTGGCTGCCGCACAGCTCGCGGATCGAGTGCATGGCGAAGGTCGGCAGGCCGATATCCACAGTGCGCACGCCCAGGTGGCTGGCGGTGATCGGGCCGATGGTCGAGCCACAGCCCATGTCGCTGCGCACCACGAAGCTCTGCACCGGCACTTCTTCGGCCATGCACAGGTGGCGGAAGAACCCGGCGGTTTCGCTGTTGGTGGCGTAGCGCTGGTTGCTGTTGACCTTGATCACCGGGCCGGCATTGAGTTTTGGGCCGTGGTTGGCGTCGTGCTTGTCGGCATAGTTGGGGTGGATGCCGTGGGCATTGTCGGCAGACACCAGCAGCGACTTCTGAATCGCACGTACGAACTCATCACCTTCAGGCAGCAGGCGACGCAGGGTCTGTTCCAGCATCGGGCCGTCGGCACCACAGGCCGAGCAGGAGCCGACTTCTTCGTGGTCGGTACACACCAGCACGCAGGTTTCGTCGGTCTCGCTGGTGAGCAGGGCTTGCAGGCCGGCGTAGCACGACAGCAGGTTGTCCAGGCGGGCGCCGGCGATAAAGTCGCCATGCAGGCCAATCACCGCCGCGCCTTGGGTGTCGTAGAAACTCAGCTCGTAGTCGAGCACCACATCAGCGTTCAACCCATGCTCGCGAGCCAGTTGGTCGGTGAGCACGGCGCGAAAGTCCACGCGCTCGTCACCGGCAAACTGCGCGAGGATCGGCGGCAGCTCGGTCTGGGCATTGATCGCCCAGCCCTGGTTGGCTTCACGGTTCAGGTGGATGGCCAGGTTGGGGATGATGGCGATGGGCAGCTTGAAGTCGATCAACTGGCTTTCGACCTTGCCGTCACGCCGGAACGTTACGCGCCCGGCCAGGGACAGGTCACGGTCGAACCACGGCGCCAGCAGCGCGCCGCCATAGACTTCCACCCCCAACTGCCAGAAGCCCTGGCGTTGCAGCTCGGGTTGCGGCTTGACCCGCAGGCACGGGCTGTCGGTATGGGCGCCGACCAGGCGGATGCCATCGTGCAGGGGCGACTGGCGGCCCATCTTGAAGGCGATGATCGAGGAGTCGTTGCGGGTCACGTAGTAGCGACCGTTGGCCTCGGTGGTCCAGGTCTCGCGCTCGTCGAGGCGCTGGAAACCGGCAGCTTCCAGGCGCTGGGCCAGGGCCGCAGTGGCATGAAAGGGAGTGGGAGAGGCCTTGAGGAAGTCGATCAGGCCTTGGTTCAACGCTTCGCGCATAAGTAGCTCCAGACAGCAATGGCGCGAGTTTACCGTCCGATGTGATAAGTGCACAGAACAAATGTGGGAGCGGGCTTGCTCGCGAATGCGGTATGTCAGTCGCGCAATAAGCTAACTGATCCACCGCATTCGCGAGCAAGCCCGCTCCCACATTTTAATTGCGTTTACCGATTAGAACGGCGCAGGGCACTCGAACCGCAGGCGCTCGCCGCTTTGCGGGTGGGTGAAGCTCAACATGCTCGCGTGCAGGCACAGCCGTGGCCAGGCGGCCAGGGCCTGTTCGTGGGCATACAGGCCATCACCGAGCAACGGGTGGCCGATGGACAGCATATGCACCCGCAGTTGGTGCGAGCGCCCGGTAATCGGCGTCAGCTCGACCCTGCACCAGTCCCCGCAACGTTCCAGGACTTTCCAGAAGGTCAGGGCATGCTTGCCGAATTCATGGTCCACCACATGCCGCGGCTTGGTCGGTGGGTCATAGCGCAGCGGCAGGTCGATGCTGCCGCTGTCCAGCTGCGGTTGGCCCCAGCATAAGGCGGTGTAGGCTTTTTCGGTTTCGCGGTCGTGAAACTGGCGGGACAGTTCGCGATGGGTGTCGGCATCCCTGGCCAGCAGGATGATCCCCGACGTTTCCCAGTCCAGGCGATGGACGATACGGGCCTCTGGGTAACCGTTTTCCTGCAGGCGGGTGATCAAGCAGTCCTTGTTGTCGTCGGCCCGACCGGGCACCGACAGCAGCAGGGTAGGCTTGTTCACCACCAGGACAGCGGCATCCTGGTGAAGGATATGGATAGTGGACAACGGCATTAAACAGCCTCGTAACAAACGCCAACGGCGGCTCGGCCACCCGGTTCCCCAAGGGGGATCAAGGTGACGGAGCCGCCGTGGCGACCGCCTGTTCGATCAACGATCAGGCAGGGTGATATTGAGTTCCAGAATCGAGCAGCTGCCGTCGTTTTCCAGGGCGACATGCACGTCATCGTTGCCGATATTGACGTACTTGCGGATCACCTCCACCAGTTCCTTCTGCAAGGCTGGCAGGTAGTCCGGGGTGCTGCGTTGGCCGCGTTCGTGCGCCACGATGATCTGTAGACGCTCTTTCGCTACCGATGCGGTGCTTGGCTTTTTGTTGGCGCGAAAGAAGTCGAGAAATTTCATTGTTTAATTGCCTCCAAACAGGCGCTCGAAGAATCCCTTCTTCGCTACATCGAGGAAGCGGTGCTCCACGGTTTTTCCCAACAAGCGATCGACGGCATCGCTATACGCCTGGCCGGCGTCGCTCTGGTCGTCGAGGATGACCGGTACGCCCTGGTTGGATGCCTTCAGCACCGCCTGGGATTCCGGGATCACGCCCAGCAGGGCCACGGCCAGGATCTCTTTGACGTCTTCAACGCCGAGCATTTCGCCCTTGCTGACACGGTCAGGGTTGTAGCGGGTCAGCAGCAGGTGTTCCTTGATCGGGTCTTCGCCCTTCTCGGCGCGCCGGGATTTGCTGGCCAGCAGGCCCAGCATGCGGTCCGAGTCACGTACCGAGGACACTTCCGGGTTGGTCACGACGATGGCTTCATCGGCGAAGTACATCGCCAGGTGAGCACCGGTCTCGATACCTGCCGGGGAGTCGCAGACCACGTACTCAAAGGTTTCCTTGAGTTCCATCAGGACTTTTTCCACGCCTTCCTTGGTCAGCGCGTCTTTGTCGCGGGTCTGGCTGGCGGCCAGTACATACAGGTTCTCAAGGCGCTTGTCCTTGATCAGGGCCTGTTGCAGGTTGGCTTCGCCGTTGACCACGTTGACGAAGTCGTACACCACGCGGCGTTCGCAGCCCATGATCAGGTCGAGGTTACGCAAACCGACGTCGAAGTCGACGATGACTGTCTTGTGGCCGCGCAGAGCGAGGCCGGTACCGATAGCGGCGCTGGTGGTGGTCTTACCCACACCACCCTTGCCGGATGTAACCACGAGAATCTTGGCCAAGGTGTTTCACCCCTAAGGAAAAAGGACCTCTCAGTCCCTGAAAAACATCTCTTGAAACTCGCTGCAGGCGGACAGCCTTCGTAGGAAAAAGATGTGCTTCCTGTAGGGGAAGCGCCAACTTTCAATTATTCCTACGCAAGTCTTGCCGGTTTCGCTGTGCTATCAGAGTCCAGAGATGCTTGGAAAATGCGGCAGTATCCGTTAAAGACGGATGATGTTCAACACATCGCCCGACAGGCTGACTTGTACCCCGGCCCCCCACAGCGGATCACGGCGCAAATCTTCCGAAACCTTGTACTGCCCGGCGATGGACACCAGCTCAGCGCTCAATTGCTGGCAGAAAATCCGTGCCTTGGTATCGCCCTTGACCCCAGCCAGTGCCCGACCGCGCATTGGGCCGTATACATGGATGTTGCCATCGGCGAGAAGTTCCGCGCCGGGACTGACCGGCGCGACCACCACCAGGTCGCCGCCCTGGGCATAGATCTGCTGCCCGCCGCGTACGGGAGAGGTGATGATCCTTGTAGGCTTGATCGTCGGCTCTGGCGGTTTTTCCGGTTTTTTCTTCACTTCACCTTCCACCGGGTCGAGCACACGCTCGCGGGCACCGGACGGTGGCAATACTGGCAGTTCAATAGCGATGGCTGCCGCGATGTCTTCGATACGGCTGGCGCGAATGGCCAGGGTGCGCAGGCCATGCTGGCGGCAAACGCGCATCAGCCCGGGCAGGTCAACCGCGCCCTGGCCGGCCGGCAATTTATCCAGGGCCAGCACCAGCGGCGCGTTGTTGAAGAAGTTCGGGGCCAGGGCGACCTTGGCGGCGAGCTGGCGGTCCAGGGCATCAAGGTCGTTACGGGCCAGTTCCAGCACAGTAATGGCGAGCATGCTGCCTTTGAGCTGGAAGACGGGATCTTGGTCTAGCGATTCGGTTTGGCTCATGGTCGGCAAAGCGGCTTGTCACGAAAAGTGTCGAGACTTATAACGAGAACAACCGCTAGCCGCAAGCCGGGTCGAACCGTTGTAGAATGCGCGGCCCTGTCTTTACCGGAATCTGTAATGGATCGCCCGCGTTTTCGAGCTGTGTTTTTTCACCCGCGTTTCTGGCTGCTGTGGCTGGGGCTCGGCCTGCTGTGGCTGATCACTCAGTTGCCATACCGGGCGTTGCTGGGAATAGGTCGTGTGCTGGGTGCGTTTATGTACCGGGTGGCCGGTGAACGTCGACGCATTGCCGCGCGAAACCTGGAACTGTGTTTCCCACAGATGTCCGCGCAAGCGCGTAAACATTTGCTCAAGGAAAACTTTGCCTCCACTGGCATTGCCTTTTTCGAGATGGCCATGAGCTGGTGGTGGTCCAAACAGCGCCTGGCACGCCTGGCCCATGTCGAAGGGCTGGAGCACCTCAAGCAGGCGCAACTGGAAGGCAAGGGCGTGATCCTCATGGCCCTGCATTTCACCACCCTGGAGATTGGCGCGGCCTTGCTGGGCCAGAAGCACACCATCGACGGCATGTACCGTGAGCACGGCAACCCGTTGTTCGACTTTATCCAGCGCCGTGGCCGCGAGCGCCACAACCTCGATTCCCTGGCGGTAGAGCGTGAAGACGTGCGCGGCATGCTCAAGCTGCTGCGCGCCGGCCGGGCGATCTGGTACGCCCCGGACCAGGACTATGGCGCCAAACAGAGCATTTTCGTGCCGTTGTTCGGCATCCAGGCGGCGACTGTCACCGCCACCAGCAAGTTCGCGCGCCTGGGCAAGGCGTTGGTGGTGCCCTTTACCCAGCAGCGCCTGGCCGATGGCAGCGGCTACCGCATGGTGATCCATCCGCCGTTGCGCGACTTCCCCGGTGAATCCGACGAAGCCGATTGCCTGCGCATCAACCAATGGGTGGAAATTGCGGTGCGCGAGTGCCCCGAGCAATACCTGTGGGCCCATCGCCGGTTCAAGAGCCGGCCACCGGGCGAACCCAAGCTGTACGAAAAACGCCGCTGAACAAACGGATTGTCCCCCACCCATGGAGTTATGCAATGCGCCCAACTGAACCGGTCACAGGCTTGATTCTTTCCGGCGGCGGGGCGCGTGCGGCGTATCAGGTGGGGGTGCTGGCCGCGATTGCCGAATTGTTGCCGCCGGGGGCTGCCAACCCCTTCCCGGTGATTGTCGGCACCTCCGCCGGGGCGATCAACGCGGTGAGCCTGGCCAGCGGCGCCATGGATTTTGGCGCTGCCATTGCGCGCCTGACTGCGTTCTGGCAGGGCTTTCGCAGCCACCTGGTGCTACGCAGCGACTGGCCAGGGGTGATTCGCCAGGCCAGCCGTTTCCTGACTCGCAGCCTGCTGGGCCTGGGCTCGCCGGTGCCGGTGGCGCTGCTCGACAGCTCGCCGCTGCGGGCGTTGCTGCAAGAGAAGCTGCACTTCGACGGCATCAACGAGGCCATCGGCCATAAACACCTGCATGCCGTCGCCGTAACGGCGTTCGGCTATGAGTCGGGGCAGGCGGTGACCTTCTACCAGGGTGGCGGCACCATCGACGCCTGGCTGCGCCACCGACGCATTGGCCTGCCCACGCAGTTGACGGTGGAGCATCTGCTGGCCAGCTCGGCGATTCCTTTGCTGTTCGCGCCGGTCAAGCTCGATCAGGAATACTTTGGCGATGGCGCCGTCCGGCAATCGGCACCTATCAGCCCGGCCTTGCACCTGGGGGCCAACCGGGTGCTGGTGGTGGGCGTCAGTGGCAACCCGCGCTCCGTCGACCCCGGCGAGCCGCTGCAACGCATCTATACCGGCCAGGAACCGACCCTGGCGCAGATCGGCGGGCATATGCTCAACAGCACGTTCATTGACAGCCTGGAGAGTGATATCGAGCTGCTGGAGCGCCTCAACCAGTTCGCCCATCTGCAACCGGCCGACAGCGCCGCACGCGGGCTTGCGCCGGTCGAAGTGCTAGTGATTGCGCCGAGCCAGCCCATCGACGAAATCGCCGCCCGCCATCGCCAGGAACTGCCGGCGGCGTTGCGTCTGTTTTTGCGTGGGCCAGGGGCGACCAAGACCAGCGGGGCGGGGGTGCTCAGCTATCTGTTGTTCGAGGCGGGGTATTGCAGTGAATTGATTGAGTTGGGGCGGCGGGATGCGTTGGCCAAGCGCGAGGAGTTGCAGCGGTTCCTGGGCCTGCCCCCGAACTGAATGCGGGAGTGGGCTTGTGTGGGAGCGGGCTTGCCCGCGATGGCGATAAATCAGTCAACACTTAGGCTGGCTGACCCACCGCTATCGCGGGCAAGCCCGCTCCCACACAAGCCCGCTCCCACAGCGGGGGGCGTGTTCGGCCTTTAGAAGTGGTACTTGACCAACAGGCTGGCCGTGTCCTGGTTGGTCTCGAACGCGCCACTGTCCTGGATCCCGTACTTGTTCTTCCAGTAGTCGTATTCAAAACCGACATACAACTGCTTGGCGCCCCAGCTCATGGCCTTGCCCAGGTCATATTTGACCTGCGGGTTGAAGTGCAGGTTGGCGTGGTAAGTGCCACGGGCGTTCTTGTCGTTATCCACCACCCAATCCATAAAGCCGTCGATCAGCACGTCGGAGTTGCCCACGGGAATGGTGTACGACCATACCGGGGTGATCTGCCACACGCCGTCGCCGGGGCGATTGCCTTCGGTCTGACGCTGATAGAAGTTCAACTGGAAGTAATCGAAGCCGGGGATGTTCAGGTCGATGCCCGGGCCTAGCAGGTAGGACTCATTGTCGCCTTCGCCGAACTCGTAGGTGAACGCCAGCAAGACATCTTTAATCGGGCCGAACGACAAGTCTTTATCGAAGATCTTGCCAAACGACAGCCGTGGGCTGAACTCGCCGTAGTAAGTATTGGGGCCGGCGTTGCCGTCTTCCTTGCCGTTGTAAAAGATTCGGTCGAAGAAGAAGAAGTTGTCGCCGTACTTCCAGGCATCGGCATGTTCAAAGGTGACGGTTTGCTGGATCTGTGGGTTGACGGTGAAGTTCTTGCCCCACAAGTAAGTCAGGCTGTTGTTCTGCCATTGCAGCAGGTCACCCGCCATCGCCTGGCCTCCGGCCAACAGGGATCCGGCCAACATCAGGCTGTTCACGGTACGTTTCATTCGGTTGCTCCCGAGTTAAGGTTTTATGGTCTTTCTTCTACGCAGGCGCTCTGGTGTGGCGCCTTTTGGTTCGCTGCAAAAATCGTCTGTTCGGTCAGCTTTGATGCTTTTAGCAAGAGCTGCGCCAAAGTGTTTGAAAAGCCAAAAAATCCCCGCCGGCTACATGGAATGCAGTCGGATTCAGAGGACTTTTGCGCACTTTGGCAGCCGATATAAGGCCGGGATAAGTTGGCCTTTAAGTCAGCTTTTACATTCGCTGTTTTTTTTTGAGTCGATTCGAGCGGGCGCGGAGAATACTGGCTCCAGAGCCTGTGCTCAAGTGCGCTGTAAAAGAGCGCGAGGGGCAAGAACGGGGCACGGCGTGTGGCCGGCCCCGGGTGAATGGCGTGCATGCTGATGTTCCCTGTTCGTTGTTATTGTTGTTGTAACGAAGGAATCAATGCGTATGGGCGACGGCAGGGCGTTCTGAACCGCCCAGGATGTTGAACAACACGTTCAGCGACAACGCACTAAGCGTGGCCATGGCGATGCCGCTGTGGGTAATCGGGCTCATCCACAGCGGCAACTGGGCGAAGAACTCCGGGCGGACCACCGGGATCAGGCCCATGCCGATGCTGACCGCCACCAGCAGTTGGTTGCGGCGGTCGGCGATGTCGGCTTCCTGCAGGATCTTGATCCCGGTCGCGGCCACCATGCCGAACATCGCGATAGCCGCACCGCCCAGCACCGCCGGTGGAATCGAAGCCACCAAAAACGCCGCCTTGGGCAGCAGGCTGAGGACAATCAAAAAGGCCCCGGCCATGATCGTCACCGAACGGCAGCGCACACCGGTCATCTGCACCAGGCCGATGTTCTGGGCGAAAGAGGAGTGGGTGAAGGTGTTGAAGAACCCCGCGAAGAACGACGCCCCGGCATCGCACAACAGGCCGCGCCGCAGCATCTTCGGGGTGACGTCCTGGCCAGTGATCTTGCCCAGCGCGAGGAACATGCCGGTGGATTCGACAAAGATAATCACCACCACCAGGCACATCGACAGGATGGGCGCCAACTCGAACGTGGGCACGCCGAAGTGCAACGGCGTGACCACTTGCACCCACGGTGCCTGCTCCAGGCCGCCGAGGTCGACCATGCCGAGCAATCCGCACAAGGCGTAGCCCAGGGCCATGCCGATCAGGACCGAGATATTGACCCAGAAGCCGCGCATAAAACGGTTGATCAACAAGATGGTGGCCAGCACCAGGCCGGCGATGGCCAGGTAGATCGGCGAGCCGAACTGCACGGCCGTGGCGCCACCGCCCGCCCAATTCACCGCTACGGGAAACAGCGAAAGACCGATGGCCGTGATCACGGTCCCGGTCACCAACGGTGGGAAGAAGCGCACCACCTTGGACATAAATGGTGCGATGAGCATGCCAAAGAACCCGGCGGCGATGGTCGCGCCAAAGATCCCTTGCAGGCCGATGCCCGGCATGCCCGCCATGGCGACCATGCTGCCGACGGCGGCAAAACTGGCGCCCATCATCACCGGCATGCGGATGCCCAGCGGGCCGATACCAAAGGACTGGACCATGGTGGCGATCCCCGCCACCAGCAGGTCGGCGTTGATCAAAAAGGCGATTTCTTCACGACTCAGGCCTGCGGCTTGTCCGATGATCAGCGGCACGGCCACCGCGCCGCCGTACATCAGCAGTACATGTTGCAGGCCCACCAGGATCAGTTGCAAAAGGGGCAGCCGCACCATGGCGGGCGCGGCAGGAATCTGCGTTTCTAGCTGGGACATGCAACACCTCGGATCTTTTTATTTTTGTGTTGTTTGGCAGTCAATTGCCAGGTGAAACCCAATGTTCAAAGCACTGCACATTTCAAATGTGGGAGCTGGCTTGCCTGCGATAGCGGTGGTTCATTCACCCCTTCCGGTGCGTGATACACCGCTATCGCAGGCAAGCCAGCTCCTACAGTTTGATCTGCGCTAATCAGTTAATTGGTACGGGCCCCCTGATTGATCCAACTACCAATCAATTCCCGCTCCTGCTGGGTCATCTGGGTAATGTTGCCCAGTGGCATGATCTGGCTGGCCACCGCCTGCGCCTGGATGCGCGCCGCCTGTTGCTGGATCTGCGCCGGGGTATCGAACATCACCCCGGCCGGCGCGGTGCTGAACAGCGGGCTGGTGGGCTTGGCCGAATGGCACACGGTGCAACGTTGTTCAATCACGCTGTGGACTTTGCCGAAGTCCGTCGAGGCCTGGGCCGGCGCCGCTTCGGCCGCCGGTGCTGGCGCTGCGGGGGCTGCTGGCTTGAGGCCGCCACCCAGCGCCGTTTCCGGCAAGGGCTGGTACTCGATGGCCGCTGGCGCCTTGGCCACGTCCGGTGCTGTGGCCACGGGTTTCGGCCCGGTGACATAGGCCAGGCAGATCATCGCCAGGGCGCCGACCGGCAGGGTCCAGGCGTATTTCTGGCTGTCATGACGGGTGTTGAAGTAATGGCGCACCAACACTGCCGCCACGGCGATCCCGGCCAGGATCAACCAGTTGTACTGGCTGCCGTAGGTGCTCGGGAAGTGATTGCTGATCATGATGAACAGCACGGGCAGGGTGAAGTAGTTGTTGTGCCGCGAACGCAGCAAGCCCTTGGCCGGCAGTGCCGGGTCTGGCGTGCGGTTTTCCGCGATCGCCGCCACCAGCGCGCGCTGGGCCGGCATGATGATGCGGAACACGTTACCGACCATGATGGTGCCGATGATCGCCCCCACATGCAGGTACGCACCGCGCCCGCTGAACACCTTGCTGAAGCCGTAGGCCGCTCCGATCAACAGGACGAACAGGATAAAACCGAGCAGGGCAGGGCGTTTGCCCAGGGCCGAGTCGCAGAGAAAGGAGTAGATAAACCAGCCGGCGAACAGTGAGCCAATGCCCAGCAATACGCCTTCGGTGCCACTGAGGCTGCTGCCGGGGGCCAGCAGGTACAGCGTCGGGTTGAGGTAGAACACCACGCACAGCAGCGCGACGCCTGACATCCAGGTGAAATAGGCTTCCCATTTGAACCAGTGCAGGTTGTCCGGCATGGTCGGCGGGGCCAGTTTGTATTTTTCCAGGTGGTAGATGCCGCCACCGTGGATCGCCCATAAATCGCCAGCCAGGCCGCTTTTGGGGTTGACGCGGTTAAGGTTGTTTTCCAGCCATACAAAATAGAAAGACGCACCGATCCAGGCCACGCCAGTGATCATATGAACCCAGCGCACGCTCAGGTTCAGCCATTCCAACAGATGTGCTTCCACAGTCTTTACCTCTCGCCCGTCACCCTTGTTGTCGGGTGATCGGACCTTCTCTTATTGGTGGGGGGCGAGGATCAACCGCTCATCCTCTTTGAAAAAATGCTCATCGCAGTTATTGCCTGTGCCACTGCGATCAACCACCAGGAAGTCATCCCGCTTTTCGATCGTCAGCACCGGGTGGTGCCAGACGCCGCGATGGTAATTAATGCCCTGCCTGCCGTTGGTGACGAAGGCGCGGACCAAGCCTGATACAGGTGCATCGCCAACGGGCGCGACCACGATCAGAAAGGGGTTGCCGAGCAGCGGGATAAAGGCCTGGCTGCCCAGCGGGTGTCGTTCCAGCATGCACACGGTCAGTGGCATGTCCTGCGCGTCGGCGCGGAAGATGCTGATGATGGCGTGGTCTTCTGGCGTGGCGGTCTCGACCGTCGCCAGTTTATGAAAGCGCATGGTCGAGCCGTTGTTGATCATGAAGTGATCGCTGCCGTCGGTTTCGATAACGTCTCCGAAAGGGGCGAAGGCTTCTTTGGTCAAGGGTTCGATCATCAGTGTGCGCATGGCTGTCTTCTTATCCGAGTTCTGTGTTGTCTGGTCTATTGCTATCGCGGGCAAGCCCGCTCCCACATTTGGAATGCATTCCCCTGTGGGAGCGGGCTTGCCCGCGATTGGGTTCACCGCTTACTTGGCGACCTTGCCGAACACCCGCAGGCGGCTCACGCCCCCATCCGGGAACACGTTCAGGCGGATGTGGGTGATCGGTCCCAATGCCTTGATCTGCTCGGCAAAGGTGTGTTCGGCGTGCATTTCCAGCTTCTGTGCTGGCAGCAATTCACGCCAGAACAGCGACTGGGTCTCGATCTGGCTGTCGGTGCCGCCCTTGACGAACGCGGCCTGGATCGAGCACGTGTCCGGGTAGTTACCCTTGAAGTGCAGGGTGTCGACCACCACTTTGTCGACCTCGCCGGCATGCCCCAGCGCGACGATCACCCAGTCATTGCCTGGGGTGCGACGGCGCGCGGTTTCCCAGCCGTCGCCCATGTTGATGCCACGGCCCGGGTTGAGGATGTTGCCCATGCGCCCGAAGTGTTCGTCGGAGCACGCCAGCGCACGCCCGCCATTGAGGGAGGAGGCCAGGTCCACTTGTTCGTTGTCGCCCACGGCCGACCAGTCGCGGAACGGAATGCCGTACACCCGCAGACGGGCCACGCCACCATCCGGGTAGATGTTGAAGCGCAGGTGGCTGAACGCCTGGTCGTTGTTGATTTCGTGCAAGTGATGGCTGTTGCCCTGCAACTCTACGGCAGACAACACTTCGACCCACTGGGTGTTGTCATCGGGCTCGCCCGCCGCCAGGAAACAGCCTTCCAGGGACGCCGATGGCGGGAAGTTGCCGGTGAAGAATGAAGTGTCGATGTCCACGCCCTTGATCGAGCCCGGTACGCCCAGGCGGATCACCGCGCTGTCGAAGCCCTCGAAGCGCTTGCGGCGTGACTCCCAGCCGTCCATCCACTTGCCGTTATCATCGAAAACGCCCTCCTTCCATACGGCCGGGGTCGGCTGGAACAGTCGGTTGGCGTCGGCGAACCAGTCATCGGTCACCGAGATGATCTTGGTGCCCAGGCGGGCGTCGGCCAGGTTGACGAACTTCTCGAAAGGAACGGGTTGCGCTTTCATTCTTCTTGTCTGCCTTAGATAGAGTGGCTGGGGATGGTGTCTAGAGGGTCAATAAACGGAACAACGCGATCTTGTTGATCTCTGCCAGCGCGCACTTGAACTCGGTCTCGACCGGGTTGTGGATGCGCGTTTCAAACGCTTTGAGGATCTGATGCCGGTTGCTGCCTTTTACCGCCATGATGAAGGGAAACTTGAACTTGGCCTTGTAGGCGTCGTTCAGCTCGGTGAAGCGTGAGAACTCTTCGGCCGTGCATTGGTGAATACCGGCGCCAGCTTGTTCGTTCGTGCTGGCTTCGGTCAGTTGGCCCTGGACGGCCGCACGGCCTGCCAGGTCCGGGTGAGCGTTGATCAGGGCCAGTTGCCTGGTGTGATCGGCGCTCAACAGGATATCGCTCATGCGCTGGTGCAAGGTTTCGATCTGGTCGATCGAAGCGTCCTGGCCCAGGTCGAAGGCCTTTTCGGCCACCCATGGCGAGTGTTCGTAGATATCGGCAAAGGCGGCGACGAATGCGTCACGGCTCAGGGCCGACGGTTTCAAGGTCTGGAAAGCTGTCATTGGGCGGCTCCCTGGAAAGGGTGGACGTCGTGCCAGTGGCGGGCAATATCGACGCGGCGGGCGAACCACACCTGGTCATGGCCCTTGGCGTATTCGATAAAGCGCTTGAGGGCCGCCAGGCGCGCCGGGCGGCCGATCAGGCGGCAATGCAGGCCGATGGACAGCATCTTCGGCGCCTCGGCCCCTTCGGCATACAGCACATCGAAGGCGTCCTTGAGGTACTGGAAAAAGTCGTCGCCCTTGTTGAAGCCCTGGACCTGGGTGAAGCGCATATCGTTGGTGTCCAGGGTGTAGGGGATCACCAGGTGCGGCTTGCCGGTGGGGTTGTTCGGTTCCCAGTAGGGCAGGTCGTCGTCGTAGGTGTCGCAGTCATACAGGAAGCCACCTTCCTCCATCACCAGTCGCCGGGTGTTGGGGCCGGTGCGCCCGGTGTACCAGCCCAGCGGGCGTTCGCCGGTCAGCTCGGTGAGGATGCGGATGGCTTCGAGCATATGCTCGCGCTCCTGGGCCTCGTCCATGTATTGGTAGTCGATCCAGCGGTAGCCGTGGCTGCAGATCTCGTGGCCGGCGGCGACCATCGCGCGGATCACATCGGGGTGGCGCTGGGCGGCCATGGCCACGGCGAAGATGGTCAGCGGAATGTCGAATGCCTTGAACAGCTTGAGGATGCGCCACACGCCGGCACGGCTGCCGTATTCATACAGCGACTCCATGCTCATATTGCGTGCGCCTTGCAGCGGCTGGGCCGAGACCATTTCCGAAAGGAAGGCTTCAGACTCTTTGTCGCCGTGCAGGATATTGCGCTCACCGCCTTCTTCGTAATTGAGTACGAACGACAGGGCGATACGCGCCTTGCCTGGCCAGTGTGGGTGCACAGGGTTACTGCCGTAACCGATCAGGTCGCGTGGGTAGTCAGCGCTCACTGCAGTCTTCCTTCTTGTTCGTGATCGATGGTGTGGCGGCCGTTGCGTCACAGCGATGGGCTGATTGTATACAACTTAATGGTCACTTTGTAAGCCTGTATTTCTGCATTTTTTCCAGACGGTTGCATCGGCCTATCCCTGCAAGAAACTTGCCCGTCTGGTCAACTAAATCTCAAAAACCTGCGGCAGTGCTTTAGTGTGGGAGCTGGCTTGCCTGCGATAGCGATCTTCCTATAACCGCATTGCGCGCAGATACACGGTCATTGCCGGCAAGCCGGCTCCTACAGGGGCAGGGGGTGTTTGTTGAATTTATTGTGTACAATTTTTTTGAAAAGTGTCTTAATCAGCCATCGCCGGCATTTTCCATGCCCCGCCAAGGTGCGGCCTCTTACTTAATCGATGACACGGGAGCTCCGATCCATGGGACGACTGACCACACACGTACTGGACGCCGCGCACGGCTGCCCAGGCTGCACCATCAAGGTTGAACTGTATCGTGTCGAAGGCACGCAGTTGGAACTGGTCGCCAGCGCCCTGACCAACAGCGATGGCCGTTGCGACGCACCGCTGTTGCAAGGCGATGACTACCGCAGTGGCGTCTACCAGTTGCAGTTCAGTGCCGGGGACTACTACCGCGCCCGGGGCGTGCACTTGCCCGAGCCGGCATTTCTCGATGTGGTGGTGCTGCGTTTTGGCATCAGCGCCGAACAGGATCACTACCATGTGCCCCTGCTGATTTCGCCCTATAGCTACTCCACCTATCGCGGTAGCTGAGTCGTCACCTGGCTTCACACCCCCAAATGCTCTTCGTTGGTTTCGCCCGCTCACACTGCGGGCTTTTTTTTGCCTGGGGAAAAGGTGTGTTGCAGGCCAATGATCAAATGTGGGAGCTGTGTGTTAGCCCTTGAGCAGCGATGCCGCCCCGGCGCTGCCAAACAGCCCGGCACTGAAGCGGTTGAACCAGCTCTGGCCCTTGCCGGTGCGCAGGTAGCGCGCGGCGCCGTGGGCACCCAGGCCGTAGGCCAGCTTGCACAGCAGGTCCAGCACGGTCCAGGTGGCGATCATGATCAGCAGTTGTGGCAGGAACGGTTGCTGGCTGCTGAGAAACTGCGGCAGGAAGGCGGCGAAAAACAGAATGTCCTTGGGGTTGCTGGCGCCCAGTACAAACGCCCGGCCAAACAGTGCACGAAAGCGCGGCACGGGCGCAGCGTCCGGCACCACGGCGCCCTGGGACGGCAGGCGCGATTGTTGCCAGCTCTGCCAGGCGAGGTAGAACAGGTACAGCGCGCCGACGATCTTCAGGGCGCTGAACAACTGCTCCGATGCCAGCAACAGCGCGCCCAGGCCCAGGGCCGAGGCGCTCAACAGGCAGATCGAGGCAAACACCCCGCCCAGGAACGCCGGGTACGAACGGCGCAGGCCGTAGTTCAGGCTGTTGCTGATCATCAGCAGCGACAGCGGCCCCGGAATCAGGATCACGATCAAGGCAGCGCCGCTGAACAGCAGCCAGGTTTCCACGCTCATTACATTCCTCCATACATGCAAAAGCCCCACCCAAGGGTGAGGCGGTTTTCGCCAGCTTGCGCGTTACAGGAACACAAACTTGGCGATGAAAATCGCGCACAGCACCCACAAGCTGATGGAAATCTGCTGATACTTGCCCGTGCCGGCCTTGAGCGCCACATAGGTGATAAAGCCCAGGGCGATGCCGTCGGCGACCGAGAAAGTCAGGGGCATCATGATTGCCGTGACAATCGCCGGAATGCTGTCGGTGGCGTCGTCCCACTCGATATGGGCCATGCCGCTCATCATCAGCATTGCCACATAAATCAACGCGCCGGCTGTGGCATACGCCGGGATCATGCCGGCCAGCGGGGCGAAAAACATCGCCGCCACAAACAGCACACCCACGGTCACGGCCGTCAGCCCGGTGCGCCCACCGGCGGCCACGCCAGCGGCGCTTTCCACATAACTGGTGACCGGCGGCACACCGACCACCGCGCCAAACACGCTGGAGGCACTGTCGGCTTTCAAGGCCCGCGAGAGGTTTTCGATCTTGCCATCGGCCTTCACCAGGCCGGCGCGCTGGGCGACGCCCATCAAGGTGCCGGCGGTGTCGAACATATGCACAAACAGGAAGGCGAACACCACGCTGATCATGCTGACGTTGAACACGCCCATCACGTCCATCGCCATCCAGGTCGGCGCCAGGCTCGGCGGGGCGGCCACGATGCCCTGGTAATGCACCAGGCCCAGGCCCCAGCCGGCCAGGGTGACGGCAATAATGCTGAGCAGGATCGCGCCGAACACCCGGTGATAGCTGAGCACCGCGATCAGCAGGAAGCACACGGCCGCCAGCAGCGGCGCCGGTTCATGCAGGGAGCCGAGCTTGATCAGGGTGGCGGGGCTGGCCACGATGATGCCGGCGGTTTTCAGGCCGATCACCCCCAGGAACAGCCCCACCCCCGCGCCCATGGCGTGGCGCAGGCTCACCGGGATGCTGTTGAGCAGCCATTCGCGGATACGCGACAGCGTCAGGATCATAAACAGCACGCCGGAAATAAACACCGCACCCAGCGCGGTCTCCCAGGTGTAGCCCATGGTGCCGACCACGGTGTAGGTAAAAAACGCATTCAAGCCCATGCCCGGCGCCAGGCCAACCGGCCAGTTGGCGTACAGGCCCATCAACAGGCAACCGAGGGCCGCGGCGATACAGGTGGCGACAAAGGCGGCGCCGTGGTCGATGCCGGCGTCGGCCATGATGTTGGGGTTGACGAAAATGATGTAGGCCATGGTGATAAACGTGGTGAGGCCGGCGATCAATTCGGTCTTCACTGTGGTGCCATGCAGGCTGAGTTTGAACAGGCGTTCCAGCCAACCCTGCTTTGTGGGCGCAAGATGCGGCGGACTGAGGTCCAGGGTCGGGGCGTCGGATTTATGGCTTTCCACAGCAAGTACTCCTCAAGAGTTTTATTGTTATTTCCAGCGCCGGACACATAAGTGGGGCAGCGGCGCTTTGAGGTACCAGCGGGCTTTGTTGACCAATAGGTCAGGAACTCGCACGAAGCGAATTATGCTTTTGTATACAAAGAAAGCAAATAATGTTTGCGATTATGTGTGCAAAAAAGATGAAAGGCCAATTTCAAGGCAGGGTCAGGGCCTTGTTCACTGCCAGCGTTTTGCCGTGAGCGGCGCGACGGGTTCCCGCGTGCACGACGCGGCACTGGCGGGAACTGGCCGACTGGCAAGTACCCCAGGGTGGATTATTCTTCTGGCTGACCTTGAAACAGCCCCTGGACACCCGCACTTTATTGGCACAAGCGCTGGAGCAGGACGTGGCGTTCATGTCCGCTGATCCGTCAAGCACAGCGCGCAAGCGGCATAAGGGGAGCTTCATGTACAAGGTTTATGGCGATTACCGCTCGGGCAACTGCTACAAGGTCAAGTTGATGCTCAACCTGCTCGGCATCGCGTATGAGTGGGTGAATGTCGACATCTTGAACGGCGACACACAGACCGCCGAGTTCCTGGCGAAGAACCCCAACGGCAAGATCCCGGTCCTGGAGCTCGAAGACGGCACCTGCCTGTGGGAATCCAATGCGATCCTCAACTTCCTCGCCGACGGCAGCCAATTCCTGCCCAGCGAACCGCGCCTGCGCACACAGGTGTTGCAATGGCAGTTTTTTGAACAGTACAGCCACGAGCCGTACATTGCGGTGGCGCGGTTTATCCAGTTTTACCTGGGGCTGCCGGAGGATCGGCTGGAGGAATACAAAACCACCCATAAAGGCGGCTACAAGGCGCTGCGGGTCATGGAAAAACAGCTGCAAGCCACGCCGTACCTGGTGGGCGAGCAGTATTCGATTGCCGATATTGCGCTGTATGCCTACACCCATGTGGCCCATGAGGGTGGTTTTGACCTGAGCCCTTATCCGGCCGTACAGGCCTGGCTTGAGCGTGTGGCCAGCCATCCCCGGCATGTGCCGATGCTCGACTGATAGGTGGGAGCGGGCTTGTGTGGGAGCGGGCTTGCTCGCGATGGCGGTGGGTCAGCCAATAAATTTGGTACTGATACACCGCCATCGCGAGCAAGCCCGCTCCCACATTTGGACTGCGTTTTCGGTCAGATCGCGGCGAAGCGCTTATCCAGGTAATCGATGATCACCTTGGAGTCATACATCCAGGTGGTCTGGCCATTTTCTTCGATACGCAGGCACGGCACCTTGATCTTGCCACCTTGGGTAAGCAGGGTCTGGCGGTCTTGCTCGTTGTTCTTCGCGTCCTTGAGCGCCACCGGTACATTCAGGCGGTGCAGGGTGCGGCGGGTCTTCACGCAGAACGGGCAGGCGTGGAATTGATACAGGGTCAGGCCCTTGGCCGCTTCATTGACCTGTGCCTGTTGCTCGGCGGGGCGCTGCTTTTTACGCGGGCGGGTAAGGAAGTCGCCCGCGATGATAACGTGGCCGAGGCCCACTCGGAGTGCTTTGACGAACATGGCTGAAACCTCTTGCCCATGACAGAAGGGGCCGCAGCTTACCTGATTTCCACAGGCGAAAAAAAACCGGCGAGATGAATGCCGGTTTTTCTGACGCAGCCGGTTACTTGATCAGGCTGAGAAACTCGCTGCGGGTGGCCGCGTTTTCGCGGAACTCACCCAGCATCACCGAGGTGATCATCGACGAATTCTGTTTCTCCACACCGCGCATCATCATGCACATGTGCTTGGCCTCGATCACCACGGCAACCCCCAGGGCACCGGTCACTTGCTGGACCGCCTCGGCGACCTGGCGGCTGAGGTTTTCCTGGATCTGCAGGCGACGGGCATACATATCGACGATCCGCGCGACCTTCGACAGGCCCAGGACCTTGCCGCTGGGGATATAGGCCACATGGGCCTTGCCGATGAACGGCAGTAGGTGGTGTTCGCACAGCGAGTACAACTCGATGTCCTTGACCAGCACCATTTCGCTGTTGTCGGAGCTGAACAGGGCACCGTTGGTGACCTCGTCCAGTGTCTGCTCGTAGCCGCGGCAAAGATACTGCATGGCCTTGGCGGCACGTTTTGGCGTGTCGAGCAGGCCCTCGCGGGAGACGTCCTCGCCGATTTGGCCGAGGATCGCGGTGTAATTCTGTTCCAATGTCACAGGGCTGTATTCCGTATGGGTTTCAGAGCGGTACGGTTTCTGCCTGTACCAATTTTGTACCATCCAGGCTTTGTCCAAGCTTCCCGAGTTCACTCCAGTGTTTGCTGGAGTGGGTCTGCACGTTAGCGATGAACCCGAGGTTTATGCCTACCATTGGGCACATAGTAGCGTACGTGTGCCGACAGTTGTATTGCCGGCGGCTTCGGATCGGCAATTCTACCAGAGCCGCCTGCAAGTGTTTGTCGGTCACGCTGGCCTACCGGATACTCACGCTCTGCTCCCGCCTTGCGTCCTAACGCTGGGCCGCGCCTTTGCGTGGGGCGAGGTCCGCCGGATTGACACCGATCTGACGCAGGAACTCCGCGTTATCCCACATCAGCCATTCTTCGGCCATCTTGCCGTTTTCCCAGCGCGCCACGGTCACCATCGAGTACTTGAACGGTTTGTGGGTCGGCGCGATCGTGCGGCCATCGGGCAGGCGCAGCGGGCGGGTGAAGGTGCCTTCCATGACGCCGGTCACCGAAGTCAGGTTGCCCTGGGCGATCTTGTTGCTCTGGGTGCGGATCCGGGTGTCGGGCGCAAAGGCGAACAGCCCTTTCATATCTGCGATATGGGGATCGATACCGACGGTCTGACGCCCGTCGGGCCAGTGCACGATGATGTTGTCGGCGTGGGATTTGGAGACCTCGTCCCATTTCTGGCCGCTGTAGACGCGCAGGTCGAGATCGGCAAAATTCACCAGGTTGGCTTGCTCGGTTTGCTCTTGGGCCTTGTAGCGCTGCAGTTCCTGACTGGCGGCGGACGCGTCTGGCGTCCGGCCTTGCCCGCTGCAGGCCGACAGCGCGAGTACGATTAGGGTCGTTGCCGAGATAGCCAGCATGGAGGATGTTTTGGGCATACGGAAAATCTCCTGTTGAGGGGTTCCAGAGTCTGGCGACTGAGGGAAGGGGCACCGCAAATACTCAGGTCGGGGAGGTACGCGCGATGCTTGTAAACACTTTGTTTGGTGGGCTGGGTTATTGTAGGTCTCACCCACATCCACACAAGAAGGCACTTTTTTGAGCGAAACGAACATTTCTGTTCGCGTATCGGAGACGGCGCATAACTATCAAGGTTGTCTATTGATTGCGCAGGTACTGGCGCGAATCGGCGACAAGTGGACCGTGCTGGTCGTTGGGGCGCTGTCACGCGGGCCGGTGCGCTACAACCAGATCCAGCGTACCGTCGAGGGGATTTCGCAGCGTATGCTCACGCTTACCCTCAAGCGGCTGGAACAAGACGGGATCGTGAAGCGCACGATGTTCCCGACTATTCCGCCGAGGGTCGAGTACGAACTGACAGACCTTGGGCACGAACTGGTCGTGCCCCTGGGAGCGCTGCATGCGTGGGCCTTGAAGTATCAGCCGACGATAGTGGACGCGCGCGCGCGGTATGCCGAGAAAGAACGCGAGAATGCGAAACTGGCTGAATAGCGGCGGGGCGGGCCCTGGGCGCGGTGTTGTTGGCACGCGTGCGCTGTGGGTTACTCGTCACGCCCTTCGAGCATCGTGCGCTTGAGCATCACATACACCGCACCGGCACCGCCATGGCGCGGTTGGCAGGAGGTGAACCCGAGCACTTGGGCATGCTGGCGCAGCCAGGTGTTGACGTGGCTCTTGATCATCGGGCGCTTGCCGTCCAGGCGCACGGCCTTGCCGTGGGTCACGCGCACGCAGCGGATTTCAAACTGGGTGGCTTCGGCCAGGAACGCCCAGAGGGTTTCCCGGGCTTTTTCCACGGTCATGCCGTGCAGGTCGAGGCTGCCCTCGAAGGGGATCTGCCCGGCCTTGAGCTTGCGTACCTGGCTTTCCTGGACCCCGTCGCGGGACCACATCAGCTCGTCTTCGGGGCCCACATCAATCACGAACTGGTCCGACAGACCGTCCACCGTGGTGGCATCCGTACGCACCGTGGCCGCCTGGCGCAGCTTGGCGATCTGCGCGCGGTCGGTCTTCGGTTTGCCGGTGTCGGCGCGGTCGTGCTTGATCGGCTTGACGCCGCGCAGCTCGTTCTTGAACAGGGAAAAATCGTCGTCTTGCATATCAGCCTCCGCGAAGGGCGGGCAGTTTACCCAAATCGAGGCGGTCGATGCGGGACAAAACGCTATCAGTGTTCCCTCAGTCGTGTTTTTTCATCAGGTGCGAGGCAATGTTCAGCGCCAGTGGCTGGCGCATGCGACGTCGGCAGCGGCGCCACAGCCAGATACCCAGCCACAGGATCAACAACCCGCTGCCCAGCAGCACGCCGCCGTCGCCCGGGCTGGCATTGAGTTCGCCCAGCGCGGGCGAGTGGCCCAACAGGCCGGCACCACCGGCCAACGCAAGCAGTAGGCCACACAGCGCGAGCAACGCGGCAAATGCCACGCCCAGGCGCAGACGCCAGTTGCTCGGGCCCTTGGGGCGCAAGCGACGAGCGTCAAATCCATCGGATATCTTCATTCCGACCTTTCCTCCAGGGTATCGGCCCTTCGACCGGCAGATAAACAACTTGTTCCGGGTGGGGAGGCAATTGCGGTAAATGACAGGTTTTAGCGGATGAGCGGGACCCAGGGAGGGGGCCACACCGCTCATCGGCAGGGCGATCAGACCAAGTCTTGGGTCAAGGCGAGGGTGGCGAAGTTGTCGGCCATGATGGCCATTTCTGTTTGCTGCACATGCTCGGCGCTGAGAATGCCGCCTTTGTAAGGCAGGTCGCGGGTGGCGCAGGCGTCTTCTACCAGGGTGCAGCGAAAGCCCAGGTTCTTCGCCGCGCGCACCGTGGTGCTGACGCTGGAGTGGCTCATGAAGCCGCAGACGATCAAGTCCAGGGAACCCAGGTCCTGCAGGGTTTTTTCCAGCAGCGTGCCGTGGAACGCGCTGGGCAGCAGCTTGCCGATGATGGTTTCATCATCGTGTGGCTCCAGGCCGGGGATGAACTCGCCGCGTTCGCCCTGGGGGTCGAACAGGCCGCCGACGGTGCCCAGGTGGCGGACATGCACGATCGGCCGCCCGGCCTTGCGTGCGGCCGCGCTCAGTTGCTTGATATGTTCTACGGCGGCCTCCATGCCCGACAGGGCAAGCGGGCCGCTCAAGTATTCTTTCTGGGCATCGATGATCACAAGGGTCGCGTGGCTCAAATTGGCCGGTGCGTAACCGCGACCGCTGAGTTGAAACATCGTCTTTGGAACGGACATTCTGGGGCTCCTGTGAGTGGGGCTTTTGCGACATTGTCCTCTGGCTGAGCGGTTCTGTGAATCGCTACTAACGTAAGGTGCGCCGTTGTTGGCCTACAGCCATGTCAAGAGGGGCTGCTGTGTAACAGAAAAACCTTAAGTCAGGTTGAATCTGACGCACCGCAGCGGTTTTTCATACATCGTCCGTACAGCTTAAGGCTGTTAGAATTGCCAGTCGTTTTTTCCTGGAGCTTGCCCCCGTGATCACTTCCCGCCTGCGCACCTTGCGCGACCATATCCGTTGGGCTGTCAGCCGTTTCCATGGGGAAGACCTGTTTTTTGGCCATGGTACCGATAATGCCTGGGACGAAGCCCGGCAATTGGTGCTGGGTGCGCTGCACCTGCCTTGGGAAATTGCCGACAGTTACCTGGACTGCAACCTCGAAGAAGAAGAGATTTCCCATGTACAGCGCCTGCTGCATCGCCGGATCCACGAGCGCGTGCCCACCGCCTACCTGTTGAAAGAAGCCTGGTTCTGCAGCATGTCGTTTATTGTCGACGAGCGGGTGCTGATCCCACGCTCACCCATTGGCGAGCTGATCGAAAACCGTTTTGAACCCTGGTTGGCCCAGCCGCCGGCGCGCATCCTCGACCTGTGCACCGGCTCCGGTTGCATCGGCATTGCCTGCGCCTACGAGTTCCAGGAAGCCGAAGTGGTGCTGGGGGACTTGTCCTTTGAAGCCCTGGAAGTGGCCAACCAGAACATCGAGCGCCATGGCGTCGACGAGCGCGTGTACACCGTGCAGGGTGATGGCTTCGACGGCTTGCCCGGCCAGCGCTTTGACCTGATTGTGTCCAACCCGCCGTATGTCGATGCCGAAGACTTTGCCGACATGCCCGACGAATACCAGCACGAACCCGAGCTGGGCCTGGCCTGCGGTGACGACGGCTTGAACCTGGTGCGCCGGATGCTGGCCGAAGCGGGCGATCATCTGACCGAGAAGGGCTTGCTGATTGTCGAGGTGGGCAACAGCCAGGTGCACGTTGAAGCGCTGTACCCGGAAGTGGATTTTGCCTGGCTGGAGTTCCAGAACGGCGGGCATGGCGTGTTCATGCTCACGGCACAGCAGTGCCGGGAGCATCAGGCGGTGTTTGCCGCCAGGGTCTGACCCGATATCGCGTAGGAATTGGCCCTAAAAAATGTGGGAGCGGGCTTGCCCGCGATAGCGGTGGGTCAGTTATAAATAGTTGACTGACACTCCGCTATCGCGGGCAAGCCCGCTCCCACCCAAGCCCACACACATTTGCTTGGGTTTGTTCAGTGAAACCAAGTGGTCAGCGATGCGTCGCAATCCAGATCAACAACCCCGCCTGGAACACGGTAAACGCCACCAGGCAGGTGATGGTGAAGCGCAAGCCGCTGTCCTCGCGCTTGAACTTGATGACCTTTTCTTCCTCGTGGCGCAGTTTCACCTCTTGCTCGACCAGGTTCTGCTCGGCCTGTTGCAGCATCTGCGCCGCTTCCAGGATTTCCACGAACTGCACCTTCTCGGTGTTCCAGCTGTCCAGCACTTCGCTGACCTTGCCCGGCTGCACATGCCCCTTCAGATGCTGGACATCGGCATAGGCCACATCAAAACCCTGGATGCGCAAAAAGTGGTCGCGACGCAGGCGCGTGGCTTCGTTCAGCGCGTCCTTGTTCGCCAGGTCCACGCCGTCGACGCGGTAGTGCGACCACTTCTTTTTCGCCCACGCGGCACCCTGGGCCACCAGGAAACGCCCCAGGCCTCGGTTCGCCGGTTCGATTTCCAGGCTGTTGCCCGGGCCGAAATGCACGCGCTGGGTGGCGTGGTCGACCCACACGTCCAGGTGATTCTGTTCACGCCGCACCCGTTGGCTGGGCAGTTGGATGACCATGCGCAGCAAGCTGTGGTCCTTGTTGTTGCGCTCGGCATAGCCAAATTGCACAAAGCGCAGCGGGCGGGCGCCGGTGGCGCGGTCGGTGGCCAAGGGCGCCAGGCGCAGCATCTTGAAGTGTTCGGCCCCAACTTCCGCCCACGGCAGCGCAGCCGCTGCCGCCGCTTCGGTGTCGGCGGGGGTTTCAGCGGGTGGTTGTGGTACTGCTTCGGTGTTCGTCATTCGGTGCGATCCTGTCCAAGCTCTGCAAGTCGACAGGCTTTTTGCTGTTGACCCTGTGCTTATCGGCCGCTTTATCCAGGACTGGAGGGTAAATAGTCGCTTATCGGGGGCGAAGTCCGTCGATAAAGGCAACCAGACGCCGGCCCAGCGCATCGGCGAGGGGCAATTGCGGGTCGTTGTAGGAGCTCAATTGTTGTTTCACATCGTTGGGCACGATGCGCATCACGTGGTTCATGCCGGGAATCACCACCAGTTCGGCGTCGGGTTTGGCCTGCTTGAGTTTCTGGGCATCGGCGACCCCCACTTGCAGGTCGGTGGTGCCCTGGATGATCAGGGCCGGCATCGTCAGTCGGGCGAAAGCCGCTGCTGGGTCGGCACGAAACAGGCTGATCAGGTAAGGCTGCACGCTGGGGCGGAAAATCCCCTGCAGCGGGCCTGGCACATCGGCATCCACCTGGCCGGCCTTGAGTCGATCCAGAATCTGGTGGCTGCGCAGCAGCAGGGCAGGCGGCAGGCGATCGGCCAATTGCTGGCGAATCACCTGGTCCACCGGGCGGGCACTGCCGGACAGGGAAACCACCCCGGCGGGCCGCAGCTCGGGGGCGGCGAGGGCTGCCACCAGGGCACCCTCACTGTGGCCCAGTACCACCAGGGGCCCGAATCGCGGGTCGGCCTTGAGCAACGTGCCCCAGGCCACGGCGTCGGCCACGTAGGCGTCCAGCGTCAGGTTGCGCTCGTCGGGCGTGGCCTGGAGGCTGGCGGCCACGCCGCGCTTGTCGTAGCGCACGCTGGCAATATTATGCCGGGCCAGCACCCAGGCCAGGCGCTTGAGGCTGTCGTTGCGCGCCCCGTCGGCACTGTTGCCGTTGCGGTCGGTGGGGCCGGAGCCGGCGATGATCAGCACCACGGGCACCGGTTTGTCAGACTGGGGCAGCAATAACGAGCCAAACAGCTCGCCGCTGCCAGTGTCCAGGCTGATGGGTCGTTGCAGCACCACAGGGCTGGCGGCGTGGGCGACGGTACAGAACAGGGTGAGGGTGAACAGCAAAACTCGCAGCATCATCGCGCCATCATGAGGAAGGTGCCGGTTGGACCAACGTCTACCGGGAAGGTTTCGAGGATGAACTACTGGGTGAGCCTGCGTATACTGGCGCGCTTAGTTATCACGGTTGAGTTGATTCAACTGATTTCACGGAGCGCTCTGCATGTCCGGCAATACCTACGGCAAGCTGTTCACTGTCACCACCGCGGGCGAAAGCCATGGCCCGGCGTTGGTCGCCATTGTCGACGGCTGCCCGCCCGGCCTTGAGCTGTCCCTGGACGACCTGCAGCGCGACCTCGACCGCCGCAAGCCCGGCACCAGCCGCCACACCACCCAGCGCCAGGAGCCCGACGAAGTCGAGATCCTCTCCGGCGTGTTCGAGGGCCGCACCACCGGCTGCGCCATCGGCCTGTTGATCCGCAACACCGACCAGAAGTCCAAGGACTACTCGGCGATCAAGGACCTGTTCCGCCCGGCCCACGCCGACTACACCTACCACCATAAATACGGCGAGCGCGACTACCGTGGCGGTGGCCGCAGTTCGGCGCGGGAAACCGCGATGCGCGTGGCCGCCGGAGCCATTGCCAAGAAGTACCTGGCCACCCAGGGCATCGTG
The DNA here is from genome assembly GCF_002699915.1 of Pseudomonas sp. ICMP 8385. Classification (NCBI taxonomy): domain Bacteria; kingdom Pseudomonadati; phylum Pseudomonadota; class Gammaproteobacteria; order Pseudomonadales; family Pseudomonadaceae; genus Pseudomonas; species Pseudomonas sp. ICMP 8385. Next base: position 7,023 of record NZ_LKBY01000092.1, on the reverse strand, counting down.
GTTCGTGGCTACATGAGCCAGTTGGGCCCGATCGAAATCCCGTTCAAGACCTGGGACAGCGTGCAAGACAACGCCTTCTTCAGCCCCGACCCGGACAAGGTGCCGGAACTGGAAGCCTATATGGACCAGTTGCGCCGCGACCAGGATTCGGTGGGCGCGAAAATCACCGTGGTCGCCGAAGGGGTGATGCCGGGCCTGGGCGAGCCGATCTTCGACCGCCTGGACGCCGAACTGGCCCACGCGCTGATGAGCATCAACGCGGTCAAGGGCGTGGAAATCGGCGCCGGTTTCGCCTGCGTGGCCCAGCGCGGCACCGAGCACCGCGATGAGCTGACCCCCGAAGGTTTTGTCAGCAACAACGCGGGCGGCATTCTCGGCGGTATCTCGTCCGGCCAGCCGATTGTGGCGCACCTGGCGCTCAAGCCGACGTCGAGCATCACCACGCCGGGGCGTTCGATCGATGTGCATGGCAACCCGGTGGACGTGATCACCAAGGGCCGCCATGACCCGTGCGTCGGCATCCGCGCCACGCCGATTGCCGAGGCCATGATGGCCATTGTGCTGATGGACCACCTGCTGCGCCATCGTGGGCAGAATGCCGATGTGCGCGTGAGTACCCCGGTGCTGGGCCAGCTGTGACGGTCTGACCGTGACAGCGCTCCCGTACTGGCGACTTTCCAGCTTTTATCTGTTCTATTTCGCCCTGCTGGGGGCGACGGCGCCGTTCCTGGCGCTGTACTTCCACCACCTGGGATTCTCCAGCGCGCGCATTGGCGAGCTGGTGGCAATCCCCATGCTGATGCGTTGCGTGGCCCCCAATATCTGGGGCTGGCTGGGGGACTACACCGGGCGGCGCCTGGCCATTGTGCGCTTTGGCGCGGTGTGCACGCTGCTCAGTTTCTCGCTGATCTTTGTCAGCCAGAGCTATGCCTGGCTGGCGCTGGTGATGGCCCTGCATGCGTTCTTCTGGCATGCGGTGCTGCCACAGTTCGAGGTCATCACCCTGGCGCACCTGCAAGGCCAGACTTCGCGCTACAGCCAGGTCCGCCTGTGGGGCTCCATCGGTTTCATCCTGGCTGTGGTCGCCCTGGGACGGCTGTTCGAGGCCCTGAGCCTGGATATCTACCCGCTGGCGATCGTGTTGATCATGGCCGGCATCGTCGGTGCCAGCCTCTGGGTGCCCAATGCCCAGCCGGCTGCCACAGGCGGGCGCGGCGCCGGCGACGGGTTCTTGCGGCAACTGCGCAGCCCCGGCGTGCTGGCGTTTTATGCCTGTGTTGCCTTGATGCAGATGAGCCACGGCCCGTACTACACCTTCCTCACCCTGCACCTGGAAAACCTCGGCTACAGCCGTGGCGTGATCGGCCTGCTGTGGGCCCTGGGCGTGGTGGCGGAGGTGCTGATGTTCATGGCCATGCGCCGGATTCTCTCGCGCTTCTCGGTGCGCCGGGTGCTGGTGGCGAGCTTCCTGCTGGCGGCGTTGCGCTGGCTGTTGCTGGGCTCGTTCGCCGAGTTCCTGTGGGTGCTGCTATTTGCCCAATTGCTGCATGCGGCGACCTTTGGCAGCTTTCATGCGGCGGCCATCCAGTTTGTGCAGCGCAGCTTCGGGGCGCGCCAGCAAGGCCAGGGCCAGGCCCTTTATGCCGCGCTGGCCGGCACCGGCGGCGCGCTGGGCGCCTTGTATTCCGGGTACAGCTGGAACCAGTTGGGGCCGACCCTGACCTTCAGCATTGCCAGCCTCGCAGCCCTGGCCGCCGCGTGGATCATGGCGCTGCGCTTGCCCGAGGAACGGCCATGAGCCCGGCCCATCACCTGCAGACTCTTACCGCCCGAGGACCCTATTTATGAGCATTCTTTGCGTTTATCACGTTTCTACCCCGGACACCCCGAACAAGGTCCTGACCCACGCTGACGATATTGCCTCGACCCTGGCCGAGCAGGGCGTGGGCTTCGAGCGCTGGTCGGCCAACACCCGTGTCGAAGCCGGCGCCAGTGCGGCCGAGGTGACGGCGGCGTACCAGGAGCACATCGACAGCTGGATGACGGCACACGGCTACGCGCAGGTGGAAGTGTTGAGCGTGAGCCGCGAACATCCGCAACAGGAGGCCCTTGCTGCAAGCCTGCGCGATGAGTATCGCCATGAGGCCGACGAAATCCGCCTGTTCGCCGCCGGGCGTGGGCTGCTCGGCTTGCACATCGACGATTACGTCTACACGCTGCTCTGCGAAAAACATGACCTGTTGCGCATCCCGGCCGGCATGCCGCGCTGGCTTGACCTGGGGGAAGAACTGCGGGTGGTCGCGATCAGCCTGTTCCAGACGGTGTTCGGGGCCGTGGCGCAACGCACCGGCAGTGACCTTGCCCAGGGTTTCCCCGGGCTGGATGATTGACGGTAATTCACTATCTGCAAACTTATTCAATATGCTCAAGTTGGATAAGTTTGTGGGAATGGACTGTATGGTTTGTAAGTTATAGCTATTTGTCTATGGGCTGATGTGTTAATTCCAGGCTTTGTGTAACTCTCCCCTCACTGTGTAAGTTCGTCTGTCAATAGGAGGAGTCCGAATATTGGCGGTGCAAATCAATAAGAGAGGGAGAGGTATGCATGAGCAGCCCAGAGGAGCCGACCCCATCCGTGGAGCCTGCGGCAAACGCGGCCTGTGAACAGCTGGCGTTGCAGGATAAGCCGCTGACGGCCAAGGAGTTGGAAATACTGCGCTGGGCCACGGAGGGCAAGACCGTGTGGGAAATCAGCCGGATCCGATGTGTCTCACAGGCCACGGTGAAGTTTCATTTGCGCAATATCTATTGCAAGTTGCACGTCAATAACCGGGTCCAGGCCGTCAGCGAGGCGATCAAGCGTGGGTTGTGCAATTAAAAAAGGGCCGTGAGGCACAACGGCGTCACGACCCTGGAAAACACAGCGCTACTTATGCCGAGTGGTAGGTCGGCAGGGCAAAACGGTTCTGGCTTTGCAGCATCGAGATCTGCGGTAAGTCACTGGCTTGTTCTGCCAGGTCGCGGCGGATGGCGCTGATGACCCAGGTCAGTTGGTCGGCGGTGTGCAGTTGCTGGTACGAAATCGAGCGCTTGATCTGCTTGCCCTCGGTGTTGCGCAGGGTCAGCAGGATCCCACCGTCAGGGCGCGGTTGGGTGGTGACGTCGTAGTTGGAGAATACAGAAGCAAACTTGTCTTGGATCAGGCTCATGTCTATTGGCTCCATTGGCTCGTGTTGTGCGGCATGGAGTGATAGGTGCAGTGATTGTGCCAGTATTGTGATTTGTATAAATCATTTATAAATCAATAGCTTATAAAAAATAGAATTTTTCGGTTTCGTGCAATATGCATGAATGGCCATCGTGCATCCTGCATTTTGCGCTATCGGGCGCTGACCAACGGTACTGACGGCGGGATACAAAACATTGCAAATCCTGCGTGTACAGCCAAGGAATGGCTGGCGTATTTTCCTGCAAGGCATTCAGGAACGGTCCTACACCGTACGAAGGCCCACGGATCATACGAATAATAAGAAAAAGGACTTTTGTGCATGAGCAATCCGAACAGCGAGATGATTACCCTCGGCATGATGTTGCGTAAGGTGCCGACCATTGTCAGGGCCCTGCCACGCCTGGTGCGCGGTATCCGCGTTGCCAATATCACTGACCCCGACCAGCCGTGCGGGCTGGGCTGGACCTTCGAGCAGGCCACCCAACGCAACCCCGAGGGCGCCGCGCTGCTGTACGGCGACCAGGTGCTCAGTTACCGCCAGGCCAACCAGCACGCCAACCGCATCGCCCATCATCTGCAGGCCCAAGGTATTGGCAAGGGCGATGTGGTCGCACTGTTTATTGAAAACCGTCCCGAGCTGTTGCTGGCGGTACTGGCGGTGGCCAAGGTCGGCGGCATCTGCGCCATGCTCAACACCGCGCAGACCCAGGCGGTGCTGGTGCATAGCCTGACCCTGGTCAACCCGGTGGCGATTGTGGTCGGCGCCGAACTGGTCGAGGCCTACGATGCGGTGCGTGAGCAGGTGGCGATTGAGCCATTGCGCACCTGGTATGTTGCCGATCAACAGGTGACGCCGGTGCCCCGGGGCTATATCGACCTGATGGCCGCCAGCGCGCAGAGTTCGACGGACAACCCGGCCAGCAGCCAGCAGATCTACTTCAACGACCCGTGTTTCTATATCTACACCTCCGGCACCACCGGTTTGCCCAAGGCCGGCATCTTCAAGCATGGGCGCTGGATGAAGTCCTCGGCCAGCTTTGGCACCATCGCTCTGGACATGGGCCCGGACGACGTCGTCTATTGCACGCTGCCGCTGTACCACGCCACCGGGTTGTGTGTGTGCTGGGGCTCGGCGATTGCCGGCGCGTCGGGGTTTGCCATCCGCCGCAAGTTCAGCGCCAGCCAGTTCTGGGACGATGTGCGCAAGTTCAACGCGACCACCCTGGGTTACGTCGGCGAGCTGTGCCGCTACCTGATCGACCAGCCCCCCAGCCCGCGCGACCGCGACAACCGGGTGGTGAAGATGATCGGCAACGGCTTGCGTCCCGGGGTGTGGGGCCCGTTCAAGGAGCGTTTTGGCGTCGAGCATATCTGCGAGCTGTACGCCGCCAGCGACGGTAATATCGGCTTCACCAACGTGCTTAATTTCGACAACACCATCGGCTTTTCCCTGATGCACTGGGCGCTGGTGGACTACGCCCACGACACCTGTGAGCCGATCCGTGGCAGCAATGGTTTTATGCGTGAGGTGGCGAAGGGCGGCCAGGGCCTGCTGCTGGCCAGGATCGACGACAAGGCACCGTTCGATGGCTACACCGACCCGGAAAAGAACCGCAAGGTGGTCTTGAGCGACGTGTTTGAAAAGGGCGATCGTTATTTCAATACCGGCGATCTGTTGCGCAGTATCGGCTTTGGCCATGCGCAGTTCGTCGATCGCCTGGGCGACACCTATCGCTGGAAGGGCGAGAACGTCTCCACCACCGAAGTGGAAAACATCTTTATGCAGCACCCGCAGATCACCGAGGCGGTGGCCTACGGCGTGGAAATCGCCAACACCAATGGCCGGGCCGGGATGGCGGCGATTACTCCGTCCGAATCCCTGGCCAGCCTGGATATGCAGGCATTGCTGCAGTTCGCCCAGAGCCAGATGCCCGCCTATGCAGTGCCGTTGTTCCTGCGGATCAAGGTGAAGATGGAAACCACCGGCACCTTCAAGTACCAGAAGATGCGGCTCAAGGAAGAAGCGTTCGACCCGGCCCGGGTCGGTGATGATCCCCTGTATGCCTGGTTGCCGGGCACTGACGCCTATGTGCCGGTGACCGGGCAGGTGCTGGCGGATATCCAGGGTGGAAAGTATCGCTACTGAGGGTCTGTGATAGCGCCTGACTATCGTGGCGTTCGGCAAAAAAGGGGTGACAGGCGTAGCGCCGCTCGGGAAACTAACGGCCTTACGCCACACCCACAGGGAGCCGCAGATGTCAGATCAAGCCAAAAAAATGACCGAAGAAGAAGCCGCCGAATTTGCCGAGCAGGTTTTCGACGTCGCCCGCCGAGGCGATGCCGCAATGCTGGCCGCGTTGCTGGCCAAGGGCTTGCCGGTCAATCTGCGTAATCACAACGGCGATACCTTGTTGATGCTGGCCGCCTATCACGGGCACGCCGAGGCGGTGAAAGTGCTGCTGGAGTTCAAGGCAGACCCACAAATGGCCAACGACAAGCACCAATTGCCGATGGCCGGCGCGGCGTTCAAGGGCAGCCTTGAGGTAGTCAAGGCGTTGATTGAAGGGGGCACCCCGGTTGACGGCGCCTCGGCCGATGGCCGCACGGCGCTGATGATGGCCGCGATGTTCAACCGCACCGAGATGGTCGAGTACCTGATCAGCGTGGGGGCCAACCCCAAGGCCACGGATGCCCAGGGTGTGACGGCGTTGGTGGCGGCCCAGACCATGGGCGCTGCGGATACGACGGCGCAGCTGCTAAAACTGGTGTAGGCTTTGCGCCCTCAAAATCAGCCTCGCTACAGGATTGCCCATGAACACCGCGCTCGTCGAACTCATCACTAAAATCAGTTCCGGTTGCCTGGGCGACGCCGAGATCGTGCAGATCGCCGACGAGGCCACCCAGGCCTACGCCGATGCCGATGGGTTCCTGGCGGCCAACCCGGATATCAACTACGACGACAGCTTCCCCATCCCCCTGGGCGAGTGGATAGTGGTTGGCAGCCTGCCGGAAACCGTGCTGTTCCAGGCCGATACCTACCAGGACCTGTTCGCCCAGATCGTCGCGTCCTTTGGTCCGGGCGTCGAATTCAACCTCAAGCCCAAGCAACTGGCCAAGACCGAGGCGCTGACGGCGCTCAATCGTATCCAGATCCAGCTCGGCGCCATGAACCCGGAAAACGGCGGCTACACCCTGATGAACTTCAGCCAGTTGCTCGATGACGAGATCCAGGCGGTGTTGGTGTATGGCAACGACGTGCCACGGGTGCTGGAATTGTGTGCCGAAACCGGGATCAAGGGCGAGCCGTCCCTGGAAGCCCTGCGTATTGCGCTGCACGTGTGAAATAAAACGGAACCCTGGTCAGGGCTGGCTATCCTAAACAGGCAAACCCTCACTTAGGAGCGACACCATGGGTTCCACATTTAATGGCCTGATCGGGCTGATCATCCTGGCGCTGGATATCTGGGCGATTATCAACGTGTTCAAAAGCGGCGCCAGCACCGGGGCCAAAGTGTTGTGGATCCTGTTGATCCTGTTCCTTCCAGTGCTGGGCCTGATTATCTGGGCTATTGCCGGGCCACGGGGGAATGTGCGGATCTGAGCCTCATGGGTCGCACTCAAATAATGTGGGAGCGGGCTTGCTCGCGATGGCAGTGGGTCAGTTGATAAATAGTCGACTGACACTCCGCCATCGCGGGCAAGCCCTAATGCCAGTCAGTTAAGAAATTGACTTCTCCGCCAAGCAATAATAGAAACGGGCTCTGTTTTTATGAGTTCGTTTCATGCCCCTCCAA